>NZ_JAAGMG010000786.1 GCF_010548525.1 Streptomyces sp. SID14478
GATCGCGGCCACGCGCGCGACCGCGGGCCGCCCGGCGCGCTGCGTCAGCGCCAGCACCAACGTGCCCTTGTCCCGCGCGTAGTTGTACAGCGTGTTGCGCGCGAGTCCGGCCCGGGTCGCGATGTGGCCCATGTTGATCGAGTCGTAGTCGCGCTCACGCAGCAGCTGGCGCATCGCCTCGGCGAGGTCGGCCCACACCATCTCGTGGTGCTCCTCGATGCTGGCGCCCCGGATCCGCGGCATCCACCCCTCCCCTCACTTGCCGGAAATCACTGGCCCTGGAACTCACCGGACCCGCCGAACCGTCGAGCCGTCGATCCCTCGAGCCGTCGAACCGTCGAACCGTCGAACTGCGGAACGTGCCTAGCGGGAAGCCAAGCCGGCGCTCGAAAGATGCGCGTTCTCCTGATGCGTCGCCGTGAGCTTGACACGGTCGAGGCGCCAGCCGTCCGGCGTGCGGACCGCCTCGTTGTCGTAGAAGCCGACCACCAGCCAGCGATCGGGTCCGCCGGCGGCGAGCTCCTCGGGGCACCAGTGTTCGGCACGGACGTGCGCATGGATCGTCGCCCTGTCGCCCTCGACCTCGATGACATGGCCGGTGATGGTGTGGTGAGTCGCCACGTACGGCGCGAAGGCGGCGCGGAGGGTCTCCACGTAATCGCTGAGCGGCACGGTCATCGGCGGGATGTCGGCGACCGACCCGAAGTCGAGCGTCACCGGGTCGGTGAAGACGAGGCCGGGCAGCTCGGTGAACTCCTTGAGGTCCGCGATGTCGGCGTACCGACCGTGCAGCTCGACCAGCTCGGATCGGTCACTGAGCGTTTGCGTGTCCATGAGGGTGCCTCTCTTTATGCGACGACCTGTCGTAAAGATTACGACGATCTGTCGTAAACGCAAGTCGTCGCAGCTCCGCCGTGCGGCACCCGGGCGCACTCCGTACGCGAACTCGCCGGTCAGCGGACCCGGTCGTAGACGAGGGCCAGCGTGCCGTGTTCGCCCGCGGTCTCGCTGACGAGCATCCACTGCCCGGCCGGCAGGCCGTCGTCGAAGAGACGCGGGCCGCCGCCGAGGAAGACCGGGAAGACGTTGAGCGCGAGGCGGTCGACCTGGTCGGCCGCAAGGAGCGCCTTGATGACACTCGCGCTGGACAGGACGAGGATGTCGCCGCCCTCGGCGGACTTGAGGTCGGCCACCGCTTCGACCGTCGGCTTGTCGACGAGGGTCGTGCGCTCCCACGGCGCCTTGTCGAGGGTGGAGGACAGGACGACCTTCTCGCTGTCCACGAGCCACTTGGCGAACCCCTCGTCACGCGGGTCGGCTCCTTCCATGCCGATGACGCTGGGCCAAAAGCCCAGGAAGCCCTCTGCGTTGACCCGGCCGAGCAGGGCGGTCGTCGCCGACTGCCACAGGCCGGCCAGATGATCCCGGGCGACGTCGGTGACGGCGTACGGCATCACCCAGCCCATGTCCAGCGGGTCCGGGCCTGCGTAGCGGCCGTCGAGGGACAGGCTCATGTTCGTGACGACCCTGCGGCCGCCGCTCTGCTCGCTCATGTCGCACTCCTTGTGTCGATGTCGGTGTGGTGCGGGTCCGCGGCGAGGGCCGCCACGAGTTTGTCGAGACTCCGGCCGAAGCCGATCTCGATGCCGGCGATGAAGTCCGCCGAGTCGATGGTGCTGTCGCTGATCCGGTAGTGGACGTCGAGTTCCGTGCCGGTGTCGGCGGGCCGGAACTCGAAGGCGACATGAGAGGTGAACGCGGGGCCACCGTCGGGAAGCTGCGGTGAGAGCCGATACCCGAGACGCTCGCCCGGCAGCGCCTCCTCGACAGTGCCCTCCGCACGGCCGACGACCCGGTCGGAGCCGTCACGGTCGTCCGCGTCGCGGTACTCCTGGACGATCCGCCCTCCCGGCCGCGCCTCGAAGACGAGCTCGGAGAGGCGCAGGTCGTCCGGCGTCCACCACTGGGCGAGCAGGGAAGCCTGCGTCAGATGGGCCCAGAGCGCCTCCGGGCCTCCAGCGAGCACGCGCCGGAAATGGAACGAGCGGCCGTCGGCCCATCCCTGCTCCTGAGCGGCGAGCCGCTCCGTCTCGACGCTCCGTCCGTAGTGCTCGAACGTCGCCGACGCGCCGTCGGCCTGCTCCGCCGAGTCGGCGAGCCGGCCGAGCGCTTCCGCCAGCTCCCGCAGGGGGCCCGGCCGCAGCGCATAGACGCGACGCTGGCCCGTACGCCGGGACGTCACGGCGCCGGCGCGCTCCAGGGTCTGCAGGTGCTTGGTCGTCTGAGGCTGGCGGGCCTCGGCGAGCTGGGCCAGCACACCGACCGAGCGGGGCCGCTCGGACAGCAGATTCACGAGCCGCCAGCGGGCCGGGTCGGCCAGCGCGGTGAGGAGTGCGTCCATGAGACGAGTATTCCCCCCAACGAATATTCGTGTCAAGGAATATGAGGATGCCATCTGTAGCGAGGGCGAGGGGCTGCGGTACCCGCGCCCTCGGGTGGCCGTACAAACGGGTGGCGAACCGCAGGAGGGCCCCCCGGACGGGTCCCCTGCGGGTGCGTGACCGCGTCGGCGCTGGTGTCGTAGCGCCCATGGTGGATCCGATACGTGACCTGCATCTGCAACATTCGGGTATGACACGGCGCGCGGCGCTGGGTGTCACGACCGCGCTGTTCGGGAGCGCGGTGACGCTGGGGGCCGGTCCGCCGCGAGGGTCCGGTGCGCAGGACGAGGAGGTCGCCCAGGAGGCGCACCCGGCCTGCGGCATCCGCTACGACGCCGAGTTCGAGCAGGCGCTCGAGGCGGCGGACGCCGAGATCCCCGAGGAGCCGGCCGGCCTCGAACGGGCCGCACCGTCCCTGTGCGCCCTGCCGCTGCGCCGCGGCTACCGGGTGACGGCGCGGTACCGGGTGCGCGGGGACTGGCTCGCCGGGTACCACACCGGCATCGACCTGGCCGTCCCGCGCGGCACACCGGTCTACGCGGTGCGTGCGGGCGTGGTGGTGCTCGCACAGCGCTCCGGCGACTACGGCAACGCCGTGACGATCCGGATGCCCGACGGCTGCTATGCCGTGTACGGCCACCTCCAGCGGATCCGCACGCGCAAGGGCGCCCGCATCTCGACGGGCATGCGCCTGGGCGACAGCGGGTCCACGGGCCGCGCGACGGGGCCGCACCTGCATCTGGAGATCCGGAACCGGCGTCCGTACGGCGCCGACGTGGATCCGGTGCGCTACCTCGCCAAGAGAGGCGTGCGCCTGTGACCTTCGCAGCCGTCGGACACCGGTTCCGGGTCCGCGCCGTCAGCCGTTGAAGGTGTCCGGGTCGGGCCCGGTCCGCTCGTCGCGGTTCAGCGCGCTGATCTCGCCGATGTCACCGGTGCTGAGTTCGAAGTCGAAGAGATCGAGGTTCTCCTCGATGCGCTGCGGGGTCTTCGACTTCGGGAACACGATGTCGCCGCGCTGGATGTGCCAGCGCAGTGTCACCTGTGCCGGGGTCTTGCCGACGCGCGTCGCGATGCGGTGGATCGTCGGGTCGTCCAGCACCTTGCCCTGCGCGATGGGGGACCATGCCTCGGTGGCGATGTCGTGCTCGGCGCCGAAGGCCCTCGCCGTGTCCTGCGTGAGGTAGGGGTGCACCTCGATCTGGTTGACCGCGGGCACCACCTCGCTGTTCTCCAGCAGCCGGCGCAGGTGGTGCGGCTGGAAGTTGGAGACGCCGATGGCCTTGGCCCGGCCGGACCGGTAGATCTCCTCCAGCGCCTTCCAGGTCTCCACGAAGTCGCCCTTGCCCGGCAGCGGCCAGTGGATCAGGAAGAGGTCCAGGTGGTCCAGGCCGAGTGCGTCCATCGTGCCGTCGAACGCCTTGAGCGCGTCGTCGTGGGCATGGGCGCCGTTGTTGAGCTTGCTGGTCACGAAGATGTCGGACCGGTCGAGACCCGAGTCCCTGACGGCCTGACCGACCTCCTTCTCGTTCCCGTACATCTGCGCCGTGTCGATGTGCCGGTAGCCGGCCTCCAGCGCGGTCAGCGTCACCTGCCGGGTCTCCTCCGCAGGGATCTGGAAGGTGCCGAAGCCGAGCTGGGGGATCTGCACGGCGTTGTTCAGGGTGAGGGCGGGGACTGTGGTCATGATGGTTCCTCTTTTGTCGCTTGTGGTGCTGTTCGCGGGGATGGGGACGGTTCGTGGGTTCCCCACGGGGGCATCTCGCACACCGTCCGTGCGGGGAAAGGGATCACTTGGTGGGCATCACGCCCTTGCGGAGCTTGTCGAGGATCCGGCTGACCAGCCGCGATACGTGCACCTGCGAGCAGCCCAACACGTCGCCGATCTCCTGCTGGGTGCGTTCCTCGACGAACCGCAGGTGCAGGACGAGGCGTTCGCGTTCCTCCAGTCCGGCTATCAGCGGCGCGAGGGACTCGAAGTGCTCGATCAGGTCGAACCGGGGGTCGTCGAAGCCGATGAACTGGGCGAGCGGCGTGCCGCTCTCCTCGTCGCCGTTCATCACCGCGTGGTCGAGCGAGACCGCGTTGTAGCCGTTGGAGGCCCGCTGTGCCTGCACGACCTCCGCGGGCTCCAACTGCATGAGCTCGGCCAGCTCGCGCGTCGAGGGCGAGCGGCCCAGCCGGGTACGGAGGTCCTCGGTCGCCTTCGACAGTTCCAGACGGGCCTGCTGCAGCCGCCGGGGTACGTGCACGGCCCAGGTCGTGTCACGGAAGAACCGCTTGATCTCCCCCGTGATCCACGGAATGGCGAAAGACGTGAACTCGACCTCACGGCTGAGGTCGAACCGGTCGATCGCCTTGATCAGCCCGATCGTGCCGACCTGGACGATGTCCTCCATTTCCTGCGGGTCCCGATGCCGGAACCGCGAGGCCGCGTAGTGCACCAGCGACAGGTTCATCTCGATCAGGCCGGCGCGCACGTACTGGAACTCGCGCGTGCCCTCCTCCAGCCGGTCGAGGCGGTCGAACAGGCTCTTCGACATCTGCCGCACGTCTCTCGGCGCACCCGACGACCGACGCGGCTGCGCACCCAGCCGGCCCGTGCGCCCCGCGACCTGCGCGCGACCCTGTTCCCTCATCCGCGTCGCCTCAGTGAGCATGGCTCCGATCTCCCAGCCCGTAGGTGATGGCTTGCCGGGACCTTTCTGCCCGTCCCACCTGCGCCGATGCGGGACCAAAGTCCTCGGATCGGCAGTCCTGGGCGTCACTCGGCCAGCGCCTCGTCGACCGTGGCGCTGCAGCGCAGGACGGTCGCCATCCCGAGGAGGCGAAGAGTGCGCAGCGGACTTCCCTGCGGACCCGCCAGGCGCAGCCAGCCACCGGCCTCACTGAATCGCGCGTATGCGGTGAGGAAGGTGTTGAGCCCGCTCGAGTCCATGAAGGTCACCCCGCTGAGATCCACCACGACGCGCGGCACGGCTTCGTCGCCCGCCGCGGACAACGCCAGCCGCAGCGGGCCGGCCGTGTCGTGGTCGATCTCCCCGCGCACCGTGATGACGGTGACGCCGCTCCTGCACGTCTGCGTGACGCGGAGCCATCCCTGCTCGTCGTTCGTGCTGATGTCCGGCACCTCTCCCCCTGCGGCTGGTCCTTGGTTGTGGGCTCTGCTGGTCTGCCCCGTGCGCTACCCCGCGGATACAGGACCAAGGTCACCCGCAGCGCCACCATTGGTCCCGATCCACCGCGAGGGGTTGTGTAGGCCCGCACGGTGTGGGCACGCGGTCGGGACATCGCCCCCGTGACGACATGCGAGAAGGAGCAGCCATGCGGCTGACGGACCCGGCTGTACTGACGGACGTCGCCCGGTACGACGTGCTCCGTGCCCGGCTCGCCGCCGCCCGCAACCAGCGGCCCGGCGCACGTCCCGAGGACGATTCCCGCTTGTCCGACTGACCGGCCCGGCGAGTCGCCGGCCACCGCTCACAGGTGCTGGACTGTGAAAACTGTTCGCGCGTCGGCACCAGGCCGACTGCGCACTGGGTATCTCGGAGGAACGTGACGCATGCGCAGTGTCGGGGTGGAAGAGGAACTGCTGCTCGTCGACCGTGAGAGCGGCGAGCCACGCGCCATGTCGCACGCGGTCATGGCCGTCGCCGCCCGGGGCGCGGACGAGGACGACGTCTTCGAGGCAGAACTGCACCGCGAACAGCTGGAGTTCGCCACTCGTCCGCACGAGAAGATGGTGGATCTGGCACAGGACATCGCCTCGTGGCGCAGGACCGCCGCCGACCACGCGGAGCGGCTGGGCGGCGCGGCCGCCGCGCTCGCCACGTCCCCGCTGCCGGTGAACCCCACCGTCGGTTCGGGAACGCGCCATCAGTGGCTGGCGGAGGAATTCGGCCTCACCACGCAGGAGCAGCTCACCTGCGGCTGCCACGTCCACGTGTTCGTCGAGTCGGACGAGGAGGGCGTCGGCGTACTCAACCGGATCCGCCCCTGGTTGCCCGTGCTCGTGGCGCTGAGCGCCAACTCGCCGTTCTGGCAGGGCAAGGACTCCGGGTACAGCAGCTATCGCAACCGGGTGTGGGGGCGGTGGCCGTCGGCGGGGCCGGTGGAACTCTTCGACGACGCCGCCGCCTACCACCGGCAGGTGGAGGGCATGGTCGAAACGGGCGTCCTGCGGGACAAGGGGATGGTCTACTTCGACGCCCGCCTGTCGGCCGCCCACCCGACCGTCGAGGTCCGCGTCGCCGACGTGTGCCTCGAGCCGTCCACCACCGTCCTGCTGGCCATGCTGGTACGCGGCCTGGTCGAGACGGCGGCGCGCGCCTGGCGGGCCGGCGAGCCCCCGGCCGAGCACCCCGTGGCACTGCTGCGCCTCGCCACCTGGCGCGCGAGCCGCTCGGGCCTCGACGACCAGCTGGTCAGCCCCGAGCTGATGCGCCCCGTACCGGCCCGGTCCGCCGTGGACTCGCTGCTGGCACATGTGCGGCCCGCGCTGGAGGACGCCGGCGACTTCGAGGAGGCCTCCGCGCTGGCCTCCCGCTTGCTGCGCGACGGCAACGGCACGCGCCTGCAGCGCGAGGCCTTCCGGCGCACCGGCAGCCTGCGGGACGTGGTCGCGGAGTGTGTGCGCAGGACTCACAGCGGCGTGTGAGGCGCGCCCGTCGTCGGCATGTGCGCGCGTGCGTGCCGACGACGGACGGCAGAGAGGCGCATGGGCCGGTACCGGAGCGGCTCCGCTGGACTTCGCCGACCCCCTCAGCCTGCCGCTGGCCGAGGGGCTGGTCACCGTACACCACGCGCTGATGGGAGCGGGGCTGCGCGAGCGGATACGCGTCGGGGCGGGAAGGCCGCCCAGGGCTCGGACGTCGTCAAGCGTCTGATCATGGGCGCGGATCCCCGGTGAACTGCTCGTCTCCCCGCCCGCCCAGGCCCGGGAAGCGCGCCGACCCGGACCGGTTCGCCGTCCAGGGCCTGGTGGGTCAGCCCTGCCGGGAGTGCATCGGGTCGTTCTCCAGTTCCTGCGGGCACGGGCGGTGGGCCCGGCGGGCGAGCCGGTCACGGCGCCAGTCGAAGGTGGCGAGCGCCAGCGACGCCGCCATGCCGATCAGTGCGGTCCCCAGCGCGACGACCAGAGCGCCGCGATAGTCCGTGCCCCCGCCGAGCACCACGTAGAACAGGCCGGGCAGGGCCGCCGTCCCCACCGCCGCACCGAGCCGCTGGCCCGTCTGCAGCGCGCCGCCCGCCGCGCCCGCCATCCGCACGGGCACGTCGCGCAGCGTCATGGTGATGTTCGGCGAGACCACGAACCCGCTGCCCACCCCACCGACGAAGAGAACCGGCGCGGCCACCCAGGGCGCGATGTCCAGCGGGGCGAAGCGCAGCAGCAGGGCGGTGCCGCCGAGGCCGACGATCACGCCGGTCAGGCCGCACACGGTGAGCAGCCGGCCGAACCGGTCCACGAGCCGGCCCGCGATCACCGCGGCGCTCGCGGAGCCCAGGGCGAAGGGGGTCACGGCGAGACCCGAGCGCAGCGGCGAGTAACCGAGGCCGTGCTGGTAGAACAGGGCGAACACCAGCCACACGCCGCTGAAGCCGATGAAGTAGAGGGTGCCCACGCCGGCGCCGACCGCGTAGCCGCGCACGGTGGTGAACAGCCGCGGATCGAGCAGCGGTTGAACGCCGCGGGCCACCAGCCGACGCTGCCACAGCGCGAAGGCGACGAGCACCACGGCCCCGGTCGGGAACATCCACCACCACCGGCTGAGGCCCCCCGAGTCCGCCTGCACCAAGGGGTACATCAGCACGAGGACGCCGAGGCCCAGGAGCACGACTCCGAGGACGTCGACGTGGCCGCGGCCGGTGCGCCGGACGCGAGGCAGCAGGCGACGGCCGAGCAGGACGGCCACGACGCCGATGGGCACGTTCACGTAGAAGAGCCAGCGCCAGCCGTCCGGGCCGGAGGCCAGGCCGAGGATCGCGCCGCCGGTGAGCGGGCCGACGGCCGAGGAGACGCCGACGGTCGCACCGAACAGGCCGAAGGCACGGCCGCGTTCGGCGCCGCGGAACAGCTGCTGGATGAGCGCCGAGTTCTGCGGGGCCATGAATCCGGCGGCGAGTCCCTGGGCGAGCCGCGCCACCACCAGCAGCGTGACGTTCGGGGCGGCCCCGCAGGCGGCGCTGCAGAGCACGAAGCCGCCCAGCGCCAGGAGGAAGATGCGGCGCCGGTCCAGGGCGTCGCCGAGCCGGCCGGCGGTGACCAGCGCGAGAGCGAAGGCGAGGGCGTAGCCGGAGACCACCCATTGCACCTGCGCCGGTGAGGCGTCGAGGTCACGCTGGATCGTGGGCAGTGCCACCGCCACGATCGTCACGTCGAGCAGGCTCATGAACCCGGCCACCAGGGTGACCCACAGGGCCCGCCACCGCCGCGGGTCGGGCGTGTACCCGTCGTCCTGTCCCGCGGGGTCCTCGCCGGCCGAAGGCGCCGTCGTCATGCCGGGCTCCTTTCGGGACGGACATGCCGCCGCCGCGCCCCGTGGTGGCGGAGCGCGGCGGTGGCCCGTTCGGTCAGGCCTTGTCCTGCATGCTCGTGCGGGCCGGGTTGGACTGCTCGTCCGCCTTCGGGTCCTTCTCGGCCGCCTTGGCGCGCACCCCCTGCTCGATGCGCTCGCCGATCGACTTGTCGATGTTCGACCAGTAGGCGAAGGCACGGACGAGGACGGGCTCGCTCACGTCGTTGAGGAGGTGACCGACGACGTTGTCCACGAGGCGGTCGCGCGCCGCGTCGTCGAGGACCTCACGGACCATGGTCCCGGCCTGGCCCCAGTCGTCGTCCTCGGCGTGGTCGACGTAGGCGGCGCGGGTGATGTCGCCGTCCGCGTACCAGCTGGGCGGGTTCCCGTACCGCTCGGAGTCGGCCGCGGGGCCGCCCTTGGAGTTCGGCGCGTAGACCGGGTCCGTGGTCTTGCGGTAGGCCATCGCGCCGTCCTTGGAGTACGTGTGGACGGGCGCGACCGGCGCGTTGACCGGGAGCTGCTGGTAGTTGGCGCCGATGCGGTAGCGGTGCGCGTCGGCGTACGAGAAGAGCCGGCCGAGCAGCATCCGGTCGGGGCTCGGACCGATGCCGGGGACGAAGTTGTTCGGCTGGAACGCGGCCTGCTCGATCTCGGCGTGGTTGTCGGTGGGGTTGCGGTCCAGGGTCATCCGGCCGACCTCGGTCAGCGGGTAGTCGGCGTGCGGCCAGACCTTGGTGAGGTCGAACGGGTTGAACCGGTAGGTCGCCGCGTCCTCGTACGGCATGATCTGCACGTGCAGCGTCCAGCTCGGGAACTCGCCGTCGCGGATGTGCTCGTAGAGGTCACGCGTGTGGTAGTCCGTGTCGGCCGCGCACATCTGGTCACCCTCGTCCTGGGTGAAGAACTCGATGCCCTGGTCGGTCTTGAAGTGGTACTTCACCCAGAAGCGCTCGCCCTGGGCGTTGATCCACATGTAGGTGTGGGACGTGTAGCCGTTCATGTGGCGCCAGGTCCGCGGGATGCCGCGGTCCCCCATCAGCCAGGTCACCTGGTGGGCGGACTCCGGCGAGAGCGTCCAGAAGTCCCACTGCATGTCGTGGTCGCGCAGGTTGTTGTCGGCGCGGCGCTTCTGGGAGCGGATGAAGTGCTGGAACTTCATCGGGTCCTTGACGAAGAACACCGGGGTGTTGTTGCCGACCATGTCGTAGTTGCCTTCGCTGGTGTAGAACTTCACCGCGAAGCCGCGCGGGTCGCGCCAGGTGTCCGGGCTGCCGCGCTCCCCGGCCACGGTCGAGAACCGTGTGACGAGCTCCGTACGGGTGCCCGGCTGGAAGACGGCGGCCTTGGTGTAGGCGCTGACGTCCCCGGTCACCTCGAAGTGGCCGAAGGCGCCGCTGCCCTTCGCGTGCGGCTGGCGCTCGGGGATGCGTTCCCGGTTGAACTGCGCCATCTGCTCGATCAGGTACGAGTCCTGGAGCAGGATGGGTCCGCCCGCGCCGACGGTGAGCGAATGCTCGTCGCTCTCCGCGGGGGCGCCGGAGTCGGTGGTAGTGGCAGGAGAGGTGCCCTCGGTCATTGGCTCTGCCCTTTCGTCGTGGCGTGCGGCCTTTCGCATGTCCGAGTAGATCGGTTGACCCCCTTCGCCCGCGGCAAACACATCCTTAGCAGGCGCCGCCTGATCGCAGGCGTCGGCGGCGAGGGCGGCGGCGTCAGTATCGGGCCACGATCCGCTCGATCGCCGGTGCGATGTGCTCCAGCGGCAGCACGGAATCGACCAGCCCCGTATCGATCGCCGCCTGTGGCATGCCCCGGAACCTCGCGGTGTCCGGATCCTGTACGAGGACGACGCCGCCGTGGCGCTTCACAGCGGTCACGCCCTGCGCGCCGTCGCCGTCGGCTCCGGTCAGCACACAGGCGATGGTGTCCGGGCCGAACGCCTCCGCCGCCGACTCGAACAGCGGGTCGGCGGCCGGACGGACCCGGTGCACCCGCTGTTCCGCGGTCAGGGCCAGCTGCCTTCCCGCCGCCCGCACGCACAGGTGCCGATCGGGCGGGGCGATGTGGACCACTCCGGGGCGCGGGCGTTCCCCGTCCTGGGCCAGCTTCACCTCGAGGGAGGTCGCCCGGGACAGCACGGGGACGATCTGGGTCTCCCGGCCGCGGCGCAGGTGCTGCGCCACCAGCACGGTCACCGGCAGCTCCGGGTCCAGGCCGCCGAGCAGCGTGCGCAGTCCCTGGACACCCCCGGCCGAGGCGGCCACCACCAGCGCGCAGTAGCCACCGGACCCGTTCCCCGTGCTGTGCCTCACCCTTCGAGATTAATACGCCGCCGAGGGGGTGCACCCGCGCGCGCTGTCCCGTCAGCTCCCGGACACCACGGGGCTGTCGGTCCGGTCCCCCACCGAGTCGTGGGTCGCGGACTCCGGGATGGGCTGGTCGCCGCGCAGTGCCTGCCACACGCGGTGCGACGCCTTCTGCAGGGGCAGGACGCGGCCCGCGTCCTGCGCGTCGTAGGTGACCGGCATCGTCACCATGGTCGTGCGGTCGGGGCTGATGCCCTTGAGCTCCTTGCCCAGCCCGACCAGCTTGTTCGCGGAGGCCAGTTCGGAGTCCGCGCTGATGCTCTTGGTCGCGGTGTCCGCGAGGGCGTAGGACTTGGCCGGGCTGCCCAGCGGGTCGACCGTGTCGGCGCGGTGGATCAGGGCCTTGATGAACGCCTGCTGGAGCTGGATGCGGCCCAGGTCACTGCCGTCGCCGACGCCGTGCCGGGTCCGGACGAGCGCCAGCGCGTCCTTGCCGTCGAGCCGGTGCTTGCCCGAGTCGAGGGAGAGTCCGCTGTTGTGGTCGTCGATCGCCTTGCGGGTGGTGATGTCCACGCCGCCGAGTTCGTCGATGAGCTTCTGGAACCCCTTGAAGTCGACTTCGAGGTAGTGGTCCATGCGGACGCCCGACATCTGCTCGACCGTCTTCACGGTGCAGGAGGGCCCGCCCAGCGCGTACGACGAGTTGAACATGGCCTGCTTCGCCGCCGGGACGGTGCCGCCGTGCGGCTTGTCGCAGCTGGGGCGGTTGACCATCGTGTCGCGCGGGATGCTGACGACCGACGCCTTCTTGTGGGTCTTGTCGACGTGCAGGACCATCGCCGTGTCGGCCCGGGCGCCGACGACGCCGCTGCCGTACTGGCCGTGGGTGCCGGCCCGCGAGTCGGAGCCGAGCAGGAGGATGTTCATCGCTCCGTTGTGCTGCTCGCCGGGGCGGTCGTCGCCGAGTGCGGCGTTGACGTCCGTCCCCTTGATGTTGCCGTTCAGGTGCTGCCAGGCGTAGGCCACGCCTCCGCCGCCGACCAGGGCCACGCCGAGGGTGCCCCATGCGATCCAGCGCAGGGCGCTCTTGCGCCTGCGGTGCCGGGAGCGGCGTACGCGCGCGGGCCCGTAGGCGGGCACCGCGGACGCGTCCGCCGGGTCTGCCTGGTGCTCGTTCCCGCTCTCGTGCGGCATGTACTGCCCTTCTTCGGTGACCGGCTGCTCAGTAGGCGGAGTCGACGTTGTCGATGGAGCCGTAGCGGTCGGCGGCGTAGTTGGCGGCCGCGGTGATGTTGGCGACCGGGTCGGTCAGGCTCTGCGAGGTGCCCGCGACGTGGTACGTGGCGAACGTCGGCTGGATCACCTGGAGCAGGCCCTTGGACGGGGTGCCGTTCTGCGCGTTGATGTCCGTGTTGTTCTGGGCGTTCGGGTTGCCGGAGGACTCGCGCATGATGTTGCGGTACAGCCCGTCGTACGAGCCGGGGATGCCCTTGGCCTTCATGATGTCGAGCGACTGGCGGATCCAGCCGTCGAGGTTGTTCGCGTAGGACTTGCCGGCCGCGGCGGACTTCACCGACGCGGCGGCCTGCGCGGTCGCGGCGCTCTTGGCGGCGGGCTCAGCGGCCTGCGCCGACGAGGGGACCAGCGTCAGGGCCATGGCGGCGGCGCCCGTCGTGGCGATGCCCAGGGCGGAGATCCGACGGAAGCGGGCAGTGCGGGCGGTGCGGGGCTGGGTGGCGATGGCCATGGTGGCTGACTCTCCAATGAAATACGGCATGACGTGAGCGAGGCGAGCCGGTGTCGGGGGGAACCCGGCCGGCCCGCGGCTCGGTCATCAGAGGTAGCGGCGCGAAGCGGTCGGACGCAAAGGTGTGACGTACTACCCGAGAGCGAGGAAGTCGGACATCAAGGCCCTCTCGGAGCGTTCCGGGCGGGGCACACGCCGGACCGCGCGACTCGGCGGGACTACTACCGCCGATAGCAAGTGGTGTGGCTCATATGGGTGGGCTCACGGTCCGGGCGGCCGGAGTGTGGCCCGGGCCACGGCCGCCGGGCGGGCCGCACGCGGGCGTGTGAGACTGCTGGGGCCCACCCTGCGTGACGCGGCGACCGACAGGGAGTGATGACGAGGTGCCGGATCCTGAAGGTGCGGACGGTGCACTCGGGGAGTTCCTGGCCGCCCCGGAGAACGCGCCGCTGGATCTGGCCACCGCTGTGGCCCGCTGTTCCCAGGCCCTGGGCCTGCGCAACTCGGTCGTCTACCTGGCGGACCTGCAGCAACGCCGGCTGACGCCGCTGACCGGGGCGGCATCGCCGCTGCTCGTCGACGACTCGCTCGCGGGCTGGACGTACCGCACCCAGTCCCTGCGGGTCGAGTCCGGGGACGACGCGATGACGGCCTGGCTCCCGCTGGTGGACGGCGCCGAGCGCCTGGGCGTACTGGCCGTGCGCTCCCAGGTGCTCGATCCGCTCACCCTGCGACGCGGCCGGACACTGGCCTCCTTGTGCGCGATGATGATCACCTCGAAGCGGGCCTACAAGGACTCCTTCGTGCGCCGCACCCGCACGGAGAAGATGCAACTGCCCGCCGAGCTGCTGCGCGCGTATCTGCCGCCGCGCACGATCGGCACCACGCACGCGGTCTCGACAGGCGTCCTGGAGCCGGCCTACAGGATCGGCGGCGACGCCTTCGACCACGCGCTGACCGAGGACACCCTCCACGCCTCGATCCTCGACGCCATGGGGCACAACCTGGCCTCGGGCCTGACCACGTCGGTGTCGCTCGCGGCCTGCCGCAACATGCGGCGCACCGGCGCCGACCTGCCCGACCTCGTGGAGTGCGTCGACTCGGCGCTGACCGAATGGCTGCCCGACCAGTTCTGCACCGGGGTCCTCACGCAGCTGGACCTGGCCTCCGGCCTGCTGCGGTGGATCAACTGCGGTCATCCCGCGCCCCTGCTCATCCGCAGGGAACTCCTCGTCGACGGCGCCATGGACCGCGAGCCCGATCCGCCGATGGGGTTGCCCTCCGTCTTCTCGACGAAGCCCCGCCAGGTGCACGAGCTGGCCCTGGAGCCGGGCGACCGGGTCCTGCTGTACACGGACGGGGTGACGGAGGCGCGGACCCTGGACGGCAGCGAACTCGGCCTGGAGCGGTTCGCCGACTACATCATCCGGGCCACGGCCGCGGGCGAACTGGCGCCGGAGACGCTGCGTCTGCTCATCCACTCCATCGTCGACGCGGAGGACAACCGGCTGCGCGACGACGCGACGATCCTCATGTTCGAGTGGCGACCCACCCCTCAAGGACCTTCGTCCTGATTGCCCGGTTTTCGTCCGGGAACGATGGCAGCCACGCGCACCTGCCGTCGTCAGAAGTGAGAGGCCATGCTCGCCGGCGTCCCCCGTCCCCCGTACACCCCGGCCCGCCGCCGCGCGGCCCCGGCTCTCCGTCCGGCTCCGCTCGACGCCCTGAGCGGGGACGAGCTGGCGCGCGCGGCGACGTCCGCGCTCACCGCGGAGATCGTCCTGACGCCCAAACCCGGCCTGCCCGACTGCCGGGGCGCCGCCGCCCGGCAGAGCTCCTTCCACTCCTTCGTCGACACCGGCGCCCTGCTGCACGAGGCCTTCCGCGAGTGCGCCGCCGCGGCCACCGACATCAACCGTCTCGCCCGCGCCTGCCGCACCGCCCGGGCCGAGATCCCGCACAGCGGCTGCGGGGCGGGACTGGACGCCGCCGCCCGCGTGCTGTGCCTGCTGACCGCGGCCTGCGGGTTCGGCGCCGCGAACACCGCGGACGCGTGCCGCGTCGCCGTGGACCTGGGCCGGGCGATCGACGACCGGGACGCCCGTGGACGCTCCTGCCGGGCCTGGTCAC
>NZ_JAAGMG010000842.1 GCF_010548525.1 Streptomyces sp. SID14478
GGAGGCGGTGGCCGGGGCGGGCGGCGACCCGCTGTCGGCCCTCGCCGACATCGCCGAGTCCGCCGCCGCGCGCGCCGGTGAGGCGGTCCTCGTCGTACCGGACGGGGAGCGGCTGGTGCTGCTCGCCGTGGACGGCGGAGCGGCCGCGGAGGCGTGCCTGCAGTACGCCGAGGTGCTGGAGGCGATGCGGGCGGACGGCTCCGCGGGTTCCGGCTCCGGGTCGGGTTCCGCTTCCCGGTCCGGCAGGGGTGCGGGTTCGGGGGAGGAACTGCTCGTCGGGTTCTCTGCGCCCGCCGGGCCGATCGCCGCCGCGACCGCGTTCAAGCAGGCCGAACAGGCGCTGTCGGTCGCACGGCGGCGCGGGCGGATCCTGGTCGAGCACGAGGACGTCGTGGCCGGGTCGGTGCTGCCGCTGCTCGGGGACGACGCGGTGCGGGCGTTCGCGGACGGACTGCTGCGGGCCCTGCGCGACCACGACGCGACGGGCCGCGGCGACCTGGTCGCCTCGCTGCGGGCGTGGCTGTCCCGGCACGGCCAGTGGGACGCGGCCGCCGCGGACCTCGGGGTGCACCGGCATACGTTGCGGTACCGGATGCGCCGGGTCGAGGAGATCCTGGGGCGATCGCTGGACGATCCGGACGTGCGCATGGAGTTGTGGCTGGCGCTCAAGGCGACCGGGGGTTAGTCGCCAAACCGTCGAAGACCCCACCCCCGAACACTCCACGACGTCCAAACCGTCCGCACCCCGGCGGAGCCTAACGTGGGGCCGAGAAGCGCAGCTCACCACACGGAAAGGCCGGTAGAGACACATGACCGCCACCCACGCCTTCTGGCTCGCCGGCCGCCAGGCCACCGGGGACGACACCTTCGACGTCCACAACTCCTACGACGGACGCCTCGTCGGCACCGTCGCCGTGCCGACCGAGGTCCAGGTCGAGGAGGCCGTCGCCGCCGCGCACGCCGTGGTCGACGAGTTCGCCGCGACCCCGGCGCACGTCCGCGCCAAGGCCCTGAACCACGTCGCCGACCGCCTCACCGAGCGCACCGAGGAGATCGCCCGGCTGATCTCCGCCGAGAACGGCAAGCCGATCAAGTGGGCCCGCGGCGAGGTCGGCCGCGCCGTCAGCGTCTTCCGGTTCGCCGCCGAGGAGGCACGCCGCTGGAACAGCGGTGACGCCCAGCGCCTCGACACCGACCAGGGCGGCACCGGCCGCCTCGCGCTGACCCGCCGCATCCCCAAGGGCGTCGTCCTCGGGATCGCCCCGTTCAACTTCCCGCTGAACCTGAGCGCCCACAAGGTCGCCCCGGCGATCGCCGTCGGCGCCCCCATCATCCTCAAGCCGGCCCCGGCGACGCCGCTCTCCTCCCTCGTCCTCGGCGAACTGCTCGCCGAGACCGACCTCCCGGCCGGCTCGTGGTCGGTGCTCACCGTCCCGAACGACCGGATGCCCGCCCTCGTCCAGGACGAGCGCCTCCCGGTCATCTCCTTCACGGGTTCCGGACCGGTCGGCTACGCGATCATGGACAGCGTCCCGCGCAAGCACTGCACGCTGGAGCTCGGCGGCAACGGCGCGGCCGTCGTCCTCGGCGACTACGCCTCCGACGCCGACCTGGACTGGGCGGCGGGCCGCATCGCCACCTTCTCCAACTACCAGGGCGGCCAGTCCTGCATCTCGGTGCAGCGCGTCATCGCCGACGCCGCCGTCTACGACCGGCTGCTCCCGAAGATCGTCGCCGCGGTCGAGGCGCAGGTCACCGGCGACCCGGCCGACGACGCGACCGACGTGGGCCCGCTGGTGAGCGAGGACGCGGCCCGGCGCGTGGAGGCATGGGTGACCGAGGCCGTCGACGCCGGGGCCTCGCTGCTCGCGGGCGGCAAGCGGGACGGCGCGACGTACGCCCCGACCGTCCTCGCCGACGTACCGGCCGGCGTCTCGCTCGCCTGCGAGGAGGTCTTCGGACCGGTGCTCACGGTCCAGAAGGTCGACGGCGAGGCCGAGGCGTTCGCCGCCGTGAACGACTCCAAGTACGGCCTGCAGGCAGGGGTGTTCACGCACGACCTGCAGACCGCGTTCCGGGCCCACCGCGCCCTGGAGGTCGGCGGTGTCGTCGTCGGCGACGTGCCGTCCTACCGCGCCGACCAGATGCCGTACGGCGGCGCCAAGCAGTCCGGCGTCGGCCGCGAGGGCGTGCGCTACGCGATGGACGACTACACGTACGAGCGCGTCCTCGTACTGACCGGCCTCGCCCTGTAGGGAGCCCCCGAACCCGACGGCCGGAGCCCACTCTGTGCGGGGGCTCCGGCCGTCGGCACGTGCCCGCCCGCGCACCCTCGAAGGTGCGGGCGGGCACGGACGCAGGTCCCGGCCCGTGGCACCGCGTGCGGCCTCGCGCCCGAACGCCGGCGTCCGGGCGCCAACTCGGCCCCGTGCGAAGGAAGTTGTGCCCCCTCCGTGTGGCCCGGCCCGCAGGGCCCCTCCGCTCACCGTCGCCCGGCAGGGGTGGTGCGATCTGAGCCCGTGGATGCGCGAGGACTGGTCGACATGCCCGTTATCAGGTACATACGATCGGGTAGCACCAGTCGGTAACGGGCCGGCCCGGTGCACCGACGCGCGGCGAGGTGAACCTCATGTCCGCAACACCACAGCCCGGGGCCAAGGTCTCCGAACGGGAGGCCCGGCAGGTCGCCGAGGCCGCCCGTGAACAGGACTGGCGCAAGCCCAGCTTCGCCAAGGAGCTGTTCCTCGGCCGGTTCCGGCTCGACCTCATCCACCCCCATCCGCTGCCCCCCGACGAGGACGCGCGGCGCGGCGAGGAGTTCCTGGCCAGGCTCCGCGACTTCTGCGAGACGAAGATCGACTCGGCCCGGATCGAGCGCGAGGCGCAGATCCCCGACGAGACGATCCACGGGCTCAAGGAGCTCGGCGCGCTCGGCATGAAGATCGACACGAAGTACGGCGGCCTCGGCCTCACCCAGGTCTACTACAACAAGTCCCTCGCCCTGATCGGCTCGGCGAGCCCCGCCCTCGGCGCGCTGCTCTCGGCCCATCAGTCGATCGGCGTACCGCAGCCGCTGAAGATGTTCGGCACCCAGGAGCAGAAGGACGCGTTCCTGCCGCGGTGCGCGCGCACCGACATCAGCGCGTTCCTGCTGACCGAGCCGGACGTCGGCTCCGACCCCGCGCGCCTGGCCACCACCGCGGTCCCCGACGGCGACGAGTACGTCCTGGACGGCGTGAAGCTGTGGACGACGAACGGGGTCGTCGCGGACCTCCTCGTCGTCATGGCGCGGGTCCCGAAGTCGCAGGACCACAAGGGCGGCATCACCGCGTTCGTGGTGGAGGCCGCGGCCGACGGCATCACCGTCGAGAACCGCAACGCCTTCATGGGTCTGCGCGGCATCGAGAACGGCGTCACCCGCTTCCACCAGGTCAGGGTCCCGGCGGCGAACCGCATCGGGCCGGAGGGCGCGGGCCTCAAGATCGCGCTGACGACCTTGAACACCGGCCGCCTCTCGCTCCCCGCGATGTGCGTCGGCGCGGGCAAGTGGTCCCTGAAGATCGCCCGCGAGTGGTCGGCGGCGCGCGAGCAGTGGGGCAAGCCGGTCGCCTTCCACGAGGCGGTCGGCGCGAAGATCAGCTTCATCGCGGCGACGACGTTCGCCCTGGAGGCCGTCGTCGACCTCTCGTCGCAGATGGCGGACGAGGACCGCAACGACATCCGCATCGAGGCCGCCCTCGCCAAGCTGTACGGCTCCGAGATGGGCTGTCTGATCGCCGACGAACTCGTCCAGATCCGCGGCGGCCGCGGCTTCGAGACCGCCGCCTCCCTCGCGGCCCGCGGCGAACGCGCCGTCCCCGCCGAGCAGGTCCTGCGCGACCTGCGCATCAACCGCATCTTCGAGGGCTCGACCGAGATCATGCACCTGCTGATCGCGCGGGAGGCGGTGGACGCCCACCTCTCGGTCGCGGGGGACCTGATCGACCCCGACAAGTCCCTGTCCGACAAGGCGAAAGCGGGCGCGAAGGCCGGCGGCTTCTATGCGCGCTGGCTGCCGAAACTGGTCGCGGGACCCGGCCAACTCCCGCGCTCGTACGCCGAGTTCCACCCGCAGGGCCATCCAGACCTGTCCGGTCACCTGCGCTACGTCGAGCGCGCGTCCCGCAAACTCGCCCGCTCCACCTTCTACGCCATGTCCCGCTGGCAGGGCCGCATGGAGACCAAGCAGGGCTTCCTGGGGCGCATCGTCGACATCGGCGCGGAACTGTTCGCGATGAGCGCGACGTGCGTGCGCGCCGAACTCCTGCGCACCACCGAGGACTACGGCCGCGAGGCCTACCAGCTCGCCGACACCTTCTGCCGGCAGGCCCGCATCCGCGCCGACGAACTCTTCGACCGGCTGTGGACCAACACCGATGACCTCGACCAACTGGTCGTCAAGGGCGTCCTCGGCGGTACGTACACCTGGCTGGAGCAGGGCGTCGTCGACCCGAGCGGCGAAGGCCCCTGGATCGCCGACGCGACCCCCGGGGCGTCCGCGCGGGAGAACGTGCACCGGCCCATCCGCTGACCCTCAGCGCCCGGACCCGGTCAGCCGGGTCCGGGCGATCCTGCGGAAGTCCGTCACGAGGCGGCCCCGGTCGCCCGCGCGGGTCGCGAGCACGACGTGGCTCGGCTCGACGCCCTCCAGCGGGATCTCGGTGATGTCGGGCCGGATCCCGCGGGCCCGCAGCCCGCCCACCGCGATCGCCAACGCCCGGCCGTCGGCGACGAGTTCGAGCTTGTCCTCCATGTCCTCGATCACCGGGCCGTCGGGCGCCCTGCTGCCGTCGGGGCGCGGATCGATCCGCCAGAACGCGTCCCAGACCGGGTCGCCCGCCATCCGCGGCAGCGGCTCGCCCGCGATGTCGTCGACGCTCACGGACTCCTTCCCGGCCAGCCGGTGGTCGGCGGGCACGAGCAGGATGCGCGGCTCGTCGTACAGCACCGAGACGTCCAGCTCGTCGGTGGGGAAGGGGAGCCGGGTCACCGCGGCGTCCACCCGGTGCTCCAGCAGCGCGGCCCGCGGTTCCTTCCACGTCAGGTGCACCGCCTGCACATCGGCGTCCGGATGGCGGCGGCGCAGCTCGCGCACGACCGGGGTCACGATGATCCCCGAGATGTACCCGACGGTGAAGCGACGGGGCTCGGCCGCCGCCCGGGTCTGCGCCGCGGCCTGCGCGGCCGCCCGCAGCAGCGCCTTCGCCCGCGGCAGGAACACTTCCCCGGCCTCCGTGAGCCCGCTGCCCTGCGGCGTACGGTCCAACAGCCGTGCGCCCAGCTGCTGTTCGAGCCGCCGGATCTGCCGGCTCAGCGACGGCTGGGTGGTGTGCAGCGCCTGCGCGGCCCGGCCGAAGTGCCGGTGCTCGGCGACGACGGTGAAGTAGCGCACGAGACGCAGGTCGAGGTCGGTCGGGGCGACGGGCTCGGCCGGGACGACGGGTTCGGACATACGGCAAGGGTATGCCCGGCCGCAGGGGACACGCTCCGCGTCACCGGCCCTGGCCTGCGGTGATGCCGATTCCGTATTGCGCAATGAGGAACAGGCCTTGGACGCGGGCCGCCCCCGCTCCGGACGATGGGACTCCCCTCGGACATTCGGACAAGGAGTGCATCATGCGCGTATTCGTCACCGGAGGCACCGGATTCGTCGGCTCGGCCGTGATCCGTGAACTCCTGGAGAGCGGACATCAGGTCACCGGCCTGGCCCGCACCGCCGCCGCGGCCGCCGCGCTGACGGCCGCGGGCGCCGCCCCGTACCGCGGCGACATC
>NZ_JAAGMG010000881.1 GCF_010548525.1 Streptomyces sp. SID14478
GCCTGGCGGCGCTGCGGCGCCTGGCGCAGGAGAGCGCCCGCGCCGGGAACCGGGTGGAGGTCTGCGTGGACGACGCCGCGTACGAGCAGTCGCCGCTGCGTCAGGCGGCGGTCTACCGCGTCGTCCAGGAGTGCCTCACGAACGCGGCGAAGCACGCCCCGGGCCAGCCGGTCGAGGTGACGGTGCGCCTGACCCCGGACCGGCTGCGGGTGACGGTGACCAATCCGCTCCCGCCCGCGCAGCCGGCGCTGCCCCCGGTCTCGGCGGGCACCGGGACCGCGGGCATGGCGGAGCGGGTCCACACGATGGGGGGCGCGTTCCGGGCGGGCGCGGGGCAGGACGCGTACGAGGTGGTGGCGGACCTCCCGAGGTCCGGCCCCGCCTGATCCGCCCTATGCCGCGCTCATCACCCGCTCCAGTGCGTCGAAGTCGTCGACGCACTTCCCGCAGCCCACGGCGACGCTGTCCAGCGGATCGTCCGCCACGAACACCGGGATCCCCGTGGCGGACGCGAGCCGCAGATCCAGTCCGGGCAGCAGCGCGCCCCCGCCCGTCAACACGATCCCGTGCTCCATCACGTCGCCCGACAGCTCGGGCGGGCACTCCTCCAGCGTGGCCTTCACCGCCGAGATGATCGCCTCCACCGGCTCGTCCAGCGCGGAGCGCACCTCGCGCACGGAGAGGTCGACGGTCTTGGGCAGCCCCGCGACCTTCTCCCGTCCGCGCACGGTGAACGCCCGCATCTCGAAGGCGCTCTCGGTCTCGGGCACCGGCCACGCCGACCCGATCGCGATCTTGACGTCCTCGGCCGTGCGTTCCCCGATGAGCAGCCCGTGTTCCTTGCGCACGTGATCGGTGATGGCCTCGTCGAACCGGTCGCCGCCGACCCGCAGCGACTGCGACGTGACGACGCCGCCGAGGGAGATGACGGCCACCTCGCTCGTGCCGCCGCCGATGTCGACGACCATCGACCCGC
Source organism: Streptomyces sp. SID14478 (assembly GCF_010548525.1). Classification (GTDB taxonomy): domain Bacteria; phylum Actinomycetota; class Actinomycetes; order Streptomycetales; family Streptomycetaceae; genus Streptomyces. The sequence goes on from NZ_JAAGMG010000881.1 coordinate 977, forward strand.
GCGGCTCGGCCACCGGCAGGCCCGCCCCGATCGCCGCCGCCATCGGCTCCTCGATCAGGTGCACGGAGCGCGCCCCGGCGCGCTGGGCGGCGTGCACGATGGCCCGCCGCTCGACGGGCGTGACCCCGCTCGGTACGCACACGACCATGCGGGTGCGCGGCCGCCGCCCCGGGACGGCCTTGCGGACGAAGTGCCGGATCATCTCCTCGGCCGCTTCGTAGTCGCTGATGACGCCGTCGCGCAGTGGCCGGATCGCGGTGATGGAGCCCGGGGTGCGCCCGATGGTCTCCTTCGCCTCGGTGCCGACGGCGAGCACGCCGCCGCGCCCGCCCTCCTTCATCGCCACCACGGACGGTTCGTTCAGCACGATCCCCTGACCGCGTACGTAGAGAAGGGTGTTGGCGGTGCCGAGATCGATGCCTATGTCCATGATCGTCAAGTTTGCAGGGCGATGCTGTGATCCGGTGGGACCAAGGTCCCGAATCGGACAGGCCGAAGGTCCCGAGTCGGGGGGACGGGTGGCGTCCGCGGCGCTGTCGGTGGTCCTCCGTAGACTGGCGTACGTGAGTGACCTCCCTCCGCGCGACAGCAGCGACGACCACGTGCCCGACGACGACGCCTTCGAGGAGATCGTGGGCGCCGAGACGACCCGCGACCCCGACCTCGCGGTGATCGAGGCGGGCAGCCGCACCCTGCGCACGCAGGGCGCCCCGCCGCAGGGCGACGGCATCCCCGCCCGCCCGCAGGACCCGGAGGTGGAGAAGGCGCTGCGCGCCGTGGAGGCGGACCTCGCCACGCGCTGGGGAGAGACGAAGCTGGAGCCGTCGGTGGCCCGCATCGCGGCGCTGATGGACGTGCTCGGCGAGCCGCAGAAGGCGTACCCCTCGATCCACATCACGGGGACGAACGGCAAGACGTCGACGGCCCGCATGATCGAGGCCCTGCTCGCCGCCTTCGACCTGCGCACGGGGCGGTACACCTCGCCGCACGTCCAGTCGATCACCGAGCGCATCAGCCTGGACGGCGCCCCGATCGACCACGAGCGCTTCATCGAGACGTACGAGGACATCAAGCCGTACGTCGAGATGGTCGACGCCCAGCAGGAGTACCGGCTCTCCTTCTTCGAGGTGCTGACCGGCATGGCGTACGCGGCCTTCGCGGACGCCCCGGTGGACGTCGCGGTCGTCGAGGTCGGCATGGGCGGCAGCTGGGACGCGACGAACGTGATCGACGGCCAGGTCGCGGTCATCACCCCCATCGACCTGGACCACACCGACCGGCTGGGCACGACGCCCGGCGAGATCGCGGGCGAGAAGTCCGGGATCATCAAGCAGGACGCGACCGTGATCATGGCGCAGCAGCCGGTGGACGCGGCGCAGGTGATCCTCAAGAAGGCGGTCGAGGCGGACGCCACGGTGGCCCGTGAGGGCCTGGAGTTCGGCGTGGTCTCGCGCAGCGTCGCGGTCGGCGGCCAGCTGGTCACCCTGCGCGGGCTCGGCGGCGAGTACGAGGAGATCTTCCTGCCGCTGCACGGCGCGCACCAGGCGCACAACGCGGCGGTGGCGCTGTCCGCCGTCGAGGCGTTCTTCGGCATCGGCTCGGAGCACGCGCGCCCGCTCGACATCGACACGATCCGCACGGCGTTCGCCTCGGTCACCTCGCCGGGCCGCATGGAGATCGTGCGCCGCTCGCCGACCGTCGTCCTGGACGCCGCGCACAACCCGGCGGGGGCCCGCGTCACCGCCGAGGCGATCAGCGAGGTCTTCGACTTCAGTCGGCTCATCGGCGTCGTGGGCGCCAGTGCCGACAAGAACGTCCGCGGTGTCCTCGAAGCCTTCGAGCCGATCTTCGCGGAGATCGTCGTCACGCAGAACTCCAGCCACCGCGCCATGGACGCCGACGAGTTGGCGGGCATCGCGGTGGAGGTCTTCGGGGACGACCGGGTGCAGGTCGAGCCGCGGCTCGACGACGCGTTGGAGGCCGCGATCACGCTCGCCGAGGAAGAGGGCGAGTTCGCGGGCGGGGGAGTGCTCGTCACCGGGTCCGTGATCACGGTCGGCGAGGCCAGGCTGTTGCTGGGAAAGGGCTGATCCGCTGTGCGTACGTTGTGTTCCTCGACCCTGATCGGGGAGTTCTTCATCATCGGCTTCGCCGGCCTGGTCGCGATGAAGGACGACGACCTGTCGTCCGGCCTGGTGTGGACGGTGTGCGGCGTCGCCATGGTGCTCAGCGTGCTGCTGTGCGGCATGGTCACCAGGCCCGGCGGCGTCCAGCTCGGCTGGGCGCTGCAGATCGCCCTGATCCTGAGCGGGTTCTTCGTCCCGGTGATGTTCTTCCTGGGCGCGTGCTTCGCGGCGCTGTGGTGGGCCTCGGTCCACTTCGGCAGGAAGGTCGACGAGGCGAAGGCCCGCTGGGCGCAGCAGGAGTCCAGCGCGGCCTGAGGTCTTCGTGGGGTGCGTTCTTCGCCTGCGGGCCGGCGGGGGCCGGTCGCGCGGTTCCCCGCGACCCTGGAGGCTTGCGGCTTCGCCGCTCGCCTCCATCGACCCCGCCGGCCGCCCCACTGCCGAACCCCCTACGGCGAGCGGCCCCAGCTACCCCCTGTAATCTCGGGCCCACCGCACACCAAGGCCGCACAAGGAGTCCAGCCACCATGACCCAGCGCACCCTCGTCCTGCTCAAGCCCGACGCAGTCCGCCGCGGCCTGATCGGCGAGATCATCGGCCGCATCGAGCGCAAGGCCGGCTGGAGCATCGGCGCGCTGGAGCTGCGCGACCTGAGCCAGGAGACGCTGGAGCAGCACTACGGCGAGCACAAGGGCAAGCCGTTCTACGAGCCGCTCGTCGCCTTCATGTCGTCCGGCCCGGTCGTGGCGCTGGTCGTCGAGGGCGAGCGCGTCATCGAGGGCGTACGCCAGCTGGCGGGTCCGACCGACCCGATCGCGGCCGCCCCCGGTTCGATCCGCGGCGACTTCGGTGTCATCGTCCGGGAGAACCTGATCCACGCCTCCGACTCCGAGGAGTCGGCCGAGCGGGAGCTGAAGCTCTTCTTCCCGAACCTGGTCTGACCGCTTCGGGCCGTTTCTCCCTCCGCCGGTCTCGTCTGCTGAGACCGGCGGAGTCTCTTTTTCTGACGCCGCGTCAGTCACACGCTGCGACGGACCTTGTGGGGCGCGAGAAATTGGGTCACTGTTTGGCATATGCGCCCCGATTGGGGGAACGCAACCCTCCGTCGGCACGTCCCCATTAGCGGGGCGGGGATTCATCTGCTGACAATGGCGAAGACCCTCGCGCCGTGATCGTGCAGGCGAGACTACGATGGAAGCCTCCACGCCACACGCGTCCACCTCTCGCCTACCTGACAAGCAATCAAAAGCTCCACTTGGGAAGGCCAGACGAATCCTGATGGGGAACTCAATGTCGTTCATCGGCCGTGACATGGCTGTCGACCTCGGGACCGCCAACACGCTGGTGTACGTCAGGGGTCGCGGGATCGTGCTCAACGAACCGTCCGTGGTGGCGATCAACACCAACACGGGCGGCATCCTCGCGGTCGGCGCCGAAGCCAAGAAGATGATCGGTCGCACCCCTGGCAACATCGTTGCGGTGCGCCCGTTGAAGGACGGCGTGATCGCCGACTTCGAGATCACCGAGCGCATGCTCCGCTACTTCATCCTGAAGATCCACAAGCGGCGCTACCTCGCCCGGCCCCGCGTCGTGGTGTGCGTGCCCTCCGGCATCACCGGCGTCGAGCGCCGCGCGGTCATCGAGGCCTCCTCGCAGGCCGGTGCCCGCCAGGTGCACATCATCGAGGAGCCCATGGCCGCGGCCATCGGCTCCGGCCTCCCGGTCCACGAGGCCACGGGCAACATGGTGGTGGACATCGGCGGCGGCACCACCGAGGTCGCCGTCATCTCGCTCGGAGGAATCGTCACGGCGCAGTCCATCCGCGTCGCCGGCGACGAGCTGGACAACGCGATCATCCAGCACATCAAGAAGGAGTACTCGCTCCTCCTCGGTGAGCGGACCGCCGAACAGATCAAGATCACGATCGGTTCCGCGTACGACAACGACGCCGACGAGCACACCGAGATCCGCGGCCGCGACCTCGTCTCCGGTCTGCCGAAGACGGTCGTCATCTCGGCCGCCGAGGTCCGCAAGGCCATCGAGGAGCCGGTCAACGCGATCGTCGACGCGGTCAAGACCACCCTCGACAAGTGCCCGCCCGAGCTGTCGGGTGACGTCATGGACCGCGGCATCGTTCTCACGGGTGGCGGCGCCCTGCTGCGGGGCCTCGACGAGCGGCTGCGCCGGGAGACCGGCATGCCGATCCACATCGCCGAGGACCCGCTGGACTCCGTGGCGCTCGGCTCCGGCAAGTGCGTCGAGGAGTTCGAGGCGCTCCAGCAGGTGCTGGACGCCTCCCCGCGCAGATGACACGACGCGCAGCCGTCCGCCGTACGAGTGCCTGCCCACTCGTGCGGCGGATCGTTGATATATAGGCAAGGCATAAGAAATCCTCAGCAACAGCCCCCGCAGTAACGATTGAGGAAGGCACGGCCGCCGCACGTGAGGGACACACGAGAGAGCCGGCTGCTCCTGGTGCTGCTGATCGCCATCGCGTTCGCACTGATCACGGTGGACATCCGCGGCGGTGAGGACTCGCCGGTCGACGGTGCCCGCCAGGCAGCAGCCAAGGTCTTCGGCCCGGTGGAGAACGGCGTCTCGGGCGCCGTCGACCCCATCGGCAACGCCATAAGCGCCGTCCGGGACTCCGGCAGCAGGCACGACCGCATCGGCCAACTGGAGCGCGAGAACGCGGCGTTGAAGGCCGAACTCGGCAGCGGTGACCGCAACCGCAGCAAGATCCGCCAGCTCGACACCATGCTCAAGACCGCGGGCGCCGGCCAGTACGGCATCAAGGGCGCCCAGGTCATCGCCATAGGGTCCGCGCAGGGCTTCTCCTGGACCGTCACCATCGACGCGGGCGCCGACGACGGCATCAAGCGCGACATGACCGTCCTGAACGGGGACGGACTCGTCGGCCGCGTCACCACCGTCGGCCCGGGCACCTCCACGGTGCTGCTCGCCAACGACCCCGACTTCACCGTCGGCACCCGCATGGAGAAGACCGACGAGCTCGGCTTCGCCTCCGGGCAGGGCGACCGCCCGCTGCGCGTCCAACTGCTCAACGGCAAGGCCAAGGTCAACAAGGGCGACCGGCTCGTCACCTTCGGCTCGCAGGCCGACAAGCCGTTCGTGCCCGGCGTCCCGGTCGGCCGGGTCGTCCGTGTCGACCCGTCCGGCGGCGACCTGACCCGCACCGTCTACGTCGAGCCGTACGTCGGCTTCACCAAGCTCGACATCCTCGGCGTCGTCGTCCAGCCGCCGCGCACCGACCCGCGCGACGAGGTCCTGCCGTCCAAGCCCGCCAAGCCCAAGCCGGCCCCCACGGTCACCGTGACCGCCACGCCGTCCGCGCCGGTGAACGGCGCCGCCGACAACGGCTACGAGCAGTAGCAGGAGGAGCAGGAACCATGCGCTTCAACCGAATGCTGCTGTCCGTCACACTCGTCGTCGTGGCCCTGGTCATCCAGGTCTGCGTCCTGGCGAGGCTCCAGCTGCCCGGCGCCGTCCCCGACCTGCTGCTCCTGACCGTCCTCGGTCTGGCGCTGGTGTACGGGCACGTGGGCGGCGCCCTCGTCGGCTTCGGGGCGGGCCTGCTCGCCGACCTCGCCCCGCCCGCCGACCACGCCGCGGGCCGCTACGCCCTCGTGCTCTGCGTCATCGGCTACCTCGCCGGCCTCGTCAAGCCCGACAACGGCCAGCTGCGCTCGGCCGCGGGCCCCATGCTCGTGGTCGTCGGCGCCGCCGTCGGCACGACCCTGCTGTACGCGGGAGTGGGCGCCCTCGTCGGCGACACCGCCGCCCGTCACGTCGGCCTCGGCAGCCTGCTGTTCACGGCCGCGCTCTACGACCTGCTGCTCGCGCCGTTCGTCGTGCCCGGAGTGATGGCGCTCGCCAGACGCGCCGAGAACGACCCGCTGGCCGACTCCTCGGGCGGCCCCTCCGGCAAGGCCGCCGACGTCTCCTCCGGCTGGCTGTCCGCCGGCACCGGCCTGCGCATCGGCAACCAGCGCGGCGGCCTGCGCATGAAGTCCGTCAAGGCGCGCGCCGCCCGGGCCGGACGCATCAAGGGGGTCAAGCGCCTGTGACCGCGCGGCAGTTGACGCACAGCTTCCAGGTGTACGTGTACTCGTACACGCACACCGACTCGTACTCGTACTGAGAGGGGGAGCGCGGCCACCGTGACCCACGCCCACCTGTCACCCACCAGCGCCCTTTCGACGAATGGGCTGCGCCCATGACCCACGCCCACCCGTCACCCGCCACCGCCCTTTCGACGAATGGGCTGCGCCCATGACCAACATTCCTGCGACGGGCCGCACCCCGCGCGTCCAGATCCGGCTCATCGTCCTGCAGATCCTCGTCCTCTCCCTCCTGCTGACCCTCGGCGGGCGCCTGTGGTACCTCCAGATCCGCAACGGCGACGAGTACGCCAAGGAGGCCTCGGGCAACCACGTCCAGCAGGTCGTCTCGCCCGCCGTGCGCGGCTCGATCCTGGACGCCCGCGGTGTGCCGATCGCCGACAACGAGACCCGCCTCGTGGTCTCCGCCTCCCGCACCGACCTCATGAAGATGAAGGACGACGGCGAGGGCGTCCTCACCAAGCTCGCCGCGGTCCTCGGGATGAAGCCCAAGGAGGTCGAGGAGAAGGTCCGGCTGTGCGACGCCAAGACGCCGCAGCCCTGCTGGAACGGCTCGCCCTACCAGCCCATCCCGATCACCGACGAGGCGACGCCCAAGCAGGCTCTGCAGATCCGCGAGCGCGGCGAGGACTTCCCCGGGATCACCGCGGAGCCGACCGCCGTGCGCCGCTACGCCGGACCCGGCGGCTCCAACACCGCGCAGGTCCTCGGCTACCTCTCCCCGGTCACCGACGCGGAGATCGAGCAGGCCAAGGACAGCGACTCGCCCTACCTCCGCTCCGACCAGGTCGGCCGCTCCGGCCTGGAGCGCACGTACGACAAGGAACTGCGCGGCAAGGCCGGCGTCACCCGCTACGAGGTCGACAACCTCGGCCGCGTCATCGGCCGCGCCAACAGCGACAAGGCCGAGCCGGGAGCCAACGTCGTCACGTCGATAGACGCACGCGTCCAAGGCGTCGCCGAGTACGAGCTGAACGAGGCGATGAAGGCCGCTCGCAAGGAGTTCGACAAGAACACCAACGAGAACTACAAGGCCGACTCCGGCGCCGTCGTCGTGATGGAGGCCAAGACCGGCCGCGTCGTCGCCATGGCGTCCAACCCGTCGTACGACCCGAACGCCTGGGTCGGCGGCATCTCCGGCAAGGACTACGCCAAGCTCACCGGCAAGAAGTCCAACTATCCGCTGCTCAACCGCGCCATCCAGGGCCAGGCGGCGCCGGGCTCGATCTTCAAGGTCGTCTCCACGACGGCGTCGGTCAACGCGGGCCACCCGTTCAACGGCCGCTACCAGTGCGGAAGCTCGTACTCGATCGGCAACCAGGTCTTCAAGAACTTCGAGTCGGAGAACTACGGGCCGATCAGCCTCGGCCGCGCCCTGGAGGTCTCCTGCGACACCGTCTTCTACGGGATCGCCCACGACGAGTGGAAGAAGGACGGCGGCCTCAAGCCGCACAAGGACGCCGGGAACTGGTTCTACAAGACGGCCAAGCAGTTCGGTCTCAGCAAGGAGACCGGCATCGACCTGCCGAACGAGGTCAGCGGCCGGATCCCCGACCGGAAGTGGAAGCAGGACTTCTGGAAGGCCAACAAGGACTCCTGGTGCAAGACCGGCAAGAAGGACGGCGACTACGTCCAGCGCCTGAACTACGAGAACTGCCTCGAAGGCAACCTCATGCGCGCCGGTGACTCCGTCAACTACTCCATCGGCCAGGGCGACACCCTCGTCACCCCGATCCAGATGGCGTCGATCTACGCGGCGATCTCCAACGGCGGCACCCTGCACCAGCCCGAGGTCGGCAAGGCCATCGTCAGCGCCGACGGCAAGCAGGTCCAGGAGATCCAGCCGAAGGTCAACGCCAAGCTGCCGTTCAAGGGCAACACCCGCAACGAGATAGACCAAGCACTGGCGGGAGTGGCGACCCGCGGCACGGCGGCCTGGCGCTTCGGCGGCTGGCCCCAGGACAAGATCCCGATGCACGCCAAGACCGGTACGGCCGAGGTCTACGGCAAGCAGACGACCTCGTGGTTCGCGACGTACACCAAGGACTACTCGGTCGTCATGACGATCTCCCAGGGCGGTACGGGCTCCGGCGCCTCGGGCCCCGCCGTCCGCAAGATCTACGACGCGCTCTACGGCATCGGCCAGGACGGCAAGCAGGACCTGAAGAAGGCCCTCCTGCCCTCCCCGGAGAAGAGCCTGCCGAAGATCCAGCAGGACGGGTCCATCGACGCCCCGAAGATCAAGCCGTACGACCCGAACCAGGACGAGCCGCCGGCGCAGCAGGAATTGGCGGCGGGCCTGCCCACCTCCACGTACAGCAGGAGGGACTGAGCGCCGATGAGCCTCAGCAACAACGGCTTCTCCGTCTCCGGGTACGGGCCCCAGCAACGCTCCGCCATGTCGCGGCTCATGGCCCGCGACTCGGTGGTGCGCCGCCTCGACTGGCCGATACTGTTCTGCGCGCTCGCGCTGTCCCTGATCGGCTCGGCACTCGTCTACTCGGCGACGCGCAACCGTACCGAGCTCAACCAGGGCGACCCGTACTACTTCCTGTTCCGGCACCTGCTGAACACGGGCATCGGGCTGGCGCTGATGGCGGGGACCATCTGGCTGGGGCACCGGACGCTGCGGACGGCGGTCCCGATCCTGTACGGGATCTCGGTCTTCCTGGTGCTGCTCGTGCTCACCCCGCTCGGCGCGACGGTGAACGGCGCGCACGCCTGGATCATCATCGGCGGCGGCTTCTCGCTGCAGCCCTCCGAGTTCGTGAAGATCACCATCATCCTCGGGATGGCGATGCTGCTCGCGGCGCGAGTCGACGCCGGTGACCGGGAGTTCCCCGACCACCGGACCGTGCTCCAGGCGCTCGGCCTCGCCGCCGTCCCGATGATGGTCGTCATGCTGATGCCGGACCTCGGGTCCGTCATGGTCATGGTGATGATCGTGCTCGGCGTGCTGCTCTCCTCGGGCGCCTCCAACCGGTGGGTGCTCGGCCTGATCGGCGTCGGCGCCGCGGGCGCGGTCGCCATCTGGAAGCTCGGCGTCCTCGACGACTACCAGATCGCCCGGTTCGCGGCGTTCGCCAACCCCGCGCTCGACCCGGCGGGCGTCGGCTACAACACCAACCAGGCGCGGATCGCGATCGGCTCGGGCGGGCTGAACGGCGCCGGACTGTTCCACGGCTCGCAGACCACCGGGCAGTTCGTGCCCGAGCAGCAGACGGACTTCGTGTTCACCGTGGCCGGCGAGGAGCTGGGCTTCGTGGGCGCGGGCGCGATCGTGCTGCTGCTGGGGATCCTGCTGTGGCGGGCGTGCCGCATCGCCCGCGAGACGACCGAGCTGTACGGGACGGTCGTCGCCGCCGGGATCATCGCCTGGTTCGCGTTCCAGGCCTTCGAGAACATCGGGATGACGCTCGGGATCATGCCGGTGGCGGGACTCCCGCTGCCGTTCGTCTCGTACGGAGGATCATCGATGTTCGCCGTGTGGGTGGCGGTGGGACTGCTGCAGTCGATCAGGGTGCAGCGCCCGATGTCGGCATGAGGCCGGCGGCGGTCCGTGCCCTTTCGGGGCGGGCCGCTCCCGTCTAGATTCAGGTCATGGCGGAGACGAAGCGCGAGATCGAGCGGAAGTACGACGCCCCTGCCGACCTCTTCCGGCTGCCTGATCTGCATCAGGTGCCCGGGGTGTCGGCCGTCATCGACAAGGGCGTCATGGAACTCGATGCCGTGTACTACGACACCGAGGACCGGCTCCTCGCCGCCCACCGGATCACCCTGCGCCGCCGCACCGGCGGTGACGACGCCGGATGGCACCTGAAGCTGCCCGTCGCGCTCGCCGAGGGCGTGCGGGACGAGGTGCGGGCGCCGCTCTCCGACGAGGTGCCGCGCGAGCTCGCCGCTCTGGTGCGCTCCCGGGTGCGTCAGGCGCGGCTGGTGCCCGTCGTACGGCTGCTGTCGTCCCGCGACGTGTCGCACCTGAACGGCTCCGACGGCGCGCTCCTCGCCGAGGTGAGCATCGACACGGTGCGCGCGGAGCGGATCGGCGACGGGCGCGCCGCCGCCTGGACCGAGATCGAGGTCGAGCTGGCCGACGGCGGCGACCCCGCGTTCCTCGGCAAGGTCGACAAGCGGCTGCGCAAGGCCGGTGTCGCGCGCTCCGCCGCCGCCTCGAAGCTGGCCCGCGCCCTCGACGAGACCGGGGCGGCGCCCCCCGCCCTGACCTCCCCCGCGGAGCGGCCCGTGACCGCAGGGGACCACGTCCTCGCCCGGCTGCGGGCCCAGCGCGACGCCCTCGTCGAACTCGACCCCGCCGTGCGCCGGGACCTGCCGGACTCCGTGCACCAGATGCGGGTGGCGACCCGGCGGATGCGCACCGCGTTCAAGACGTACAAGAAGGTGCTCGATCCGGCCGTCACCGCGCCCGTGGGCGAGGAGTTGAAGTGGCTCGCCGCCGAGCTGGGCGTCGACCGGGACCGCGAGGTGCTCGCCGAGCGGCTCACCGAACGGATCGACGCGATGCCGAGCACCCTGCTGCTCGGGCCGGTGCGCGCCCGGCTGCGGATCTGGGAGGTCGCCCGTCGCCAGGGCTCGCGCCGCAACACCGTCGCCGTGCTCGACGGCGAGCGGTACCTGGTCCTCCTCGAACGGCTCGATGCCCTGCTCGCCGAGCCGCCGCTGCGGCCGGCGGCCGAGCGCGCGGCCGCCGACGTGCTGAAGAAGGCCGCCCGCAAGGACCAGGCGCGTCTC
>NZ_JAAGMG010000917.1 GCF_010548525.1 Streptomyces sp. SID14478
GGCACGGTGGCGCTCGTGGCGCGGAAGACGCCGCCTTCGGCGCTGACCCGCATGTCGGCGCCGACGAACTTCACGACGCCCGCGCGGGACAGCGCGAGCAGCTGGCGCAGCCGGGGCCCGGGCGGCCCGGACGCGAGGTAGCTGAAGAAGCCGTGCCACCAGGTGCCGAGGTCGCCGAGCCGCACCAGCTGCCCGTACACCGACAGCAGTCCGAGGAAGACCGCGAGGTCCGGGCTGTGCGCGGGGTCGTGCCGCCGCGCCAGGTCGGCGGCGACGTACCCGCGCAGTTTGTCCTGCAGTTCCTCGGACGAGGCGTGCCGGACGCCGTCGAGCGGATGGTCGAGGGCGGCGAGGTCGAGGCGGTCGGCCGGGTCGGGCACGGCGGCCGCGACGAGGGCGTCCCGCTCGGCGCCGAGCGGTTCGGCGGCGGCGTACTTCTCCTCGAAGTCGGCCCAGGCGACGGTGGTGCGCTCGGGGTGCGCGGTGAAGAGGCGGTGGTAGTGCGCGTAGCCGAGCTCCTTGTCGACGAGCGGCCACACGTCGGCGCGGAAGTCGAACCCGCCTTTCCTGCTGAGCAGTTCGTCGATCTGTGCCGGTCCGAGGAAGCGGGGCAGCGGCGGCCGCTCCCCGGCCGTCGCGTCCCAGTCGTAGCCGATCTTCGCGTGGTACGGGATGCCGCGCCGCGATCCGACGTGCAGGACGGGCTCGCGGCCGGAGGGGAGGTACGCGTCCCCTTCGAACCGTCCGCCGCGCCCCTGGGTGAGCAGCACCATCAGGTCGACGAAGGCCAGCCCGAAGCCGCGGACGAGAACGTCCTGGCCCGGCGCAAGGGCGCTCAGATCGGAGTCCGCGGTGAAGTCCGGCGGCAGATGGACGAGCCCGTGGCGCTGCGCGTACAGACTCAACTCGTTTTGTTCGTCGTCGAGTTCGGCGTCCAGATGCCCTTGGGTGAGGAGGACCAGGTCGGCGAGCAGGGGCCGCGGACGGCCCTCGACCCACACCTGCTGGCGCCCGTGGCGCGGCCCGCTGACACGCAGCGCGCGCCGTGCGTGGAGGTGCACGACGACACCCCCGGGCAGGCCCGCGACGGCCTTCTCGTACGCCCAGCGCAGATAGTCGCCCTGGCGCCGCCGGTCGGCGAAGACGCTGCCGTCGATACCGGCCCACTCGTGCAGCGCGGGCCCGGGCAGCACGGGCCCGCCCATGTCCACGGTGGCGTCGGTGAACATGGTGACGTCCTGGGCCTGCGAGTTCATCCACAGCAGCGGGGACTGCTCGCGCCGCCAGATCCGTCCGCCGCCCGGCGGATACGGATCGACGAGATGCACGTCCAGCGCCAACTCTTCATCGCTGTCGCGGGTGTTGGCGGCGATCCGTTCGAGCACGCCGGTGCCGCGCGGCCCGGCGCCCACGATCACCAGGGACTGCCGGCCGGTGCTCATCGCGCCGTCCCACGCGCGTAGTGCCGCTCGATGTAGTACTGGCCGACGCTGAGCAGCGAGGTGACCACGACGTACCAGATGGTGGCGACCAGCAGCAGCGGGATGACCTGGTACGTCCGGTGGTAGACGAGCTGCACCGAGTACAGCAGGTCCTGCACGGCGATGACGCTGACGATGGAGGTGCCCTTGAGGGTGCCGATCAGCATGTTCCCCGCGGGCGGCACGATGGAGCGCATGGCCTGCGGGAGCACGATCCTGCGCCAGCGCCGCAGCCGGCTGAGCCCGAGCGCCTGCGCGGCCTCTATCTGGCCGCGCTCGACGGAGAGGATGCCGCCGCGCACGACCTCGGCGGCGTACGCGGCCTCGTGCAGGGTCAGCCCGATGATCGCGACGGTGACGGGTCCGAAGAGGTCGACGGTCTTCACGCCGAGGACCGTCGGGTACAGGGCGCCGATGTTGAACCAGAACAGCAGCTGCACCAGGATCGGCATCGAACGGAACAGCCACACGTAGCCCCAACTCACCGCGCGGAGCACGGGGTTGGCGGACAGCCGCAGCACGGCGAGCAGCGTGCCGAGGGCGAAGCCGAGCACCATCACGAGCGCGGTCAGCCACAGCGTGAGGCCGAGCCCGCGCAGCACGGACGTCGTCGTGAAGTACTCGGCGACGACGTCCCATTGGAACGCGTCGTTGCGCAGCACCGAGTTCACGGCGAGGCCGAGCAGCACGAGGAGGAGCGCGGCGGCGATCCACTGGCCGGTGCGGCGCTGCGGGACGATGCGGGGCACGGCGGCGCCGGCGGGCGGGGCCGACGCGGGCGGGACCTTGGTGAGGGTCTGCGGAGATGCTGAGGACATGAGAAGGCTCCGTGGGGCTGGACATCCAGCACGGTCTTGCCTTCACACCTGTGTTCTGCGGTACCGAGCCCCTCAGCAGCGGTACCGCACCGAGAGTAAGGGGCTGTTCACCTCCGCTGTCAAGGCTGTCCACACTATGAGCCGTGCGTCTCAAGTGAGTTGACGCCGAACCGGATGCCTGTTCCACTTGGCCCATGCATCCGCAGCAGTGGCTGGTCACGCGCTCCCACATCGACTTCGGTCGCGTGTGGTCCGCGTCCTGTTGATGCCCTCCCGACGCCTCTGAGCGCGTCACTTCTCCGAGCCTTCCTCGCTCTCTTTCCACGCGTCCCGGTACGCGCCTCGTCCGCGTGCCCTCCCGCGCCTTCACCCTGCTGCGCCCGTGTTGCACCCCCTCCCCTCGCAGTGCCCCGTTCCCGCGCTCCCCCTGCGTGCGCGCCGTCGTGCGTGCCGTCACCGAAGGGCAGACCACCCCGCCATGCGCACCACATCCCTGACCTCTGCGTTCGCGCTGATCACCGTCGCCGCCCTGGGTCTGACCGCCTGCGGCTCCGGTGACGGCACGGGCGACGCGGCGCCCGCCGCCGCCAGGAACGACAAGATCCCCACCGAGGACGTGGTGTCGGACGTCGCGAAGGACCCTGCCGCGGCGAAGCTGCTGCCCGCCGACGTCCGCAGGAGCGGCAGCCTCAGGATCGCGGCGAGCGTCGGCGGCAACCCGCCGAACTCGTCGTACCTGCCGGACGGCAAGACGGTCGTCGGCCAGGACATCGACTTCGCGAACGCGGTCGGCAAGGTGCTCGGCATCAAGCTCGACCAGGAGGTCGCGAGCTTCGAGGCGATCCTGCCGGCCCTCGACAGCGGCAAGTACGACCTGGGCACGGGCAACTTCGGCGTCACGGACGAGCGGCGCAGGACGATCGACTTCGTCACGTACATCAACGACGGCCAGGGCTTCGCCGTCCGCAAGGACAGCGGTCTGAAGAAGGTCACCGACCTCAAGCAGTTGTGCGGCCTGAACGTGGCGACAGGGGCGGGCACCACGTTCGAGGCGACGCTGGAGCAGAACAAGGGGATCTGCAAGGAGGCCGGCAAGAAGGCGTACGACGTGAAGACGTACGCCGAGCCGAGCGCGATCTGGTCCTCGCTGCAGCAGGGCCGCTCCGACGTGGTGATGAGCACCATCAACGGCCTGCGGTACTCCGTCGCGCACCAGGAGGGACTGAAGTTCCTCAATGAGTTCCACCGACTCGACGTCGGCTTCGCCTTCAAGAAGGGCACGCCGCTGGCGCCTGCGTTCCGGGCGGCGGTGAACAAGCTGATCGCGGACGGCACGTACGCCAGGATCCTGAAGAAGTGGGGAACGAGCCCGTCGGCGATCGACCGCTCCCAGATCTCCCCGCCCGAGATCAAGGACTGACGAGCCGGTTCCGTGCCGGCTGCGGATCTGTGGGGGTCGGTGGGGGTCGCTCGCGCGGTTCCCCGGGCGAAGGACAAGGTGCCCCCGGCCCCGCCGGAGGAAGACGCGGGGCCGGGGGCACCCCGGGTCATCGGGACAGCGCAGCCCGCCGTGGCCTGCTCCGCACCCCGATCACCTGGTCCATCAGGGCCCCGAGCACGTCCCGCACCGAGCCGCGTGCCCGCGCGTCGCACGGGACCACCGGCACGTCATCGCCGATCCCCAACGCCTCCCGGATCTCCGCGAGTTCGAACAGCTCGGCCCCGTCGAAGCGGTTCACGGCGAGCACGAAGGGCGCCCCCTGCGCCTCGAAGTAGTCGAGCGCGGGGAAGCAGTCCTCGATGCGCCGCGTGTCCACCAGCACCACGGTCCCCAGCGCCCCCTCCACCAGGTCGTCCCAGAGGAACGAGAACCGGTCCTGCCCGGGCGTGCCGAACAGGTACAGCGCGAGCGTCGGGTCGAGGGTGATCCGCCCGAAGTCGAGCGCGACGGTCGTGGTCGTCTTGCCCTCGACCCCGTCCAGCGAGTCGACCCCGACGGAGACCTGGGTGATGGCGGCCTCGGTGTCCAGCGGTTCGATCTCCGAGACCGCTCCGATGAACGTCGTCTTGCCGACCCCGAGCCCGCCGCTGACCACGATCTTGACGGCCAGCGGCGCGAGGCGTTCAGAGCGCCCTGACATGGTCCCTGATCCTTTCGAGCGTGTGGAGCGGCAGCTCCGCGGGTTGCGAACACGACAGCCGGCCGTCGACGACGAGGTCGGCGACGAGCACCTTGGCGACACCGAGCGGCACCCCCAGCGCCTGCGCCAACTGGGCCACCGTCGTGGGTTCCTGGCACAGCGCCACGATGCGCTGGTGCTCGAGGGCGAGCGGCGCGGCCCCCTCCGCCGCGTCGAGCGCGACGACCAGGGTCTCCAGGCGCAGATCGGACTGCGCGGGCAGCGCACGCCCGCCGGTGATGATGAAGGGACGCACGAACTGGGTGTCCGCCGCGTCCTCGGCGTCCGACGCCTGCGACGGCCCGCTCACCGCGGCAGCGTCTCGCGCAGATCGGCGATGAGCGCGGGGGTGAGCAGATCGCCCGCGCGCTCGGCGAGAACTGCCATCTCGTAGCCCACGAGGCCGAGTTCACCGCTGCTGTCGGCGAGCACCCCGAGACAGGAGCCGTCGCGGATCGCGGAGACGAGCAGGAAACCGCGCCCCATCTCGATCATGATGAGTTTCACGCCGTCGAAGCTGTACCGCTTGGAGGCGCTGCGCGCGAGGCTCGACAGGCCCGACACGATGGCCGCGAGATGGTCGGCCTCGGTGCGCCCGAGGCCGTCCGACACGGCGATGAGCAGCCCGTCGGAGGAGACGGCGACGGCGTCGCGCACCCCGTCGGTGCCGCGGACGAAGTTGGCGAGGAGCCAGTTGAAGGTCTGCGAGTCGCCCCGCATGTCGACGGTGGTCACTTGTCGTTCTGCCCCTCACCGCGGTCGCTGCCGCTCCTGGCCCCGGCGGCCTCCTGCTGGCTCGCCCGCTCCTTCTCCACGCTGATGGCCCCGCGCATGTGCGCGCTGCGCAGCCCGGACAGCATCCCGGAGACGTCCTCGGGGCTCCGCTCGACGACGGGCCCGTCGGGCGCGGGGCGGCGCGGGGTGTCGCTCTCGTGCACGGCCTTCGCGATGGCGCTGCGCTGCGGACGCTTGACCAGACCGTTGCGCGTACGGGCCGCGGACGACGCGGTGGCGGGCCGCCCCTTGCGCTCGGCGCC
>NZ_JAAGMG010000957.1 GCF_010548525.1 Streptomyces sp. SID14478
TGACCGCCGCGATCCGCGGCGGCGACGAGGACGCGGAGCGCCGCGGCGTCCTCGCGCTCCTCGGGCTCGGCCCCGGACTCACCCCCGCCGGCGACGACTTCCTGGCCGGCCTCGCCCTCGTCGCCGCCCTCCCCGGCAGCGCGCCGACCGGGTTCGTACCGGTCCTGCGCGCCGTACTCGCCGACTTTCCCGCACGCACCACGGACCTCTCCCTCGCCACACTCGCCGAGGCGACCGAAGGCCGGGCGCGCGGCGAACTCATCGACGTACTACGACAGTTGGCGCACAGCCGGCCGTCGTGGGAGCTGCACGCTCCTGTCCGCAAGGCGCTGGCCGTCGGCCACACCTCGGGCAGCGACACCCTGTCCGGCATCGTCGCCGGACTTCACCTGGAAGAAGAACTGCGAGGTTCGCTGTGAGTACCACCACAGCTGTCGTACGGAAGAACACGTACTTCGACTCCGTGTCCCTGATGTCCGTCTCGACCAAGGCCAACGCCCTGGACGGGGTGGACCAGGCGTTCACCGCCATGGGCACCGAGATGAACAAGGGGGTGCTGGAGAACCTGGGCCTGCTCACCGACGAGCTGCGGGCCGCCGAGAGCGGCGACCTCATGATCGTGCTCGTCGCCGAGGACGGCGCCGACACCGCGGCGCTCCTCGCCGGGATCGAGGACCTCCTCACCCGCAAGGCCCCCGCGTCCAGCGTCGGCGGCGAGGTCGCCTACCGCACCGTGGCCTCCGCCACCGAGGGCATCGAGGGCGCGAACCTCGCCGTCATCGCCGTCAACGGCGCCTACGCCGCCCGCGAGGCGCGCAAGGCCCTCGACAGCGGGCTGCACGTCATGATGTTCAGCGACAACGTCGCCGTCGAGGACGAGATCGCCCTCAAGGAACTCGCCCACGACAAGGGCCTGTTCATGATGGGCCCGGACTGCGGCACGGCGATCATCAACAACGTCGCACTGTGCTTCGGCAACAAGGTCCGCCCCGGCTCCATCGGCATCATCGCCGCCTCCGGCACCGGCTCGCAGGAGGTGTCCGTGCGCGTCCACGCGCTCGGCGGCGGCATCTCCCAGCTCATCGGCACCGGCGGCCGCGACCTGTCCGAGCAGGTCGGCGGCATCATGATGGTCGACGGCATCCGCGCGCTGGCCGCCGACCCCGCCACCGACGTCATCGTCCTCGTCTCCAAGCCGCCGGCCCCCTCCGTCGAGAAGAAGGTGCTCGCCGAGGTCGCCGCCGCGGGCAAGCCCGTCGTCGTCTGGTTCATCGACGGCTCCGAGGCGGCGGTCACCGCCGCCGGCGCCCACTTCGCCGCGGGCAGCCTCCAGGCCGCCCGGCAGGCCGTCGAACTCGCGGGCGTCGAGCAGCGGTCGGGCGAGACGTGGGACGCCGGGAGCGCCGCCGCCACCGTCGTCGCCTCCCTGGCCGAGGGCCAGAAGTACGTACGCGGCCTGTTCTGCGGCGGCACCCTGTGCGACGAGACCATGTACGCGGTGCGCGACGCCGGGCTCGACGTGTGGAGCAACATCCAGAAGGACGCCGACTTCCGGCTCCCGGCGGGGTCCGCCTCGCGCGGCCACACCTTCCTCGACTTCGGCGACGACGACTTCACCAACGGCCGCCCCCACCCGATGATCGACCCGGCGCTGCGCATCGAGCGCATCGTCGAGGAGGCCAAGGACCCCGAAGTCGCCGTCCTCGTCCTGGACTTCGTCCTCGGCTTCGGCTCCCACGAGGACCCGGTGGGCACCACGCTGCCCGCCATCGAGGAGGCCCGGCGCCTCGCCCAGGAGGCGGGCCGCCACCTGGAGGTCGTCGCCTACGTCCTCGGCACCGACCTGGACACCCCGTCCGTCGCCGACCAGAGCGCCGCCCTGCGCGCGGCCGGCGTCACGGTCACCCTCAGCTCCACCGAGACGGGCCGGTACGCCCGCGAGATCGCGAAGAAGGCACAGGCATGAGCACCCCGCAGCACCCCGAACCCACCCCGGCCGCCGCCCTGTTCGGCGGCGAGCTGAGCGTCGTCAACGTCGGCCTGGCCATGTTCGACGCCGACCTCAAGGCCCAGGGCGCCAAGGTCTCCACCCTCGAGTGGACCCCGCCCGGCGGAGGCAACCCCGAGGCCGCCCGCGCCCTCGACGTCCTCGACGAACCCGGGCTCGCGGAGAAGATCGAGGCCGCCAACGCCGAGGCCGTCGAGCGCATCATGTCCGCCCGCCCGATGCTCATCGGCTTCGGGCGCGCCCTGGACGTCGTGCCCGGCATGACCGCGACCACGATCCTGCACGCCGGCCCGCCCATCACCTGGGAGCGGATGAACGGCCCGATGAAGGGCGCCGTCACCGGCGCGCTCGTCTTCGAGGGCCTTGCCGAGGACCTGGACGCGGCGGCCGGGCTGGCGGCGTCCGGCGCCATCACCTTCAAGCCGTGCCACGAGATGAACACGGTCGGCTCGATGGCCGGCGTCACCTCCGCGTCGATGTACATGCACGTCCTCAGGAACGAGACGCACGGCAACCTCGCCTACACCAACCTGTCCGAGCAGATGGCGAAGATCCTGCGGATGGGCGCCAACGACCGGAGCGTCGTCGACCGCCTCGTGTGGATGCGGGACGTCTTCGGTCCCATGCTCAAGGAAGCCGTCGAGTTCACCGGCCCGGTCGACCTGCGCCTCCTGCTCTCGCAGGCGCTCCACATGGGAGACGAATGCCACAACCGCAACGGCGCGGGCACGCTCCTCCTCTTCCAGGCCCTCGCGCCCGGACTGCTGCAGTCGTCCTTCACCACCGAGCAGAAGAAGGAGGTCTTCGACTTCGTCGCGTCCTCCGACTACTTCTCGGGCCCGACCTGGCTGGCGATGGCGAAGGCCGCCCTCGACGCGGCGAACGGCATCGAGAACTCGACCGTCGTCACGGCGATGGCCCGCAACGGCGTCGAGTTCGGCATCCGTGTCGCCGGACTGCCCGGCCAGTGGTTCACCGGCCCTGCGCAGCAGGTCATCGGCCCGATGTTCGCCGGGTACAAGCCGGAGGACTCCGGTCTGGACATCGGCGACAGCGCCATCACGGAGACGTACGGCTTCGGTGGGTTCGCCATGTCGGCGGCGCCCGCGATCGTCGCCCTCGTCGGCGGCACCGTCGCCGACGCGATGGGCTACACCCGCGACATGGGTGAGATCACCACCGCGCAGAACCCCAACGTCACCATCCCCGCCCTCGACTTCCAGGGACTGCCCACCGGCATCGACGTCCGCAAGGTCATCGACACCGGGATCCTGCCGGTCATCAACACGGCGATCGCCCACAAGGAAGCCGGCATCGGCATGATCGGCGCCGGCATCACGCACCCGCCCGCGGAGGCCTTCACCAAGGCGGTCACCGCTCTCGCCGAGGCGCTCGGCGGACCCACCTCCTGACGCGCGCGAGCGCCCACCCGGAAGACCGCACACGATGAACACACCTCACTCCGCCGCGGAACCGGTCCCGTCCGCGGACAGCCGGGAACTCGACGACGAGTTCGAGCACAGCCCGGTACCCGCCGAGCGACGCAAGTCACTCCTCACGGTCTCGGCCGTCTGGTTCGGATTCCCGATGATCCTGACCAACGCCATCCCCGGCGGCGTGGTCGTCGCCATGCTCGGCTTCTGGCGTGGGCTCGCGGCCATCCTGGCCGCCAACCTCGTCATGCTCCTGTACGTGGGGATCCTCAGCCACCGTGCGGGATCCACCGGTGAGAGCTTCTCGCTGCAGGCCTCGCGCACGTTCGGCCGCGGCGGCTACGTCGTGGCCGCCGCGTTCCTGGCCACGATCGTGGTCGGCTGGTTCGCGTTCAACACCGGCGCCACCGGCGCCACGCTCCACGCCTCGTTCGGCTGGCACGAACGACTCGTCACGGTCCTTGCGGGCCTCGGCTTCATAGCCCTGACCTACCTCGGCATCAAGGCGCTGTCGTGGCTGGGCGCGGTCGCGGCGCCGCTGTTCATCGTGGCAGGCGTCATCGCCCTCGTGCTCGTGGCCCGCGACCACGACATGGGCGCCGTCTTCTCGTACGACGGGGTGGGCGGAGCCTCCACGCTCACCTTCGGCGCGGCGATCTCGACGATCATGGCGACGTTCGCGGACTCGGGCACGATGACCGCCGACTTCACCCGCTGGTCCAAGAACGGCCGCCAGGCCGTCCTCGCCACCATCAGTGCCTTCCCCGTCGCGAGCCTCGTCGCCCAGATCACCGGCGGCCTGGTCGTCGCGGCGGGCGCCATCGCCTCCGCGGGCACCACGGGCGGCGACTTCCTGCCGATCCTGACCGGCGAGCACTCCGGGATCCTGAACGTCATCGCGGCCGTGTTCGTCTTCGTCAACCTCGGCTCGGTGTGCAGCCACTGCCTGTACAACGGGGCGCTCGGCTGGTCCCATCTCACGGGCACGAAGATGCGCCTCATGACGATCGTGCTCGGCCTCATCGGAACGCTGGCCGCGCTCGCCGGAGTCTGGGACCACTTCCTCGACTGGCTGGTCGTGCTGAGCGTGTTCGTGCCCCCGCTGGGCGGCGTGCTCATCGCCGACCAGCTCTTCGCCCGCGGCGGGCGCGGCGCCATGGACCGCAGGCCCACCGCGGCGATCCGCCCCACCGCCTTCGTGGCCTGGGCGATCGGCGCGGCGGCCGCGGCCGCCGCCCACTGGTGGGCCCCGCAGCTGTCGGACGCGGTCACCGGCCTCGTCGTCGCCGTGCTTGCCTACGCGGTGCTGGAGCGGGCCGTGCCGGAAAACCGGGTGCGGGCGTGATCGGGGCCGCGTTAGCGTGGAGGACATGAACGTCATCGGCCTCGGCACCACCGCAACCGCGCGAGCGACCAGCTCCCCGGTTGCCGCCGTCTGACGACTTGACCCATCCCTCGGCGACCGGAGACGGTCCGCCGAGGGATTCTTTTCGTGGCAGCCCCCTCCGCGGTCCTGTGTCCGGCGCCCGCCCGCACCCCGCGAAGGAGCCACCCGCGATGAGGACCATGACCACCGAGGACACGATCCGCACGTTCGTCGAGTACTACGAGGAGCGCGGCCACCGCCGCGTCACCGGCTCGACCCTGCTGCCGCCGCCCGGCGACCCCGTCCTGTTCACCACCTCCGGCATGCACCCCCTCACCCCCTGTCTGGAGGGTCGGCCGCATCCGCTGGGGCGGCGCCTGGTCAACGTGCAGCGCTGTCTGCGGACCACGGACCTGGACGAGGTCGGTGACGCCAGCCACCTGACGGTCTTCGAGATGCTCGGCACCTGGTCGCTCGGCGACTACGAGGGACCGCAGAGCCTCGAGTGGGGATACGACCTGCTCACCGAGGGACTCGGCATCGACCCGGCCCTGATCCACGCCACGGTCTTCGGCGGCGACGACCACGTCGGCCCGGACACCGACTCGTGGGAGGTGTGGCAGCGACGCGGCGTCCCCGTCGAGCCCACTACCGAGGACAACTGGTGGTCCAACGGTCCGACCGGCCCCTGCGGACCGGACTCGGAGATCTTCGTGTGGACCGGTGACACGCCGCCGCGCTCGACACCCACCCGCGACGAGCGCTGGGTCGAGGTGTGGAACCACGTGATGATGCGTCACCGCCGCCTGGACGACGGCTCGTTGGTGCCCCTGCCGCAACGCAACATCGACACCGGGCTCGGGTTCGAACGGCTCCTCGCCCTGCTCCAGGGCGTCGACTCGGTCTTCGCCTGCGACGTGTTCGCCCCGTGGCGCCGGCTCCTGCCCGGACTGTGGCCCCTGGACGAACCGTCGCAGCGCCTGCTCAGCGACCACCTGCGCTCGGCCGTCGTGGTGATCGGGGACGGCGTGCGCCCCGGCAACACGGGCCGCGAATACGTCCTGCGCCGCTTGGTGCGCCGGGCCCTCACCACACTGTGGCGCGACGACCCGTCCCGGCAACTCGGCGATCTGCCCCGGGAATTGGTGCGGCACACCCTGGACCACTTCCGCCAGACGGCCGACCCGGACGAGGTGCGCCGGGTCCTGCTCGACGAGGAGCGCCGGTTCGGCACCCTGCTGGAGCGCGGACGCAAGATCCTCGGCCGGCCCCGGTTCCGGGGCACCCTCGACGAGGAGGACCTCCACTACCTGCACGACACGCACGGCCTGCCCCGCGACCTCGTACTGAGCCTGCGGTCCGAGGCCCGGGACCCGGGCCGGTCCTCGTAGCCGTCAGGCGAGCCAGGAGTACACGGCGTACCCGACGAGGAGCAGCACGATCACCCCCGTCAGGACCAGGGTGCCGGTGCCCGTGGCCGAGGAGCGCTCCTGCTCGGCCCGCTTCTCCTTGATGTAGGCCTTCGCGTCGGCCTCCGTACGTGTGCGGACCCACTGGCTGTTCTGCCCGATAGGTGAGAACACTGTGCCTCCCCGTGATCAATTCCTGTGCTGCTGACCACTTCTGGCTCCGTCAAACCTGAGAGGTCGTCTTCCGGAGTGGGTTGCCCGGAGCGGGGTAGGCGCAGCGGTACCGGCCGCGACGGGTGAGCGGCTCGATGGCTGAAAGGTCCGGCATGGAGCGAGCGCGGGCGAGTTTTCCGGCGCGTTGGGAAGTCGGGGGCGTGCTGGTCGTGGACGTCCTCGGGGTGTTCGACGGGGGCGCCGCGACGCAGCTGTGCGGCCTGCTGGTGCGCATGGCGCGGACCGGACAGCGGGCCTTCGTGGTGGACTTCGAGCGGGCCGCGCACTGCGACCCCGCGGGCGCCCGCCAGTTCGTCGAGACGATGACGCGGACGCTGCGGGGCGAGAGCTTCCTCGCCGTGGTCCCCGGCACCGTCGCGGGACCCGCGCTGGCCTTGGCGGGAGCCGACGGCCTGTCGGGCGGCAGCCACGGCCGCCTCGCGGACGCGGTCGCGGCCTGCGGCGTGCTGCCCCTGGACGAACTGGGGGAGCCGGCGTCCTGAGACGAGCCGTGCCCTTCAGGACGTCGGGTCGGCCAGAGCGGCCTGCACGGCTGCCTCGGCGTGCAGCCGCGCCGTGGGAAACACGGCGACGGGACTGTCCGCGGCGCCGATCAGCAGCTCGATCTCCGTGCAGCCCAGCACGATCCCCTCGGCGCCGGACGCGACGAGGCGGTCGATGACCTCCTGGTACGCTGCCCGGGACGCGTCCCGTACGACCCCGAGGCACAGCTCCTCGTAGATGACGCGGTGCACGAGCGCGCGCCCCGCGTCATCGGGCACGAGCACGTCGAGGCCGCCCTGCGCCAGGCGGCCGCGGTAGAAGTCCTGCTCCATCGTGAACGCGGTGCCCAGCAGGCCGACCCGGCGCAGTCCGGCCGCGCGCACGGCCCGGGCGGTCGCGTCGGCCAGATGGATCAGGGGCACGGCGGTGGCCGCCTGGATCTGGTCGGCGACCTTGTGCATCGTGTTCGTGCACAGGAGCAGCAGGTCGGCGCCGGCCGCCTCCAGGCTCCGCGCGGCAGCGGCGAGGATCTGCCCGGCCTGCACCCATTCGCCGCGGGCCTGCAGCCGCTCGATCTCGGCGAAGTCCACGGAGTAGACCACGCAACGGGCCGAGTGGAGTCCGCCGAGCCGGTCCCGCGTCAGCTCGTTGAGCAGGCGGTAGTACTCCGCTGTCGACTCCCAGCTCATCCCGCCGATCAACCCGATGGTCTTCACCGCACCGCTCCCGGACGCCTCGCACATGTGGACCGTACGGCGCGAGGGTAAGGCACGGGCGCTTCTCGTCCGACAGGAAGTGCCTGCCTACGCCCCCTTCCGGGGGCGGCGTCGACCCGTAACGGAGGAGCGGCTAGGGTTCGCTCCGGTACTACCCGACACGGGGTGCCCCGCACATATGACGGGGCTGAGATCACACCCGTAGAACCTGAACCAGTTAGCACTGGCGGAGGGATGTCAGCGATGTCGATGCCGCACGCTTCCACGAAGACCCATGCCCCCGGGCCGCCGCGCCCGGCTGCCTTCGAGGGCGGTACGCCCGCCGCGCCCGGCGACTGGCGGCCCGAGTCGCGCGGCATCGCCCCGGTGCCCGAGAGCCACCGGTACGGCGGCGCGGGACGGCTGTTCACCGTGTGGTTCGCGCCGAACCTCACGATGAGCGGCGTCTTCACCGGGACCATCGGCGTCGTCCTCGGCCTGGACTTCGTGACCGCGCTCGCGGCCGTGCTCGTGGGCACCGTGCTCGGCGCCGTGCCCACCGCGTACCTCGGCACCTGGGGGAGTCGCACCGGGGCGGGTCAACTCCCGCTCGCGCGGCTGGCGTTCGGGCGCGCCGTCGTCGTACCCGGCGCCGTGCAGTGGCTGTCGTCGATCGCCTGGGACGCGTTGATCGGCCTGTTCGGCGGCGATGCGCTCGCCCGGCTCTGC
>NZ_JAAGMG010000996.1 GCF_010548525.1 Streptomyces sp. SID14478
CGCGAGACGGCGGCGGCCCTGTACGCGTCGTCGGTCCTGGCCGACCTCGCCCCGGCGCCCGACGCGGTCTCGGCCGTGGTCCCCGCCCCGCGCGGCGCGCACGTCGAGGCGGGTGCCGGTGTTCGCTGAACGACTCGACCGCGAGGCGCCCGACCCCGAGGCGGGAGGCGCACGGGAAACCGCCGTGGCCTTCTGCGACCTCGACGAGACCCTCATCGACTGCAAGAGCGGACTGGACTTCCTGCGCCACTACTTCGTCCAGCGGCACGGCGGCGACGGCGCCCGCCGCATCGACGCGTTCCTTGCCGAACTGGCCGACCACGCGGCCCGCGGCGGGCCCCGCGAGGAGACCAACCGCCGCTACCACCGTGCATGGCGCGGCTGCCCGGCCGAGGCCGTGTCGGCCGCGGCCCACGCCTGGTACCGGGAACGCAGCCGGTCCGCCGGCTTCTACCTCCCCGCCACCCTGGCCGCTCTGCGCCGCCACCAGCGGCAGGGAATTCCCGTCGTCCTGGTGTCCGGTTCCTTCCCGCTCCTGCTGCCGGTCGCCGCCCGCGCGGTCGGTGCCGCCCATGCGCTGGGCGCCCGGATGGAACGCTGCGCGGGAGTGCTCACCGGCGAACTGATCGGCCCCCCGGCCATCGGTGAGGGAAAGCGCGCCCTGGTCCGCCGGTTCCTCGCCGAGCGACCGCACCTCGACCCCGCCGACTGCTGGGCCTACGGCGACCACCCGTCGGACCTGCCCATGCTCCAGGAGGTGGGACACGCGATGCTGGTCGGGGCCGACGGCTCACATGCCCCTGTGGTGGCAGGTGGTGCCGCGTGACGCAACGGCGGCCGGACTCACGTGACTTCGAGGTTGGCCATCATGCCCATGTCCTCGTGCTCCGCGTTGTGGCAGTGGAAGAGGTAGCGGCCGCGGTAGCCGTCGAAGCGGGTGATGATCTCGGCTGATTCGCCCGGGCGCAGCGAGATCGTGTCCTTGAGGCCCGCGTCGTGGGGGAGCGGGGCGCCGCCGCCGCGGGCCAGCACGCGGAAGCCGACCAGGTGCAGGTGGACGGGGTGGTGGACGTCGGCGATCAGCCGCCACACCTCGACGTCGCCGAGACGGACGGTCACGTCGGTGCGGGCGGGGTCGAACGGCTTCCCGTCGATCAGCCAGCCGTGCCCGCCGTGCATCCGCCCGGCGCGGAAGGCGATCTCGCGTACCCGGGTGGCCTGCGATCTGCTCCAGTGCGGAAGGTCCGTGGACAGGACGTGCGGGACGCGGCTGTGGTCGGTGGCCTTGCGTGCGACGCGGAAGGCCATCACGTCGCGGGTGCGTCCGGAGCCGAGGCGGTTGACGAGCCGGACGCGGTCGCCGACCGGGACGCCGCTGAAGTCGACGACCACGTCGTAGCGTTCGGCCGGTGCCATCGGCAGGCGGGTGTGGGTGACCGGTGCGGCGAGCAGGCCCTGGTCGGCGCCGATCTGGACGAGGTCGAGCCGGCGTCCGTCGTCGGTGACCGCTTCGAGTGCGTAGTGCCGGGCGTTCGAGGCGTTCAGGAGGCGCAGCCGGTACCGGGCCGCGTCGACCTCGTGCACGGGCCAGGGGGCGCCGTTGACCAGGATCACGTCGCCCAGGACCCCGGCGAGGTAGGGCTCGTGCACCCCGGGGCGTTCACGCAGGGTCGGGTCGAGGGACGGGTAGGCGAGGCTGCCGTCCGCCGCGAAGGCGCGGTCCGCGATCATGAGCGGCAGTTCGCGCCGTCCCGCCGGCAGGCCGAGCGCGTCCTCGGCGTCGTCGCGGACGAGATGGAGTCCGGCCAGGCCCCGCCAGATCGCGGGGGCGGTGAAGTCCATCCGGTGGTCGTGGTACCAGAGCAGCGTCGGCCGCTGGTGCAGGGGGAACGTGTAGGTGCGCGTCAGCCTGGTCGTCACGGCCCGGGGGTCGTGCATGCCGCCTGTCCCGCCCATACCGGCCATGTGTTCCGCATGTCCCGAGTGCTCCATGCCCTCCATGGGGTCCCATCCCCCGGGCAGGACCAGGTCCGTCGGGTAGCCGTCGGAGCTCGCCGGGGTCCGGCCGCCGTGCAGGTGGACCACGGTCGGCACCGGCAGCTCGTTACGGTGCCGGACGCGGGCCGGGCGGCCGCGGCGCGACTCGATCGTCGGGCCCGGGAAGGTGCCCCCGTACGTCCACATCGGAGTCCGTACGCCCGGCAGGATCTCCACGGACGCCTCGCGCTGCGTGATCTCGTAGTGGTCCGTGCCGCCGGAGGTGCTGACGGGTGCCAGTACGCCGGGGATCGGCAGCGGTACCCGGAACGCGGGCGGCAGCGGGACCCCACTGCGCAACTTGTCGCCGGTGACCGCGGGGCGGCGGCCCAGCGCGGCCGCGGTCGACAGCCAGGCGGCCGCCGTCAGCCCGAGCGCGCCGCCGACGCCGAGTGCCTGGCGTCGGGTCATGTTCGTCCTGCCCGTCATGTCGCTTCCTCTCGCAACGGCCCGCGCCATACGGCGATGAACACCACGGCGAGCGCGGCCACCGTCAGCACGCCCAGCGGCAGGTGCAGCCACAGCGCGCCTGCCATCCCGGCGAAGTACTGCACCGTCTCGGCCGCGACCAGCGCCAGCGTGGCGGCGAACGGCCAGGCGCGACGCAGCCGGATCCAGACGACGAGCGCCGCGATCAGCTGGACGTAGCCGAGGGACGTGGTGACGTTGGCGCCGATCTCGTGCAGGCGCAGGCCGTCGTAGTCGCCGCTCAAGAAGACCCCGGCGAAGGCCGGTTGGCCGAAGATCGCGACGAGGTGCAGGCTGACGAGGGCCCGCAGGACCCACACGCTGGGTCTGTCGGCCGCTGTGGCCATGAGATTCACCCGCCTCAACTCCTGTGTACTGCCCGTGTGTTCGGGATCGGTTTGAAGTTATGGCGGGCGAGTTATCTTGTCCAAGACCAATATGGCCATGTAGTTATGACGGGGGAGGCATGAGGCGTGGATCTGAACTCGCTCCGGCAGTTCCTGGTGGTGGCGCGGCTGGAGCACCTCAGCCGGGCGGCCGCCGAACTGCGCGTGGCCCAGCCGTCGTTGAGCCGCACCATCGGCCGCCTGGAGAGCGAACTCGGCACCCCGCTGTTCGACCGGTCCGGGCGGCTCCGGCTGAACGACACGGGCCGGCTCTTCCGCGGTTACGTGGAACGCTCCCTCGGTGAACTCGACGCGGGGCGGCGCGCCGTCGCCGAGGCGGCCGGCGAGGGCGTGGGCACGGTGCGGCTGGCGTCGGAGACGTTCCTCACTCTCACCGGGCCGCTCGCCGCGTACAAGCGGGCTCATCCCGACCTGGAGATCGAGCTCCAGTGGTCGGCCGCCGAGGACATGGCGCACCGCCTGCGGGCCCAGGACGTGGACCTGTGCGTCGCCTCGCAGCCGATCCGGGCCGAAGGCCTCGCATCGGTCCAACTGCTCGACGAAGAGGTCGGGTTGGCCACGGCACTCGACCATCCGCTGGCCGGGCGCGCCGCCGGCGACCGGGTCGGCATCGAGGAGCTCGCGGAGCTGCCCTTCGTCGCCGCCCGCCCGGGGCACTGGCAGCGGCGCCTGCTCGACCGGCTCTTCGCGGCCCGGGGCCTCACCCCGCGCATCGTGTGCGAGGTCGACGAACTCGTCGCCATCGCCGCCCTGATCAGCGCGGGGCTCGGCGTCGGCCTGGTCCCCGCCCTCGCCGCGCGACGCTCACCCGCCACCGCCCCGCTGACCTGGATCGGGATCGACGGCCCGGACTGCCGCCGCACCCTCACCCTGTTCTGGGGCGCGGACAGCCACCTGCCGACGGCAGCCCGGCTGATGCGCACCACCATCGCTGCATGGGGCTGGAGCGACGAGGAACCGTGGGCCGAAGCCCGATAGCCCGTGGTGCAACCGGATGTGCCCGCACCGCGTGTGGTCCTACAGTGCTGACAGGTGTCTGTCGGACGTGCGTGCACGGGGAGGCCGTGGTGGGCAACGATGCGGGGGCGGCGCTCGCCGAGCGCATCGCCGCGTACAGAGGGGGATCGGGCGACCCCCGGAAGATGGTCGGGGAGCTGCGGCGTGCCGCGCTCCTCGTACCGCTCGACGGCGGCCGGCTGTGGACGGGCCACCTGGGCGGGGTGCGCTGGATCTACGCGTTCACCGGCGAGGAGGCCCTTGCCCGGTTCGCGCGCAGTCGGGGCGAAGGCCAACGGGACCGGGAGTACGCGCAGTTGCTGGGCGCCCGGCTGCTCGACGAGATCGTGCCCGCGATGGGTGAGCCCGCGGGGGTGGCCGTCGACGTCGCCGACGAGGACGGGGCCATGCTCTTCCCGCCGGTTCTCGGGATCGTGCCGGAGGCGGCGGCCGTGGACCGTGAGCCCGACGACCGTACGGAGGAGGGCTGATGGGCGGCGACGGCGCGGACCTGCACGTCGATCCGGACAGTGTGCGACGCATCACGACCGGGCTGAGCGAGGCCATCGGAGAGCTGGGCGAGGTGGGCGACGCCACCGGCTCCGTCATGGGCAAGGGCTTCTCGCAGCTGGCGATGACCGGGATGGAGGCCGGTCACCACGGCCTGTCCGTCGACTTCGAGGACTACTGCGAGCGCTGGGAGTGGGGCGTGCGCGCGCTGGTCCAGGACGCCAACGCGATCGCGCAGAAGCTGGGTCTCGCGGCGGGTCTCGTCTGGGAGGAGGACCGGTACGTCGAGACCACGTTCAAGTACGGGCTGAACGCGATCGCGGGCGGCAACCCGGACGCCACGGAGGAGGACCTCGCCAAGCAGAGCTGGGGCGACGTGGCCAAGCCTGACTGGCTCGACCCCGACTACAGCGCCAAGTCCTTCAAGGAGGCGGGTGACGAGGCGTTGCAGACGTGGAAGGACACCGGCCGGTCGCTGGTGACGGAGGGCAGGGGCGGGATGCAGTCCGACCTGCTCAACGACGCCCTCGGCGTCGACCAGAAGCAGTTCGACCAAGCGGTGGACGACACCTTCGGGCCCTCGCCCGAGGAGCGCGCACGGCAGGCGCAGCAGGGTGACGGCGACGGGGGCAACTAGCTGTGGGCATCGGTGACTTCGTCAGGGACCTCACGCCGGACTCGGTGGAGCACGCCGTCGAGGACGGTGTCGAATGGGCAGGCAACCGGGTCGAGGACGCCGGCAACTGGGCGGCGGACCGGCTCGACGACGTCGGCTGGGAGTCGGGCGCCGACTGGGTGCGCGACAAGTCCCGTTCGGTCGCCAACCGGATGGGCGCGGAAGTCGACGAGATGGACCTCGGGCAGACCGAGGACAAGACCAAGCTGATCTACGGGAGCCCCGGCAAGCTGCGCTCCACAGCGGGCCATCTGGCCGATTTCCACAAGGCGTTCAACAACGTGGGCCTCGGCCTCGAAGGGCTCGACTCCGAAACCCTCAAGGGGCAGGCGGCGGACGCCTTCCGCAAGACCGTGAAGATCGAGCCGCCCAAGTGGTACAAGGGCGCCGACGCCTTCGAGGACGCCGCGAAAGCCCTGGAAGCCTTCGCCGACACGGTCACCTGGGCGCAGAACCAGGCGCAGAGCGCGATCGACAAGTGGAAGGCCGGGACGGCGGCGTCCGAGAAGGCCGCCGACGCGTACAAGGGCAAGGTCGACGACTACAACAAGGCCGTCGACCAGTACAACGACAAGCCCGCCGACAAGCGTGACCCCGCTCAACTGCCGCCCAAACCAGGTGAGTTCACAGATCCCGGCAAAGCGCAGATGAAAGAGGCGCAGGACATCCTCGCCGAGGCGCGCAGGCAGCGCAACGCGGCGGCCGAGACCGCGCGCGCCGCCGTCGCCCGC
>NZ_JAAGMG010001036.1 GCF_010548525.1 Streptomyces sp. SID14478
AGGCCACCGCGCCGGTCAACAGCCGTGCCTCGGCGGCGATCCGGTCCGCGGTGACGCCCGCGTGCCGGAGCAGGTCGAGCTCTCCGCCGACCCGGTCGCTGAAGCGGTCGGGCACCCCGATCCGGCGCACCGGGCAGCCGCCGCGGGCCGCCACGACCTCGCAGACCGCGCCGCCCAGGCCGCCGACCTCCAGGTGGTCCTCGACGGTGATGATGCCGCGGGTCTGCGCCGCCGCCCGCAGCACCGCCTCCTCGTCCAGCGGCTTGATGGTGTGCATGTTGAGCACGCGGGCCCTGATGCCTTCGGCGGCCAGTGTCTCGGCGGCGCGCAGCGCCATCAGCACCGGATGCGGTCCCGTCGCGATCAGCGTGACGTCGTCGCCGTCGGCGAGGGTCACGGCCCGGCCGATGCGGAAGTCGTAGGGCTGCCGGTAGACCAGGGGCGTCTCGGTGCGGCCCAGCCGCAGGAAGACCGGGCCGGGCAGGTCGGCGCAGGCGATCAGCGCCTGTTCCGCCTCCACCGCGTCGGCCGGCACCAGCACGGTGAGGTGGGGCAGCAGCCGCATGATGCCGAGGTCGTCGACCGCGTGGTGGGTGGGGCCGTAGTGCCCGGCGGACAGGCCGCCGTGGGAGACGACGATGCGCACGGGCAGGTTGTTGCCCGCCACGTCCACCTTGATCTGCTCGCAGGCGCGGGTCGCGGCGAAGCCGCTCAGGGTGTGCGCGAACGGCACGAGACCGGCCGCCGCCATGCCCGCGGCCATGCCGATCAGATTGGCCTCGGCGATGCCCACGTTGACGTACTGCTCGGGCAGGTCGGCGAAGAGGGTCTCCAGTCCGCCGACGTCGGAGTCCACGCACATGATGCGCGGGTCCTTTCGGGCGAGGTCGGCCAGCGCGCGCCGGCACACCTCCCGGCTCGGCCCCGCGTACCGCTCCTCCCAGGAGGGCTCCGGTGAGGAGGACGTCTCCTGCGCGATCGTCAGCTCGGTCACTGTTGTCGCTCCCTGCGGTTGCGGAGTCCCGCCAACGCCCGCACGTGGAGTTTCGGCGTCAGCTGGACGAAATGGCTCTTCTTGCGGTCCTCGAACATCGGGACGCCGCGCCCCTTCACGGTGCGGGCCAGCACGACGGTGGGCCGCCCCTCGGTGTCCGGCAGTGCGGCGAAGGTCGCGAGCAGCGCGCTCAGGTCGTGTCCGTCCACCTCGCGCACGGCCCAGCCGAAGGAGCGCCAGCGGTCGGCCAGCGGCTCCAGCGACAGGCACTCCTCCGTGGTGCCGCTGATCTGCCAGCCGTTGCGGTCCACGACGGCGACCAGGTTGTCCAGGCGGTGGTGGGCCGCGCCCATCACCGCCTCCCAGACCGAGCCCTCCTGGAGCTCGCCGTCACCGAGCAGCGCGAACGCCCGGGAGGGGCGGCCGAGTCGGCGGGCGGCCAGTGCGGCGCCCGCGGCCAGCGAGAGGCCGTGGCCCAGTGAACCGGTGGGGAACTCCACGCCCTCGACGCGGCGCAGCGGATGCGCGGCGAGCCGGCTGCCCGCCTTGGCGTAGTCGGCGAGTTCCGCCGGCGCGATGAACCCGTACTCGGCGAGCACGGCGTACAGGGCCGCGCCGGCGTGGCCCTTGCTGAGCACGAACCGGTCGCGGTCGGGCCAGTCCGGCTGGTGCGGCCGTACCCGCAGCACCGAGCCGTAGAGCACGGTCAGCAGGTCGGCGGCGGAGAGGCTGCCACCGACATGGGTGCCGGTCTCGCCGGCCCCCATCTCCAGCACCCGTTCCCGCACCCGGTGCGCCCGTTCGGCGAGCACGCCGATGTCCGCGCCGGTCATCGCACGGCCTCCGACGGGGCGGGGCTCATGCCGCGGGCGAGCGTCGCCACCTGGTCGAGGTGGGCCCAGACCTTCTCGAACGCCGCCGCGCAGTCCTGGAGGACGGGGCCGGCGGCCGGGTTGAGGTGCCAGCGCTGCAGGGTCAGGGAGTCCTCGATGACGGCGAGGGTCTGGGGGTAGGTGTCGGCGGCCGGCGGGTACGCGCCGGGGCGCAGCTTCCACGGGTAGCCGCCGAAGCCCTTGCGGGTCAGGAGAGCCTCCTGCTCGGGCAGGGCGACGGGCTGGTACTGCTGGAGCGGTACGCCCTCGGCGCGCATCACCCGCTCGACGGCGGCCCGGACCGCACCCGGTGTGGCGCCCTCGATGCCCATCCGTTCGGGGGAGAAACGGAAGCGGAGGATGTGCCAGGCGTGCGTGCGGTCCTCGGGGACGTGCGGTACCTGGAGGCCGGGCAGCACGCCGATCCGGTCGAGCAGGGCCCGTACGTTGCGGTCGCGCGCCCGGTGGTACTCCTCCAGCCGGCTGAGCTGGCAGCGGGTGAAGGCCGCCTGGATCGCGCTGAGTTTGGCGTTGCCGGCCAGTTCGTGGGAGATGTAGTCGCGCTTGCCGCGCCCTTCGAGCTCCTCGCCGAACTGGCGGTGGCGCAGCAGCCGGGCGTACAGGTCGGGGTCGTCCGTGGTGATCAGGCCGCCCTCCCCGCAGGTCGGCAGGTTCTTGACGACGTTGAGGCTGAACGCGGCGACGTCGCCGAGCGCCCCGGTGCGCACCCCGCGGTACTCGGCGGCGTGGGCCTGGGCGGCGTCCTCGATGAGCAACAGGCTGTGCCGGCGGGCCAGTTCGCGCAGTTCCTCCATGTCGCAGGGCAGGCCGTGCAGGTGGACGGCGAGGATCGCGGAGGTGCGCGGGGTGATGGCCGCGGCGGCGGCGCGCGGGTCCATGGTGAAGGTGACGGGGTCGATGTCCACGAAGACGGGGACGACGAGCCGGTGCACCGGGGCCACGGCGCTCGCGATGAACGACAGCGCCGGGACCAGGATCTCCGAGCCCGGTTCGACCCCGGCCGCGGCGAGGGCGAGTTCCAGCGCGGTGGTGCCGTTGGAGACGGCCGCGCAGTGTTCGGTGCCCACCAGGGCGGCCCATTCGCGTTCGAGGAGCTGCACCTGCCCGGCGCCGGGGTTGTTGGAGGTGAACTGCCCGCTGTCCAGGACGCCGACGACGGCCTGGCGCTCGGCGTCGGTGATCACCGGCCAGCCGACCAGGTCCTTCGCGGCGCGGTCCTTGGGGACGGCGCGGGGACCGCCGAACATCGCCAGCCCGTTACCGGTCATGCGGCAGCCTCCTCTATCTGGACCCAGGTGCCCGGACGGTCGGGCAGGCGGATCGCGGTGGGGTTCTCGGGCCGGGTGAGCGGGACGCGGGCCCGGCTCCGCCCCGGCGGGCAGTGGATCCATTCGGGGTCCACGGCGTCGGCGTAGTGCACGAGGACCTCGGCGCCGTCCGCGGCGCGCGCCTGGTCGGCGCCGCCGAACTCCAGCGTCAGCCAGTCCCGGTGACCGGGCGGCAGCGGTACGAGGGCGCCTCGGCACTCGACGGATCGCTCACGCACCGGAGCCCCCCACCCTGCTCAGGACGTGGTCGACGTAGCGTCCGACCAGGTCCACGTCGAGCACGTCCAGCGCGCCGTGGAACTCCGGGGTGTGGTTGACCTCGTTGACGTAGTAGGCACCCGAGCGGTCCTCCAGCACGTCGATGCCGAGGACGCCGTCGCCGATCGCCTCGGCGGTGGCCGTGAGCAGCTTCAGCAGCTCGTCGTCCGGCGTGCACACCGAAGGGACGCCGCCGCGCTTGGTGTTGGTGCGCCATTCGTCCGAGCTCTTGTAGATCGCCCCGACCGTCTCGCCGCCCATCACGTACGCCTTGATCTCGCGGCCGGGCTTGTCGATGTACTCCTGGACGTAGGTGATCCCGTTGACCGGGCCGGGCAGCGCCTCGCGGTGTTCGAGCACCGCTTCGGCGGCGTCGTGGCCGTCGAGGCGGGCGGCGAGCCGGCCCCAGGACCCGACGACGGGCTTGACCACGGCGGGGTAGCCGAAGCCGGCCAGCGCGGGCAGCGCGCCCTGCGGGGTGAGGGTCGCCATCCAGCGGGGCACGGGGAGCCCGGCCCTCTCCAGCGCGAGCGTCGTGAACAGCTTGTCGCCGCAGGTGTCCAGGATGGCGGAGGTGTTCACCACGGTCACGCCCGCGTGTTCGAGCATGCGGGTGGCGTAGAGGTTGCGGGTGTGTCCGATCTCGCGGGTGAGCGCGCCGCGGAAGCGGAAGTCGGCGCCCGGCCCGAAGACGGTCGTCCTGGTGTCCAGGACGCTGAACGGAACACGGCGCCGGTCGAGTTCGGCGAGGAGCAGCTTCTCCTCGAGTCTGATCCGGGAGGCCAGTACGGCCAGGGGGAGGTCGTCGACGCTCACGGTCGCCTCTCTTCGCAATAGGGGTCGGCCGCAGGTACCGGCCGGGGCAGGGAACGCGCGATGTCCGGGAGTGCCTCGGCCAGGACGTCGACGGCGAGCAGGTACTCCTGCAGAGCGATGTGCTCCTCGTCGGTGTGGTCGAGCGTGGAGTCCCCGGGGCCGTAGGCGAGGGCGGGCACCGCCCAGTGCGGCGCGAGGATGTTCATGTCGGAGGTGCCGAGCTTGACCTTGACCGAGACGGCACCGGTACGCCGGCGCACCGCACCGGCGAAGGCGCGGACCAGGGGTGTGCCGCGCCCGGTCCTGACGGCCGGCACCTGCTCGACGACGGTGATCTCGCCGTCCGCCCCGTGCTTGCGCACCTGGTCCAGGAAGCCGGGGGCGTCGAAGCCGCGCGGAATCCGGCAGGAGATCTCGGCGCGGGCGTGGGTCAGGCCGCCCTCCAGGGCGACGAGGGCCGGCGAGGCGTGCGCGAAGAGCGGGGCGTCCGCGGGGAGGGCGGGCAGCAGGGACCGCACCGCCTGCCACAGGTCGCTGGCGAGTTCCGCGGCGCGTTCCGCGGGGCTGCTCGTGTGTGCGGGCGGGCGGCGCACTTCGTAGCGGAACCGCAGGACGCCGCGGTAGCCGACGACCACGGCGC
>NZ_JAAGMG010001075.1 GCF_010548525.1 Streptomyces sp. SID14478
GGGCCTCGTGGCGGCGCTCGCCCTCACCCTGCCCGGCGACGAGTCCGCCGGCGGCGACAAGAAGGCGGGCGGCGGCCCGGCGGCCACGTCGCCGTCGCCCACGGTCGAGGGCACCTCGCGCCCGCCGTCCGACCGGACCCTGCCGCCGGGCGCGCGCCGCGAGGGAGGCTTCGCCTGGGTGCCCCCGAAGGGCTGGAAGCGGGTCGTGAGGACGGCGTCGAACGTGCACTACACCGCGCCGGACGGCACCCAGGAACTCTCGGGCCTGTCGTCCCTGGCGGTGAACGACCTCCTGGCGACCTGGCGGAAGTCGGAGCAGAGCGCCCACGAGGGCCAGGACTACCGGAAGATCCGCCTGGACCGCACGACGTTCCGCGGCCGCCCCGCGGTGGTCTGGGAGTACCTGTTCACCCTCGACGGCAAGCGCTGGCACGCCGAGCAGCTCGGCT
The DNA here is from genome assembly GCF_010548525.1 of Streptomyces sp. SID14478. GTDB lineage: Bacteria > Actinomycetota > Actinomycetes > Streptomycetales > Streptomycetaceae > Streptomyces. The sequence continues at coordinate 450 of NZ_JAAGMG010001075.1, forward strand.
TCGACCAGGGCGCGCAGTCGTACCAGATCAGCACCTGGTACCGGACGGCGGTCGCGGAGCAGGGCGAGCGGACGTACGAGCGGGTGAAGAAGACCTTCACGGTGCTCGACCCGCAATAGCCCTGCTCCGGAAGGAACCTCAGCCGCGGTCGGCGGGCACCTGACGGTTGCGCTGGACCTTCTCGCGCACCAAGGAGAACCCGACCACGAACGCGGCCACCAGCAGCGAGAGCAGCACCTGCTCCCGCCCGGCGTCGTCCGTCAGCATGTACACGAGCACGAACGAGATCATCGCGATCGTCGCCCACGTCAGATACGGGAACAGCCACATCTTCACGACGAGCTTCTCCGGCTGCTCGCGCAGGATGATGCCGCGCATCTTCAGCTGCGTGAAGCAGATGACGAGCCACACGAACAGGGCGACGGCGCCCGAGGAGTTCAGCAGGAAGTCGAAGACGGTGTCCGGCCACTGGTAGTTGAACCACACCGCGAGGAAGCCGAAGACGACGGAGCCGAGGATCGCGACCCGCGGCACGCCGCGCGACGTGGTCCGCGCGAACGCCTTCGGGGCGTCGCCGCGCTGCCCGAGCGAGAACGCCATGCGGGAGGCGGTGTACAGGCCGGAGTTGAGGCACGACAGCACGGCGGTCAGCACGATGACGTCCATGACCTGTCCGGCGTGCGGGATGCCGATGGAGTTCAGGGCGGCGACGTAGGAGCCGTCCTTGAGGATCGAGGCGTCGTTCCACGGCAGCAGCGTCAGCACGACGAAGATCGAGCCGAGGTAGAAGATGCCGATGCGCCAGATCACGGAGTTGGTGGCCCGGGTGACGGCCTTCTGCGGGTCCTCGGACTCACCGGCGGCGAGCGTGACGATCTCGGAGCCCATGAAGGAGAAGACGACCATCAGGACGCCGGTGAGGATCGCGCCCGGTCCCTCGGGGAAGAACCCGCCGGAATCCGTCAGGTGCCCGAACCCGCTGCCCGGGTTGTCCGAGCCCGGCAGCACGCCGAAGACGGCGAGCAGGCCGACGATCACGAACGCGCCGATGGCGACGACCTTGATCCCGGCGAACCAGAACTCGAACTCGCCGTAGGAGCCGACGGCCGCCAGGTTCACCGCGGTGAGCACGAGCATCACGATCAGTGCCCAGCCCCACTGCGGGACGCCGGGTATCCAGCCGTTGAGGATCTTGGCACCGGCGGTCGCCTCCACGGCGAGCACCACGACCCAGAAGAACCAGTACAGCCAGCCGATGGAGAACCCGGCCCAGCGCCCGAGGGCCTGGTCGGCGTAGGCGGAGAAGGACCCGGACGTCGGCCGGGCGGCGGCCATCTCGCCGAGCATCCGCATCACGAGGACGACCATCGCGCCGACGAGGGCGTACGAGATGAGGATGGCGGGTCCGGCGGCCGCGATCCCGGAGCCGGATCCGACGAACAGACCGGCGCCGATGACACCGCCGATGGCGATCATCGACAGGTGCCGGTTCTTCAGCCCTGCCTGCAGGCCGTCACCGCCGGTACCACCCGGGCCCCCTGCGGGGTCGCCGGGCGGGGTGTCTTCCGTCGCAAGGGATGACTGCGAGGTCATGAACGGATCCTTAGGTTCTCGGGGTACGAGCCCTGGCATTCAAAGCGCACAAGCGGACGGGGTGGAAGACCTGAATCCGGATTGTTGTCTTCGTTACGTCGGTCGCGCTTCCGGATGACCATGGTTTCGCCCCCGCACGCGGCTACCCGGCCCGCGGCGTGCCACACTCGACGCATGCGCGTGTACCTCGGCTCGGATCATGCCGGCTACGAACTCAAGAACCACCTCGTCGAATGGCTCAAGGCCCGCGGCCATGAGCCCGTCGACTGCGGGCCCCACCTCTATGACGCCCTGGACGACTACCCCCCGTTCTGCCTCCGCGCCGCGGAGCGCACGGCGGCGGACCCGGACGCCCTGGGCATCGTGATCGGCGGCTCCGGCAACGGGGAGCAGATCGCCGCGAACAAGGTGAAGGGCGTCCGTGCGGCCCTCGCCTGGAGCGAGCAGACCGCCGCCCTCGGCCGCGAGCACAACAACGCGAACGTGCTCTCCATCGGCGGTCGCATGCACAGCGAGGAGGAGGCGACGAAGTTCGTCGAGATCTTCCTGGGCACCCCGTACTCGCACGAGGAGCGCCACCAGCGCCGCATCGACATGCTGACGCGCTACGAGGAGACCGGCGAGCTCCCGGCGATCCCGGACCACCACCCCAAGTAAGCCCCTCCGGGCACGAACAAGCCCCTCCGGCGATCGAGGAGCGGGGTCCGGGCAGAGCCCCGTGCCCTGGTCCTCGATCGCCGTTGCCGTGCCCGCCCCGAGAGGAAAGTCCGTGCCGGAAGGCCACACGATCCACCGCCTGGCCCAAGATCACGCCGAACGCTTCGCGGGCAAGAAGACAACGGTCACCAGCCCCCAGGGCAAGTTCTCCGACGCGGCCGCACTCCTCACCGGCCAGGAACTGGCCCGCACGGAGGCCCACGGCAAACACCTCTTCCTCGGCTTCGGTGCCTCGGTGGACACCTGGATCCACATCCACCTGGGCCTCTTCGGCAAGTACACCCTCGGCGAGACCCCCGCCCCGCCGCCGACGGACACGGTCCGCCTGCGCCTGGCCAACGACACGCACTACTCGGACCTGCGCGGCCCCACGACCTGCGCCCTGATCACGGACGCCGAGAAGCAGGCGATACACGAGCGCCTCGGCCCCGACCCGCTGCGCCCCGACGACGCCCCGTCGAAGGCGTACGCGCGCATCTCCCGCAGCCGCACGACGATCGCCGCGCTCCTCATGGACCAGAAGGTCATCGCGGGCGTCGGCAACGTCTACCGCGCGGAGGTCCTCTTCCGCCACGGCATCGACCCGTACACGCCCGGCAAGGACCTCACCGAGGCTCGATTCACCGCGATCTGGGACGACTTGGTGGACCTGATGCGCGACGGCGTCCGCGCCAACCGCATCGACACGGTCCGCCCCGAGCACACTCCCGAGGCGATGAACCGCCCGCCGCGCGTCGACGACCACGGCGGCGAGGTCTACGTCTACCGCCGCGCGCCCCAGCCCTGCCACCTGTGCGGCACCCCGGTCCGCACGGCGGAACTGGCGGCCCGCAACCTCTTCTGGTGCCCTTCGTGCCAGCCCGCGGGCCAGTCGGGCTGAGCCGCTAGAACCCGTGCTGCAGCCAGGGCGCGACCGGCGACCCGAACGCCACCGAGGCCTCCGCGAGCGCCCCGTGCCGCAGCTCGCGCACCCGCCCGGCGCCCGCCAGTTCCAGAAGTGACGTGCCGCCGAGGTAGGCGGCGCCCAACTCCCGTACGGACAGGGCGAGATCGGCCGCCTCCCGGGTGCGCGTGCAGGAGGCGCCCTTCGCGTCGCCGGACAGCCGCCAACGCCCTTGGTTCCAGGGGCAGAACGCGTCCTCCAGCTCGAACACGACGTCCACGGGCGTGAGATACGTACGCGCTTCGAGGGCGGCGCCTACCTCCACCAGACGTACGTGCAGCGCGTCCCGCATCCGTACCCCGCAGCGACGGATGTCGGAGACGAGGGACAGCAGCGGATCGTCCACGGGGCGGTTGCGCGCCTCCACCGTCGACGTCAGGTCGATGTCGCACAGGAACCGCCACAGCGCCGCGTACGCGGCCGGGTCGGGGGACTGCACGTCCTGCACCTGGATCCGCCCGTGCGGCGTCGCGAACTCGGACTCCGGCTTGTTCCGGAACCGGGCGAAGCCGACCGTCTTTCCGTCCCGCTCCGCGACGACGCACTGCAGCGGCGACGCCCCGCCCCGCTCCTCGGGCGGGTCGAGCAGCGGCAGCCGCTCCCAGCCGGGCTCCCGGGCGAGCATCCCGGGCCGGGTGCCGGCCATGCGCAGGTGCACC
>NZ_JAAGMG010001113.1 GCF_010548525.1 Streptomyces sp. SID14478
CGCCCGGCCGGCGGCCGCGAGCAGCCGCGAACCCGGCAGTCCGAGCACCGGCAGGTCACCGCCCGCCAGCCGGACGCCGGCCACCACCGCCTCGGCCTGCGCCTCGTCGCGCACGGTCCGGTTGTAGAGCGCGCCGTGCGGCTTCACGTACGTCACCGCGGACCCGGCCGCTTCGGCGAAGACCCTCAACGCCCCGATCTGGTAGGCCACTTCGGCCGCCAGCTCGTCCGCGGGCACGTCCATGGCGCGGCGCCCGAACCCGGCGAGGTCGCGGTAGGAGACCTGCGCCCCGATCCGTACCCCGCGCGCGGCGGCCAGGTCGCAGACCCGGCGCATCACGCTCGGGTCGCCGGCGTGGAACCCGCAGGCGACGTTGGCGCTCGTCACCACGGAGAGCAGGGCCTCGTCGTCGGTGAGTGTCCAGCGGCCGAAGCCTTCACCGAGGTCGGCATTGAGATCGATCACGTTCTGCGGCACCTCCTCAACGTAAGCGATTGTTCAACAATTCGACAAGGGGCCGATTTGTTGGGTGATGCGCCACAACCTCTTGTTCGATCGTTGAACGATCACCTAGGGTCCGTGCATCCCCCACGGAAGTGGACGCTCCGATCCATCCGCATCATCCGGACTCTCCACCTCCGTGCCCTCCCCGTGCCCCTCGTCCCGAAGAAGGCGGCCGCATGATCGTGCTTCTCGGCGTGCTCGTGGTGATCCTCGGATTCGTCACGCGCCGCAATCCCGTCCTCGTGGTCGGCGTCGCCGGCATCGCCACCGGACTGCTCGGCAAGATGAACCCGCAGGAGATCCTTGCCGCGTTCGGCAAGTCGTTCGCCGACAGCCGGTCGGTCACCGTCTTCGCCATCGTGCTCCCCGTGATCGGCCTCCTGGAGCGGTACGGGCTGCGCGAGCAGGCCCGCACCCTCATCGGGAAGCTCGGCGGGCTCAGCGCCGGCCGCTTCCTCACCGTCTACCTCCTCGTCCGCCAGGTCACGGCCGCCTTCGGGCTCAACAACCTCGGCGGCCCGGCCCAGACCGTGCGCCCGCTCGTCGCGCCCATGGCCGAGGCCGCCGCCGAACGCACGGCCGGGGCCAGGCTCCCCGACGGGCTGCGCGAGAAGGTGCGCTCCTACTCTGCCTCCGCAGACACCGTCGGGCTCTTCTTCGGTGAGGACTGCTTCATCGCGATCGGCTCGATCCTGCTGATCACCGGCTTCGTGAACTCCACCTACCACCAGGAGCTCGAACCGACCCAACTGGCCCTGTGGGCCATCCCGTTGGCCTTGTGCGCTTTTGTCATCCACGGCTCCCGGCTGCTGCTGCTCGACAAGAAGCTGGAACGCGAGATGGCCCTGGCCGCCGCCGAGCACGACCTGCCGCTGCCGAAGGAGGCCACGAAGTGATCAAGGTCGAGTGGCTCTACTGGCTGATAGGCCTCGTCTTCGTCGTCATGGCCGTACAGATGGCGAAGGACCGCAGCAACCCCAAGCGCTGGACGTCCGCCGCGTTCTGGGGACTGCTCGGACTTACCTTCCCGTACGGCACCGGCGTCGCCGAGGGCGGTGCGAGCTGGACCCTGCCCGCCGAACCGCTCGGCGTCGCCGTCCTCGCGCTCATCGTGCTCGCCGGATTCAACTTCATCGGCAAGGGCGTGCCCGTCACGACGACGGGGGAGCAGCGCGAGGCGTCGGCGGCCCGCCTCGGCAACAAGCTCTTCATCCCCGCCCTCACCATCCCCCTGGTCGCCATCGTCTGCGCGTCCTTCCTCGACGGGTCGGGGCTGTTCGAGACCGGCAAGGCCACGCTGATCGGGCTCGGCCTCGGCTGCGTCGTGGCGCTCGTCGTCGGCATGCTGGTGACCGGCGAACGCAAGCTCTCCGTCCCGATCCACTCCGGCCGCTCGATGCTGGAGGCGATGGGCTCGGCCCTGCTGCTGCCCCAGCTGCTCTCCGTCCTCGGCTCGATCTTCGCGGTCGCCGGGGTCGGCACCCAGGTCGGCAAGATCGTGAACGACGTCCTGCCGGACGACTCCACCTACCTGGCCGTGATCGCCTACTGCGTCGGCATGTTCCTGTTCACCGTGATCATGGGCAACGCGTTCGCCGCGTTCCCCGTGATGACCGCGGCGATCGGCTGGCCCGTCCTCATCCAGCAGATGCACGGCAACGAGGCGGGGGTCCTCGCGATCGGCATGCTCGCCGGGTTCGCCGGGACGCTGTGCACGCCCATGGCCGCCAACTTCAACATCGTCCCGGCATCGCTGCTCGAACTGAAGGACCAGTACGGGCCGATCAAGGCACAGCTGCCCACGGCGCTCGGCCTGCTCGTCTGCAACATCGTGATCATGGCGCTCTTCGCCGTCTGAACCACTAGGAGGCAGCTCGATGACCCGAGTCCTGGTCACCGGATTCGAACCCTTCGGCGGGGAGTCCGTGAACCCGTCGTGGCAGGCGGCGCGGCTCGTCGCCGAGACGCCGCCGGACGGTCTCGCCGTCACCGCGGTCCGGCTCCCGTGCGTCTTCGGCGAGTCCGTCACCGAACTGCGGGCCGCCGTCGCGCGGGTGCGCCCCGACCTGGTGGTCTGCCTCGGCCAGGCAGGCGGCCGCCCCGGCGTCACCGTCGAGCGGGTCGCGCTGAACGTGGACGACGCCCGCATCCCCGACAACGCCGGGGCCCGGCCGATCGACGAGCCCGTGGTGCCCGGCGGGCCCGCCGCGTACTTCTCGTCGCTGCCGGTGAAGGCGTGTGTCGCCGCGATGCGGGAGGCGGGGGTGCCCGCGGCGTTGTCCCACACCGCGGGCACGTTCGTCTGCAACCACGTCGCCTACGGCCTCGGGCATCTGCTCGCGACCGAACACCCCGGGGTCCGGGGCGGGTTCGTCCACGTGCCGTGGTCCCCGGAACAGGTCGTGGACGGAACGGCGCCGTCCCTCCCGGCCGAGCTGGTGGCGCACGGCCTGCGCGCCATGCTCGTCGCCGCCGCGGAAACCCGCGACGACCTGAAGGTGACGGAGGGGGCCACGCACTGAGCGCCGCAGCTCCGCCGCGGCCCGGTGGGGCTCCTCGCGCCCCCTGAACGCCGCCCGAAGGGCGTGCATTTCAGGGGCGCGGGGAACTGCGCGACCAGCCACGACGGCGCCGCACCCGCCAACACAACACCCCGCCCCCGGTAGTCCCCTCACCCCCAGAAAGGACCCCCCATGCTCACCCCGGAGGACACCGCTCGGCTGGCCGCGGCCAACATCACGCGTGCGTACCCCAACTTCCCCGCCCACCTGGTGACGTCCCCCACCGAGGACACCCGCCCCGACACCCTCCACCCCGCGTTCTACGGCGCGTACGACTGGCACTCGTCGGTCCACATGCACTGGCTCCTGCTCCGCACGGACCCGGCCCCGCACGCCGACCTCCTGGACCGCCACCTCACGCCCGCGAACCTGACCGAGGAGGCCGCCTACCTCCTCGCCCACCCCGGCTTCGAGCGGCCCTACGGCTGGGCCTGGCTGCTCGCGCTCGCCGCCGAGTGCCGGGGCACCCGGTGGGAAGCGGCGTGCGCGCCCGCCGTGGACGCCGTCGAGCGGCTTCTGGCCGCGTGGCTGCCGAAAGCGACGTATCCGGTACGGCACGGCATCCACACCAACAGCGCCTTCGCCCTCGGCCTGGTCCTGGACACGGGCGAGCGGGCCGGACTGTCGCAGGCGACCCTCGGGGCCGTGCGCGAGCGCCTGCGCACCTGGTTCGCCGACGACCACGACGCGCCCGCCCACTGGGAGCCCTCGGGCCAGGACTTCCTGTCGCCCGCGCTCAGCGAGGCCGACGCGATGCGCCGGGTGCTGGGCGCCGAGGAGTTCGGGGCGTGGCTGGACCGGTTCCTGCCCGCGCTGCGCACCGGAGCCCCCTGCCCGCTCCTCGACGTGCCCGTCGTCTCCGACCACGCCGACCCCCAGATCGGGCACCTGCTCGGCCTCGCCCTGTCGCGGGCGGCCGCCCTGCGCAGCCTCGCGGACGCGCTGCCCGACGGACCGGCGCGCATCCGGCTCGGCGAGGCCGCCGACGCCCACCTGGCGGCGGGCCTCCCGGCCGTCGACCGCGGCGACTTCACGACCGACCACTGGCTGGCCACGTTCGCGGAGCTGGCCGCACCCCGATGACCGCGACGGCGCCGTGAACACAATGAACGCAAGTACGCGCGATCGTTGTCCCGTGCACCCTTGTCACGCGGCGGAGCGGTCCCGCATCGTGGCCCCCCATGGGACGAGAGCAATGGAAGAAAGTCCTGGTCGGATCGGCCGGGAACATGGTCGAGTGGTTCGACTGGTTCGTGTACGCGAGCTTCGCGACGTACTTCGCGGGGTCCTTCTTCCCCGACGGCAACCCGACCGCTCAACTCATGAACACCGCCGGCATCTTCGCCGTCGGCTTCTTCATGCGCCCGGTGGGCGGCTGGCTGCTCGGCCGGGTCGGTGACCGCAAGGGCCGCAAGGCGGCGCTGACCCTCACCGTGACCCTGATGTCGGCCTCGGCCGTCCTCATCGCGATCGCGCCGACCTACGCCGTCGCCGGGTACGGCGGCGCCGTCGTCCTGCTCGTCGCGCGCCTCCTGCAAGGCCTGTCGGTCGGCGGCGAGTACGCGGCCAGCGCCACCTACCTCACCGAGGCCTCCGACCCGAAGAGGCGCGGCTTCGCCTCCAGCTTCCAGTACGTGTCGATGACGGCGGGCCAGATCGTCGGCCTCGGCCTGCAGATCCTGCTCCAGCGCACGCTGTCCGACGACGCCCTGCACAGCTGGGGCTGGCGCATCCCGTTCGTCGTCGGCGCCCTCGGCGCGGCGATCATCTTCTACCTGCGCCGCAACATGCTGGAGACCGAGGTCTACGAGGAGTCCGCCGACGACGCGACCGTGGGCGGCGACGACAAGGGCACCCTCAAGGCCCTGCTGGCGCACAAGCGCGAGGCGTTCCTCGTCATGGCGCTCACCATGGGCGGCACCGTCGCGTACTACACGTACACGACGTATCTCACGAAGTACCTCTCCAACTCCGCGGGCCTGAGCAAGCAGACGGCGACGCTCGTCTCGTTCTGCGCGCTCATCGTCTTCGCCTGCCTGCAGCCGGTCGCGGGCGCCCTCTCGGACCGCATCGGGCGCCGTCCGCTCCTGATCACCTTCGCCGTCGGCTCCACCTTCCTGACGGTCCCGATCATGACGCTGCTACGGCACGCGGGTTCCTTCTGGCCGGCGCTCGGGCTGTCCCTGCTGGCACTGCTCGTCGTCACCGGCTACACGTCCATCAACGCGTGCGTGAAGGCGGAGCTCTTCCCGACGGGCATCCGCGCCCTCGGCGTCGCCCTGCCGTACGCCATCGCCAACGCCCTGTTCGGCGGCACCGCCGAGTACGTCGCCCTGTGGTTCAAGAACGGCGGCATCGAGGCCGGCTTCTCCTGGTACGTCGCCGGCTGCGCGGCCGTGTCGCTGGTCGTCTACCTGACCATGCGCGAGACCCGCGACATCGACCTGAACCGGGTCAAGGCGGCGGGTGCGCCCACGGAGCCCGCCGTGGAGCAGACGGTCTGACCGCATCGTGAGACCACAGTCCGGGCCCGGCCCGGGCTGTGGCAGACTGCGGGCGTGCTCTCGTTCGCCATGATTATTGGCAGCAGGCGCGCCGGTCCGCAGTGACCGCCTCGTACGACCAGGTACAGGTGGACACCGTCGTCCTCGACCCGCGCGCAGACCTCTCGCACCCGCGAGAGGTTTTTCTGTTTCCGGCCCACCTTCAGCCGGGAGAAGAGCGCGGGGGATCATTGATGGACGGTGGAGCCGGTCATTCCGGTACGACGACCGAGACCCCGAATCAGGAGCCACATCAGCATGAGCAGCAGCCCGAGCGAACTCGACGATTCCTTCCACGTCTTCGACACGACGCTGCGCGACGGCGCGCAGCGCGAGGGCATCAACCTCACCGTCGCGGACAAGCTGACCATTGCACGGCACCTGGACGAATTCGGCGTGGGCTTCATCGAGGGCGGCTGGCCCGGCGCCAACCCCCGTGACACGGAGTTCTTCGCCCGCGCACAGCAGGAGATCGACTTCCAGCACGCCCAGCTCGTCGCGTTCGGCGCGACCCGGCGGGCCGGCGCCAAGGCGAGCGAGGACCCGCAGGTCAAGGCGCTGCTGGAGGCGGGAGCCCCGGTGATCTGCCTGGTCGCCAAGTCGCACGACCGGCATGTGGAACTCGCCCTGCGCACCACGCTGGACGAGAACCTGGAGATGGTCCGCGACACCGTCTCCTACCTGGTCGCTCAGGGCCGCCGCGTCTTCGTCGACTGCGAGCACTTCTTCGACGGCTACCGCGCCAACCCGGAGTACGCGAAGGCGGTCGTACGGGCCGCGCACGAGGCGGGCGCCTCGGTCGTCGTGCTCTGCGACACCAACGGCGGCATGCTGCCCGCCCAGGTCCAGGCGATCGTGCACACCGTCCTCGACGACACCGGGGCCCGGCTCGGCATCCACGCCCAGGACGACACGGGCTGCGCCGTCGCCAACACCCTCGCCGCCGTCGACGCGGGCGCCACCCACGTCCAGTGCACGGCCAACGGCTACGGCGAGCGCGTCGGCAACTCCAACCTCTTCCCGGTCGTCGCCGCCCTGGAGCTCAAGTACGGCAAGAAGGTCCTGCCCGACGGCGCGCTGCGCGAGATGACCCGCATCTCGCACGCCATCGCCGAGGTCGTGAACCTGACCCCGTCCACGCACCAGCCCTACGTCGGCGTCTCGGCCTTCGCCCACAAGGCGGGCCTGCACGCCTCCGCGATCAAGGTCGACCCCGACCTGTACCAGCACATCGACCCCGACCAGGTCGGCAACCGCATCCGCATGCTGGTCTCCGACATGGCGGGCCGCGCCTCCATCGAGCTCAAGGGCAAGGAGCTCGGCGTCGACATCTCCGGCGACCGCGAACTGGTCGGCCGGGTCGTCGAGCGCGTCAAGGAGCGCGAGCTCAAGGGCTACACCTACGAGGCCGCCGACGCCTCCTTCGAACTCCTGCTGCGCGAGGAGGCCGAGGGCCGGGCGCGGCGCTACTTCCGCGTCGAGTCCTGGCGGGGCATCGTCGAGGACCGCCCCGACGGCACCCACGCCAACGAGGCCACCGTGAAGCTGTGGGCCAAGGGCGAGCGCATCGTCGCCACCGCCGAGGGCAACGGCCCGGTCAACGCCCTCGACCGCGCCCTGCGGGTCGGCCTGGAGCGCATCTACCCCCAGCTCGCCAAGCTGGAGCTGGTCGACTACAAGGTCCGCATCCTGGAGGGCAAGCACGGCACGTCCTCCACGACCCGCGTCCTGATCTCCACGAGCGACGGCTCCGGTGAGTGGTCCACGGTGGGCGTCGCCGAGAACGTCATCGCCGCGTCCTGGGACGCGCTGGAGGACGCGTACACGTACGGCCTGCTGCGGGCCGGCGTCGAGCCGGTCGAGTGACGCACCAGGGGGCCGGACGCGCGTCCGGCCCCCTGCTGTCAGCTGCGGGTCAGCTCACCACGTGAACGTCGCCGAGGTCTTGCCCGGCAGCGAGTAAGTGACGTGCTGGCCACCCCAGTTGATGGTGACGTCCTTCGCGGTCGAGGCGTCGTTGTACGCGAGGAGGGCCTTCGAGCCGTCCGGGTTGCGCCAGGCCACGTTCGGCACGGCGGACGAGCCGGTCGAGGCGATCCGGGAGGCTCCCGGCCGCACGAACTTCGTCAGGTGACCCATCGTGTAGTACTCGATGTTGTAGTCGACCCGGCCGCTGCTGCCGTCGCCGTTGTGGACGGTGATCAGACCGTCGCAGGTGCCGCAACCGCCGTTGTGCGGGCCCCTGTTCTGGTCCACGGCCAGCGACCACTTCGTCACCGACTTCGCCCAGTTACGGGTGTAGTCGATGATGTTCATCATGTCCTCGCGCTGCTGGTTGGCGATCCAGGTGCCGCCGGAGTGCTCGGTCTGGAAGGCGTCCAGCTGCGGGTACTTGTCGTGGATCGCGGTCTGCTTGGCGACGTCGCCGCCGTAGCCGTGCCAGGCGATCCCGCCGAAGTTCGGGTGCGCGCGCACGGCCGCGTCGTCCACGGTCGGCGCCGCGTACGCGTCGTACGTGTCCCAGTTCCAGTCGTGGGCAAGGACCTTGGTGCGCAGGCCGGCGTTCGCCAGCTTCGGCAGCAGCTCGTTCTTGGTGAAGTAGGCGAGCCCCGAGCCGTTCCAGCTCATCGACGGATAGCCGGAGCAGCACGTCGGCTCGTTCTGCGCGGTGACGTAGTCGATGGGCACGCCGGCCGCCTGGTAGGCCTGGATGTACTTCACGAAGTAGTTCGCGTACGTGCCGTAGTCCTCGGCCTTGAGCCAGCCGCCGTTGAGCTGACCGCTGTCCTTCATCCAGGCGGGCGCGGTCCACGGCGAGGCCATCACGGTGGCGGCCGGGTTGAGCTGCTTGGCCTGCTTGGTCAGCGGCAGCACGTCGGCCTGGTCGTGGGCGATCGAGAACTTCGCGAGGCCCGGGTCGCTCTGCCCGGCCGGCACGTCGTCGTACGTGTAGCCGGTGCGGGCCAGGTCCGATCCGCCCATGGGGTTGCGGAGGAAGGAGAGCCCGATGCCCTCGGTCGGCGAGAACAGCTTCTTCATCGTCGCGTCCCGGGTGGCCGGCGACAGGGCGCCACTGCTGTTCATCAGCCAGGCCGCGGTGTCCGTGAAGGACGCGCCGCCTCCCGTGAACGTCTGGTAGCGGGTGTTCTCGTCGACGGCGATCGTGGTGCCGCCGGAGCCGCCGCCCGCCTGGAACGAGACCGGGGTCTGCTGCTGCAGCCCCCGCGTCACGTGACGGCCGCCGCCGTCGTCGGTGGTGGTGAGGAAGATGGAGACCGGCTCGCCCGCGGCGTGCGCCGTACTGACGCCCGCGCCGGCGAGTCCTGCGGTGGTCAGGACCCCGGCCAGCAGCAGCCTGGCCAGACGTCCCGATCTTGTGGGGGTGCGCATGGTGCCTCCTGTGTCCCAACAGGTAACTCTCATGGCTTAGTTCAAGACGTGAGTTAAAGGGGGTTCCCGGTGCGCGTCAAGACTTCACGTCACGAACACTTCGATCCGTCATTCACACCCCGGCTGGGTTAGCGTCGAGGTATGAGGCCCCCTGTCGCTGCCCTCGCCGCCACCCTCCTCGCCCTCGGGGCCGCCTTCGCGGTGCCGTCCGCCGCCTTCGCCGCGACGGACGTCTCCACGGTGGCCGACGCCCTGGAGAAGAGCCCCGTCTACGTCGACCCGGCCGTCTCCGACGAGCTGAGCTCGGCGGACGCCGGCGCGCTCGCGAAAAAGATCAAGGACGCGGACAAGCCGGTGATGGTGGCCGTGCTGCCCGCGGACTTCCCCCAGCGGGACCTGCTGGGGAACCTGCGGACCAAGACGGGCGTCGTCGGCGTCTACGGCGTGCGGCTCGGCGACTCCTTCGGCGCCGGCGCCGACCACCAGGTCATGTCGAACGACGCTGTTCGGAACCTGACGGCGAGCGTGCGCGGCGAGCCCGTGAAGCAGCAGCTCGACGACTTCGTCGGCACCGCGATCCGCACCGCCAAGGGCTCGGCCCCCTCGTCCTGGGGCGGCGGGGACGACGACTCCGGCGTCCCGGTCGGCGCGCTGATCGGCGTCGGCGCGGTCGTCGTGGCCGGCGGCGCCGGGGTGTACGCCCTGTCCCGGCGCAACCGGCGGCGCCGCGAGGAGGAGCAGCGCGCGGCCCTGGACAGGCTACGGGTCGTCGTCGACGAGGACATCACCGCGTTCGGCGAGGAACTGGACCGGCTCGACTTCCACCCCGCGGAGGCCGGCGCGGACGACGCGATGCGGGCCGACTTCGAGCGGGCCCTTGACGCGTACGAGAAGTCCAAGCAGTACATGGCCGCTGCCCAGCGCCCCGAGGACGTGCGAGGGGTGACCCAGGCCCTGGAGGACGGCCGTTTCTCGCTCTCCCTGCTGGCCGCGCGCCGCGAGGGCCGCCCGCTGCCGGAGCGTCGCGTGCCGTGCTTCTTCGACCCGCGCCACGGCCCCTCGACCGAGGACGCCGAGTGGACGCCGCCGGGCGGGGCGCCCCGCGAGGTCCCGGTCTGCACGGCGGACGCGACGCGGCTGCGCGACGGGGCCGAGCCGATGGTGCGCACGGTCGACGCCGGGGCGGGGGAGCGGCGCCCCTACTACGACGCGGGCCCGATGTACGGGCCGTGGGCCGGCGGCTACTTCGGCGGCGGCATGCTGCCGGGCCTGCTGGTCGGCACGATGCTCGGCTCCATGATGGCGAGCCCCGCCTACGCGGCCGACTACGGCTCCGGATACGGCGACTTCGACGCCGGGGCCGGGTACGACGGCGGCGACTACTCCGGCTCCGACTTCGACTCGTCGGACTTCGGCGGCGGCTTCGGTGACGGCGGAGGCGGCGGCGACTTCGGCGGCGGCTCGGGCGGGGGCGACTTCGGGGGCGGCTTCTAGGCCCTTGGGGGGCCTGCCGCTGACCTGAGGGTCGGCGACGGGGGCCAGGATCGGCGGGTCGGCGACGGGGTCCAGGGACCGGCGGGTCAGCGATGGGCGGCAGGAACCCGCCGGCCAGCGCCGCGCGCCGGGAATCTGCGGGCCAGTGACGGGGACCAGGAACCCGCGGGTCAGAAAGAGATCAGGAACCCGCGGGCCCGCGACAGGCATGAAGGGCCCCGCGGGCCCGCGACAGGCATGAACGACCCCGCGGGTCAGCGCGGGACCGGGTCGTCGTGGTGGTCCGCCGCCTCGATCTCTGCCCGGTCCGACTTCGGGATCTGCGCCCCCTCCCCGTACATCCACCGCGACAGAGCGATCCGCAGCCGCGCCGTCGCCCGCACCCGCCGCCGCACCCCGTGCGCGTCCTCGGCGGGCAGCGCCCCCAGCGGTGCCGGCTGCTCGTGGGCGGTGAGGCGGTAGCGCTCGCCGGGCTCCAGCGGGGCGTGCGCCTCCACGTACTCGCCGTGCGGGAGTCGCTTGATGACGCCCGTCTCCCGGCCGTGCAGCACCTTGTCCCGGTCGCGCCGCTGCAGCCCGAGACAGATCCGTTTCGTGACGACGTACGCGAGGACCGGCCCGGCGATCAGCAGGACGCGGGCGGCCCAGGTGATGGCGTTCACGGAGAGGTGGAAGTGGGTGGCCCACAGGTCGTTGCCGCCGGCCGCCATCGCCACCAGGAACCCGGTCAGCCAGGCGACACCGAGTCCCGTACGGACGGGCCGGTTCCGCGGACGGTCCAGCAGGTGGTGCTCGCGGCGGTCGCCCGTGATCCACGCCTCCACGAAGGGGTACACGCCGATCAGCACCAGCCACAGCGGGAAGGCGACGAGCGGGATGAGGATGCCCAGGTTGAGCGTGTGGCCCCAGGCCGCGATCTCCCACCCGGGCATCACGCGCACCATCCCCTCCGCGAACCCCAGGTACCAGTCGGGCTGGGCGCCGGTGGAGACCTGGTCGGGGCGGTAAGGGCCGTACACCCAGACCGGGTTGACGGAGGCGACCGCCGCGATGACCGCCACCACGCCGAAGACGAGGAAGAAGAAGCCGCCCGCCTTGGCCACGTAGTTGGGGAAGAGCGGCTCGCCCACCACGTTGCGCTCGATCTTTCCGGGGCCCGCGAACTGGGTGTGCTTGTGGTAGAAGACCAGGATCAGGTGGGTCACCACGAGCGCCGCCATGATCCCCGGCAGCAGCAGCACGTGCAGGGAGTAGAAGCGGCCCACGATGTCGTTGCCCGGGAACTCGCCGCCGAAGAGGAAGAACGACAGGTACGTCCCCACGACCGGGACGGACAGCGTCATCCCCTCGATGAGGCGCATCCCCGCCCCGGACAGCAGGTCGTCGGGGAGCGAGTACCCCATCAGCCCCTCGAACAGGGCGAGGAAGAGCAGCAGCCAGCCGAACAGCCAGTTCAACTCGCGCGGCTTGCGGAACGAGCCCGTGAAGAAGTGCCGCATCATGTGCACGAACATCGCCGCGACGAAGATGAGCGCGGACCAGTGGTGGATCTGCCGGATGAGCAGTCCGCCGCGTACGTCGAAGCTGATGTCGAGTGTCGACGAGTACGCCTCCGACATCGTCACGCCGTTCAGCGGGACGTAACTGCCGTGATACTCCACCTCGTTCATGGACGGATGGAAGAACAGCGTGAGGTACACCCCGGTCAGCACCAGGATGATGAAGGTGTAGAGGCAGACCTCGCCCAGCAGGAACGACCAGTGGTCGGGGAAGACCTTGCGCAGGTATCTGCGCCCCAGGCCGTAGATCCCCAGCCGCCCGTCGGCCCAGTCGGCGACGCGCTCGCCCGCCGCGGGTTCCGGCCGCCTCGCGGCGCGGGTGGTGCTGTCGGACATGACTGCCTCCCGTCGGTGCTCACAGGGGAGACAGCCGGGAGGGGCCCGGATGTGACATCGACAGGGTGCCGTGTGAGGCAGGTCACGCGAACTGCCCCTCGGTCAGCCCCGGTTGAGCGTCCGCGTCACACCGGCCACCACCGTCGTCGTCAGGATCCACCCGACGGCGACGAGCGCGTACGCGAATCCCTGGACGCCCGCCCCGGCCCAGTGCCAGCCGTCGCGCTGGCCGAGTCCGCCGATCGGGATCATCAGGTCCAGGGCGTACGCGACCGGATTGAAGGGCGGTCCCTCGCCCGGCTTGTTGGGCACGGGGGTGTGCGCGGCGAACACGAGCGAGCCGATCAGGGTGAGCAGCGCCAGCCAGATGCCGGCGATCCACGGCCGGTACCCGTACCCCACGGTGGCGTCCAGGAGCCATCCCCAGGCCCGCCCGGCCGGCCCGAGCGTCGCCCGGCGCCGCCGCTCGCGCACGAGCAGCACGCGGCGCGCCTCGTCCTCGTGGCCGGATCGCCGGTAGTGGGCGGCGAGTTGTTCGTACGGCTGGGGAGCGTACGCCGGCTGCCGGTCCAGCCACGCCAGCCGGGTCCTCGCGTCGTCGCTGCGGGCGCCGGACGCGTCCCCGAGCCACTCGTACGTCAGCCCGTCCAGGCCGAGGTTCGTGGGCCAGGTCCGTGGCTCGTCCTGGATGCGCGTCGCCTGCGCGTTGCGCAGGTTCACCCCGCCCGCCGGCCGGTGGGAGAACGCCAGGTCGAGCGCCTCGACCCGCATGCCCACCGCCATCAACGACGACTGCACGCCCAGGAGTTGTGCGTCCCGGAACGTCAGCAGGTCCGCTATCTGCGCCCCGCGCAGCCGCACCCTGCCGTCGGCCAGGAAGCCGTGGGAGAGCCGCACGAACGACGCCTTCAGGTTGTCCCCGTTGAAGGCGACCGCGTCCGCCGCCCCGACCCGTATCCGCGCCCCGCGCATCCACAGCCCGCCCGCCAACTCGGCCCCGGGGAAGCCGATCTCGCCTTCGGAGAAGAATCCGTCCTCGCACATCACGGCGCCCCGCATCACGAGCCCGCCCCCCTCCAGGGCCACCCGCCCCGGAGCGACCAGGTGCGCCCCGTCGAGCCGGAGCCCGCCCGCGATGTCGGCGTGCACCAGGTCCACGGCGCCGTCGGCCCCGTCCCGCTCGCCGATCACCGAGCGGCGCAGGTCGAGCCGCCCGCCGATCCGCGCGGTCGACGCCATCAGCCCCGGCAGGGTGCAGTCGACGGCCCCGAACGCGAGCAGGCTCGTGCCCTCCAGGCGGATCTGCTCCTCGAACCGGCACTCCTCGAACCGCACGGCCCGCCGCACCTCGGCCCCGTCGAGCCGCAGCGCCCCGCTGATCCGGGCGCCCCGCACCACGTACGGCTGCGACCCGGCCCCCTCGTCGAGGATCTCCCGGCTGACCTCGGCCGCGGTCAGCCGCACGGGAGGTGAGGAACGCGTTCCGGGCGCGGGGCGGTGAGGACGGCTCCGGGCCGGGGTGCGGCAGTGTTCATCAGGCTCCTCGCAACGTGTCCGGCACCCGCCTGCTCTTTGCGGGGGCAGTCCCTTTGACCGCAGCATTCCACACGGGAGCCGTCGGCCGGAGCGAGTGCGCCTCGTGCTCCACCGCGGAACGGGGGCGCATAAACGGCGAGTTGGCGGCCACGAACGTCGTGGCCGCCTCAACTCATCCTCTGTCGAGGGAACTTCAGGCGTTCTTGATCGCCGAGATGTCGAAGTTCAGCTTGATCTTGTCGGAGACGAGGACGCCGCCGGTCTCCAGCGCCGCGTTCCACGACAGGCCCCACGCGGAGCGCAGGATCTCGGCCTTGCCCTCGAAGCCGACGCGCTCGTTGCCGAACGGGTCCTTCGCCGCGCCGTTGAACTCCAGGTCGATGGTGAGCGGCTTGGTGGTGCCGAGGATCGTCAGGTCACCGGTGATGCGGTAGTCGTCGCCACCGAGCGACTCGGCGGACGTCGTGCGGAACGTCATCGTCGGGAACTCGTCGATCTTGAAGAAGTCGGCGCTCTTGAGGTGACCGTCGCGGTCCGCGTTGCCCGTGTCGATGCTGGCCATCTGCACGTCGAACGTCGCGGTCGACTTCTCGGGGGCCGACCCGTCCAGGTTCAGCGTGCCGGTGAAGTCGGTGAAGCTGCCCTTCACGTTGGTCACCATGGCGTGCCGTGCCACGAAGCCGAGGGACGTGTGCGCCGGGTCGACCGTGTACTCGCCGGTGAGGGCGGCCAGGTCGGGGCCGGCCGACGTCGCGGCGGTGGTGTCGGCGGTGGTCTCGGAGGTCTCGCTCTTGCGGCCGAAGATGCCCATGACGTGCTCCTTGGGGACGGTGGCAGTAAAGGGTGCCGAAGTGATGTTGAATGTTGAACCATCAACTGCGACTGACTCTAGCGCGATGATGTTCAACTTTCAACATCAATCACAGCGTGTCTTCTCCATTACACCCGGTGGGCATCGCACGCACCCTTCCGGACGCGCGTAGAACCCGGCACCATCTCTCTGTTCCACCTGCACCACAGCCGCCCCACAGCTCGCACTGCACAGCACGCACCGCGCGTACGTACGTAGGCGCAGCGCGCCCGCACGCACAGCACGGTCCACGGTCATTGGTCATCGGCAGGAAAGGGATCCCCCCCATGCGCATCCGCTCGGCGCTCACCGCGCTCGCGCTCACCACCGGCGCCCTCGTCGCCCCAGGCTTCGGCGTCCTCACGGCGTCCACCGACGCCTTCGCCGCCACGAAGATCAGCCACGCCACCGCGACCTCGATGTTCAGCTCGGTCGGCGTCACCTGGTCGTCGTCCGGCGGCTGCTCCAACCGCAACAACGCCACCTGCACGTCCTTCGACCAGCTCAACCTGGCCACCGCACAGGGCGCCCAGACCCTCAAGCGGGCCAGTGGCTGCGCCCTGAACATCACCGGCGGCACGGAGACCGGCCACGCGAGCGGCACGTACTCGCACTGGAACGGCTACAAGCTGGACTTCGGCAAGAGCACCTGCGTCACGAACTACATCAAGAACAACTTCACCTACATCGGCCTGCGCGGCGACGGAGCCCCGCAGTACAAGTCCGGCTCGGGCAACATCTACGCCGACGAGGGCAACCACTGGGACGTCCTCTACTACAACTGCGGCGGCTGCTGAACTCGTGGCCGGAGGGTGCGACGCCCGGCTCCGGGCCGATCCGGCCATGAAGCAGGGCCGCATGTGAGGCGCATCTCACCGTCGGCCTTTGTATGACCTCCACAAGGCGACAGGGTTCTGAGCAGTAGCTTCGCCTGTATGCGGGCCGGGTTCTGTTCAGGCCTACCAGGAAAACGGTCCGGAGACTGTGCAGAGTCGACGGACCGTTTTCCTTGGTCGGCTTCGTAAGGTCACTACATGACCGTTTTGGACGACGCCGCCTCCGCCCCCGGGGACGAGCCCACCGACGCCCGCGGCCGCGTGGCCGAGCTGCACGCGATCCGTGAGCAGGCCCTGCGCGGACCCAGCGACAAGGCGACCGAGGCCCAGCACGCCAAGGGCAAGCTGACCGCGCGTGAGCGCATCGAGCTGCTCCTGGACGAGGGGTCGTTCAACGAGGTCGAGCAGTTGCGCCGGCATCGTGCGGTGGGCTTTGGCCTGGAGGCGAAGAAGCCGTACACGGACGGTGTCATCACCGGCTGGGGCACGGTCGAGGGCCGCACGGTCTTCGTCTACGCGCACGACTTCCGGATCTTCGGCGGCGCACTGGGCGAGGCCCACGCCACGAAGATCCACAAGATCATGGACATGGCCATCGCGGCCGGTGCGCCGCTGGTCTCGCTGAACGACGGTGCGGGCGCCCGTATCCAGGAGGGCGTCTCGGCGCTTGCCGGGTACGGCGGCATCTTCCAGCGCAACACCAAGGCGTCCGGCGTCATCCCGCAGATCAGCGTGATGCTCGGCCCGTGCGCGGGCGGCGCCGCCTACAGCCCCGCCCTGACCGACTTCGTGTTCATGGTCCG
>NZ_JAAGMG010001150.1 GCF_010548525.1 Streptomyces sp. SID14478
CCCTCGACCGCGACGCCGGATTCGTAGGGCTCAACGGGCGCACCGGTACGACGGCCGCGCAGCCGTGCGGGGGGCGATGCGGTGGCACCGGGCGAAGGGCCCGCCCGGGCCCCGCCCGTCAGGCAGTGCGGGGACCGTCAGGCCGACGGGCGTCCCATGGCCCGGTACGTCCACCCGGCCTCGCGCCACAGCGCCGGGTCCAGCGCGTTGCGGCCGTCCAGGATCAGCCGCTGCGCGGCGACGGCGCCGAGCTGCGCCGGGTCCAGCTCGCGGAACTCCCGCCACTCCGTCAGGTGCAGCACGACGTCCGCGCCCCGCACCGCGTCCAGCGCCGAGTCCGCGTACCCGAGCGTCGGGAACAGCCGCCGCGCGTTGTCCATGCCCTTGGGGTCGTAGACCGTGACCTGGCCGCCCTGGAGGTGGATCTGCCCGGCGACGTTCAGCGCGGGCGAGTCCCGTACGTCGTCGGAGTCCGGCTTGAAAGCGGCCCCCAGCACGGCGACCCGCTTGCCCAGGAACGAGCCTCCCGCCCGTCGCCCCCCACCGTCC
Organism: Streptomyces sp. SID14478; assembly: GCF_010548525.1. Classification (GTDB taxonomy): domain Bacteria; phylum Actinomycetota; class Actinomycetes; order Streptomycetales; family Streptomycetaceae; genus Streptomyces. The sequence goes on from NZ_JAAGMG010001150.1 coordinate 550, forward strand.
CTGCCCGAGAGCGCTGCGCGCTCGCCCCCGGAATCCAGCGCCTCGCGCGCCATCTCGACCATCGCCCCGCGCCGCCGCATGTTGACGGAGTCGATCTCGCGCAGGAACGTCAGCGCCTGGTCGGCGCCCAGCTCGCCGGCGCGCGCCATGAACGCCCGGATGTCCTTGGGCAGACAGCCGCCGCCGAAGCCGATGCCGGCCCGCAGAAACTTGTGCCCGATGCGCTCGTCGTAGCCGATCGCCTCGGCGAGCTTGGCGACGTCGCCGCCCGCGGCCTCGCACACCTCGGCCATGGCGTTGATGAAGGAGATCTTCGTCGCGAGGAAGGAGTTGGCGGCCGTCTTCACCAGCTCCGCCGTCGGGAAGTCCGTCACCACGAACGGCGTGCCCTCGCCCACCGGCGTCGCGTACACGTCGCGCAGCAGCTTCTCGGCCCGCTCGCTGCCGACCCCGACCACGATCCGGTCCGGGTGCAGCGTGTCGTTCACGGCGAAGCCCTCGCGCAGGAACTCCGGGTTCCACGCCAACTCCGCGCCCTCGGGCAGGAGTTCGGCGAGCCGCTGCGCCGAGCCGACCGGCACGGTCGACTTGCCGACGACCAGTGCGCCCGGCTTCAGGTGCGGTGCGAGCGAGGCGAAGGCGGCGTCCACGTAACTCATGTCGCAGGCGTACTCGCCGTGCTTCTGCGGGGTGTTCACGCAGACGAAGTGCACGTCGCCGAAGGCCGCGACCTCCGCGAAGTCCATCGTGAAGCGCAGCCGCCCGCTGGACCCCTCGATCCCGGCGACGTGCTTGCGCAGCAGTTCCTCCAGGCCGGGCTCGTACATCGGGACCTCGCCCCGCGTGAGCATCTCGATCTTCTCGGGTACGACGTCCAGGCCGAGCACCTCGAAACCGAGCTCGGCCATGGCCGCGGCATGCGTGGCGCCGAGGTAGCCGGTGCCGATCACGGTGATCTTGAGGGCCATAGCGGGGGCTCCAGGGGTGTGGGTGCTGCGTGCGCTGACCGAGCATAGTCGGGGCATGCACAGCCCCCTCGCCGGGGAACTTTCCCTTGTCGCGTAGCTCACGTATCCCTCGCGTGGGCCGGGACATAAAATTTGGGTTACTTAACGGTAATGAGCAGCGCTTGGAGCGTGAGACACCTTGGCCGGATCGGCTGCCACCCCGGAGTTCGACCTGTACCGCCCGTCCGAGGAGCACGACCTGCTCCGGGACACGATCCGTGCGCTGGCCGAGGCGAAGATCGCCCCGCACGCCGCCGCGGTGGACGAGGACGCCCGCTTCCCGCAGGAGGCGCTCGACGCGCTCGTCGCCGCCGACCTGCACGCGGTGCACGTACCGGAGGAGTACGGCGGCGCGGGCGCCGACGCGCTCGCCACGGTCATCGTGATCGAGGAGGTCGCGCGCGCCTGCGTCTCGTCCTCCCTCATCCCCGCCGTGAACAAGCTGGGCTCGCTGCCCGTCATCCTCTCCGGCTCCGAGGAGCTGAAGAAGAAGTACCTGGGCCCGCTGGCCAAGGGCGACGGCATGTTCTCGTACTGCCTCAGCGAGCCGGACGCCGGTTCGGACGCCGCCGGCATGAAGACCCGCGCGGTCCGCGACGGCGACTCCTGGGTGCTGAACGGCGTGAAGCGCTGGATCACCAACGCCGGCGTCTCCGAGTACTACACCGTCATGGCGGTCACCGACCCCGACAAGCGCTCGAAGGGCATCAGCGCCTTCGTGGTCGAGAAGTCCGACCCGGGCGTCTCCTTCGGCGCCCCGGAGAAGAAGCTCGGCATCAAGGGCTCGCCGACCCGCGAGGTCTACCTCGACAACGTCCGCATCCCCGCCGACCGCATGATCGGCGCCGAGGGCACCGGCTTCGCCACCGCGATGAAGACCCTCGACCACACCCGCATCACGATCGCCGCGCAGGCGCTGGGCGTCGCCCAGGGCGCCCTCGACTACGCCAAGGGCTACGTCCGGGAGCGCAAGCAGTTCGGCAAGGCGATCGCCGACTTCCAGGGCATCCAGTTCATGCTCGCCGACATGGCGATGAAGATCGAGGCCGCCCGCCAGCTCACGTACGCGGCCGCCGCGAAGTCGGAGCGCGTCGCCGCCGGAGGTCGAGAGGGGGACCTCACCTTCCAGGGCGCGGCCGCCAAGTGCTTCGCCTCGGACGTGGCCATGGAGGTCACCACGGACGCGGTCCAGCTCCTCGGCGGCTACGGCTACACCCGTGACTACCCGGTCGAGCGCATGATGCGCGACGCGAAGATCACGCAGATCTATGAAGGCACGAACCAGGTCCAGCGGATCGTGATGGCCAGGAACCTGCCGTAGTCAGGAGCCGTCGGTACGGCGCAGGACCAGGCAGACGAAGCCGAAGGAGTCCCGGTAGCCGCGCAGCCACTCGGTACGGCGCTGCGCGGCCAGCGCCGACGCCTCGGCGGCGTCGGGGTGCCCGGGGTGCTCCAGCGCCCATTCGGACAGTGCGCCCCACAGGGTCCACTCGTAGTCGTCGAGTTCGTGCCGGGTGCTGCAGTGGGCGTACACCGGGGTCCAGCCCGCGGCGGCGACCCGGTCCACCGTGCCGGCGAGGTCGGTGAGGTCGCCGAGCATCTCGACGGCCTCGGGGGTCGGCGCACTCTGCCAGTAGCCGTCGCCGATCAGCACCCGGCCGCCCGGTGCCAGACGGGCGTGCGCCCCTTCCAGCGTCGGCAGCAGTCCGCCGAAGGCGTGCGTGGAGCCGACGCACAGCACCACGTCGAAGCCGTGGCCGGGGGCGAAGTCCGCCGCCGGCGAGTGGTGCAGGGCGAGCCGTTCGTCGACCCCGCGCTCCCGCGCCGCCCGCCGGGCCTGTTCCAGGGAGCGCTGGTCGATGTCGACGCCCTCGGCGCGCGCCTCCGGGTGCGCGGACAGGGCCCGCAGCAGCCATTCGGCCGTGCCGCAGCCCAGGTCGAGCAC
>NZ_JAAGMG010000102.1 GCF_010548525.1 Streptomyces sp. SID14478
GAGGTAGTAGTTCTTCACGTACTGCTGGGTGATCGTCGAGCCACCCTGCTTGCCCTTGCCGCTGAGCGTGTTGAGGACGCCGCGGGCGGTGCCCTTGAAGTCGACGCCCTTGTCCTTGTAGAACGTCTTGTTCTCGGCGGCGACGAAGGTGTGCTGGACGCCCTCGGGCACCTCGGCCAGGTCGACGATCTCGCGGTTCACGTCGCCGGTACGGGCCATGGTCGCGCCGTCGCTGTACTTGTAGACGTTGCTCTGCAGCTGCGCGTCCCTGTTGCCTTCGGGCACGTCGATCACCAGGTACAGCACCACGAACGCGCCCATGCACAGCAGCACGAACCCGAAGAACGCCCCCAGGAGCTTCTTCCAGGTGAAGAAGCGGCGTATGCCCGACGGCCGCGTCGCGCGCTTGCGCGCCTTTCTCGCATCCGCTCGGCCCATGACCTCGTTGCTCCGCTTCTCGTCCCGAGTACTCGTAGACGTAGACAAACCCGTAGACACCAGTCGTGCCGAATCAGCTCATGAAGCTAACACCGCCACTTATGTCAAAACCCTGCCGTACCGGTCATTTCCGGACGTGACAATCAGCACCTGTCCCATGGGAACCGACGATCCAGGCATGCGGATGGTTGCCGGGGAGAGTAAAGTGATATCACTTTGCTAGGCAGGGTTCCGGCCACTCGGCCGCGAACCTCCAGTTCACAGAGACGGGGACTGTCATGTCCGAGACGGACGCCACACCGGACGTACCCGACGTGCCGACCATGCCGAAGGCGCGTGTGCGCGAGTTCACGGCGCACAGCATCGGCGGCGGGCTCGCGCTGCTGCTCGGCCTCGTCGGCCTGCTCGTCGGGATCGGCCTCGTCGCGACAGGGGCCACGCTCACCTCGACCGGCGGCAAGGTGGCGCTGATCGTCGTCGGCATCGTCCTCGCGATCGCCGCGCTCTTCGCGATGGGCGGCCTGAACATGGTGGCGCCGGGCGAGGCCCGCGTCGTGCAGCTCTTCGGCCGCTACCGGGGCACGATCCGCGAGGACGGTCTGCGCTGGGTCAACCCGCTCACCTCGCGCACCAAGGTCTCGACGCGCGTACGCAACCACGAGACCGCCGTCCTCAAGGTCAACGACGCGTACGGCAACCCGATCGAGCTCGCCGCGGTCGTGGTCTGGAAGGTCGAGGACACCGCGCAGGCCACGTTCGAGGTGGACGACTTCCTGGAGTTCGTCTCCACGCAGACCGAGGCGGCCGTGCGGCACATCGCCATCGAGTATCCCTACGACGCGCACGACGAGGGCGGCCTGTCCCTGCGCGGCAACGCCGAGGAGATCACCGAGAAGCTCGCGGTCGAACTGCACGCACGGGTCGAGGCCGCGGGCGTGCAGATCATCGAGTCCCGCTTCACGCACCTCGCGTACGCGCCCGAGATCGCCTCGGCGATGCTCCAGCGCCAGCAGGCGGGCGCCGTGGTCGCGGCCCGGCGCCTGATCGTCGACGGCGCGGTCGGCATGGTCGAGGACGCGCTCGCCCGGATCACCGCGCAGGACTTCGTCGCCCTCGACGAGGAGCGCAAGGCGGCGATGGTGAGCAACCTGCTGGTCGTGCTCTGCGGTGACCGTGCCGCGCAGCCGGTCGTGAACACGGGGACGCTCTACCAGTGACCCCGTCACCGCCTCCGGCGCGCAAACAGGTTCTGCTGCGACTCGATCCCGCGGTGTACGAGGCGCTCGCGCGGTGGGCCGGGGACGAGCTGCGCTCGGCCAACGCGCAGATCGAGTTCCTGCTGCGGCGCGCGCTCGCGGAGTCGGGGCGGCTGCCCGGCGGGGCCGGACCGATACCTCGCCGGGGACGTCCGCCCAAGCCCCCGGAAGGGGAGGCCGGCACGACGGCCGACGGCTGAGCGGAGGCTTCCGGCACGGCCCCCCGCGCCCCTCGGCAGGCCCACGGCCTGCCGAGGGGCGCGGACCCGTGTCCGGGTGACCGCGTCTATACACGCCGGGTATACACACGGTGTACAGTCCTCCCCATGTCCATCGGCCACACCCTTCTCGGGCTCCTGGAATCCGGGCCCCGCCACGGTTACGACCTGAAGCGCACCTTCGACGAGACCTTCGGGCACGACAAGCCGCTGCATTACGGGCAGGTCTACTCGACCATGTCCCGCCTCCTGAAGAACGGCCTCGTCGAGGTCGACGGGATCGAGGCCGGCGGCGGCCCGGAGCGCAAGCGGTACGCGATCACGGATGCCGGCATCACGGACGTCCAGCAGTGGCTGGCGACCCCGGAGAAGCCGGAGCCGTACCTCCAGTCGACCCTCTACACGAAGGTCGTCCTCGCCCTGCTGACCGGGCGCGACGCCGGCGAGCTGCTCGACATGCAGCGCGCCGAGCACCTGCGCCTGATGCGCATCCTCACGGACCGCAAGCGCAAGGGCGACCTCGCCGACCAGCTGATCTGCGACCACGCCCTGTTCCACCTGGAAGCCGACCTGCGCTGGCTGGAACTCGCCACCGCGCGCCTCGACAAGCTCGCCGCGGAGGTGCGCCCCTCATGAGCCCCGCCATGACACCCGCCGGATCCCTGCTCGCCGCCCACGACCTGCACAAGGCGTACGGGCCCACCCCCGCCCTGGACGGCGCCTCCTTCACCGTCCACCCGGGCGAGGTCGTCGCCGTCATGGGTCCCTCCGGCTCGGGCAAGTCGACGCTGCTGCACTGCCTGGCCGGGATCGTCACCCCGGACGCGGGCTCGATCACGTACGACGGCCGCGAGCTGACCGCGATGTCCGACGCCGAGCGCAGCGCCCTGCGCCGCACCGAGTTCGGCTTCGTCTTCCAGTTCGGCCAACTGGTACCGGAGTTGACCTGCGTGGAGAACGTGGCACTGCCGCTGCGCCTGACCGGCGTCAAGCGCAAGGAGGCCGAGCGGCGGGCCACCGGGTGGCTGGAGCGCCTGGAGGTGGACGGCCTCGCGGGCAAACGGCCCGGCGAGATATCCGGCGGCCAGGGACAGCGCGTCGCCGTGGCCCGCTCGTTGGTGACCAACCCGCGCGTGCTGTTCGCCGACGAGCCGACCGGCGCCCTCGACTCCCTCAACGGCGAGCGCGTCATGGAGCTGCTCACCGAGGCGGCCCGCGGCGCGAACGCCGCCGTCGTCCTGGTCACGCACGAGACCCGGGTCGCGGCCTACTCGGACCGCGAGATCGTCGTACGGGACGGCAAGTCGCGGGACATGGAGTTCGCCCGATGACGCTGGTGGCCGACCCCGCACGTGCCACCGGGCCGGCCCCCGGCCGGTCGGGCCGGCTGCGCGACCTCGGCCTCGGCATCCGGTTCGCCGCGTCCGGCGGCCGCGAGGGCTGGGTCCGTACGCTGCTGACCGCGGTCGGCGTCGGCCTCGGCGTGGCCCTGCTGCTGGGCGCCGCGTCCGTGCCGACGTACCTGCACGAGCGCGACGCGCGCGGCGAGAACCGCCAGTTGGGCTTCGGCACACAGGGCGAGCTCAAGCCCGGCCCACGCACGATGCTCGCCGTCGACGCCTCCTCCGACTACCGGGACAGCAGGATCGGCGGCTACCTGCTGCGGCCCGAGGGCGCGCACCCGCCGCTGCCGCCCGGTGTCGACGAACTGCCGGGCCCCGGCGAGATGGTCGTCTCGCCCGCGCTGAAGAAGCTGCTCGGCTCCCCCGAGGGCAAGCTCCTCAAGGAGCGCTACGACTACCGGACCGTCGGCACGATCCACGAACCGGGCCTGACCGACCCCTTCGAGCTGTTCCTGTACGTCGGCAGCGACAAGCTCAACACCGCCCGCGAGGCGCACCGCATCGACCACTTCGGCCTGACGTTCCCGAACGACCCGCTGGACCCGATCCTCATCGTGTTCATCGTGCTGGCCTGCATCGTGCTGCTCGTCCCGGTCGCCATCTTCATCGCGACGGCCGTGCGGTTCGGCGGCGAGCGGCGCGACCGGCGCCTCGCCGCGCTGCGCCTGGTCGGCGCGGACGTGCGGATGACGCGCCGGATGGCCGCGGGCGAGGCGCTGTTCGGCACGCTGATCGGCCTGGGGCTCGGCGTCGTGTTCTTCCTGGCCGCGCGGCAACTGCTCGGCGTGGTGGAGATCTGGCGGCTGTCGACGTTCCCCGCGGACCTGACACCGGTGCCCGCCCTGGCCGTGCTGATCCTGCTGGCGGTGCCGCTGGCGGCCGTCGCCGTCACGGTGTTCGCCCTGCGCTCCGTCGTCATCGAGCCGCTGGGCGTGGTCCGCGGCGGCCGTGCCCGGCGCCGGCGCCTGTGGTGGCGCATCCCGGTGCCCGTCCTCGGTGCGCTGCTGCTGCTCGCGTCGCGCTCCTCCGACGCGTCGCGCTCCAGGGGCACCGTGCAGATCTCGGCCGGTATCGCCTGCACCCTGATCGGCCTGGTCCTGGTGCTGCCCTGGCTGGTGGAGGCCACCGTCCGCCGGCTGCGGGGCGGGCCCGTGCCCTGGCAGCTGGCCGTGCGCAGGCTGCAGTTGAACAGCAGCGGCGCCTCGCGCGCGGTCGCCGGGATCACCATCGCGGTGGCGGGCGGCATCGCCCTGCAGATGTACATGACCGGCATCAACGACGACTTCACCGAAAAGACCGGCGCGAGCCCCTCGCGGGCCCAGATCGGCGTGAACTCCATGTTCCCCAGCGGGGAGATGGCCGAGCGGATGGTCCGTGAGTTCGGGGCGACCAAGGGCGTCAAGTCGGTGTACGGGACCGTGGACACCTGGGTGGACCCGGTGGGCGCGAAGCCGGACTCCGACGGCTCGATGCGCTCCACGTCGCTGTCCGTCGGCTCCTGCGCCTCGCTGCGCCAGATGGCGCACCTGCCGTCCTGCCGCGACGGCGACGCCTTCCGCGTCACCGGGTCGAACTCCCCGGACGACGACGCGCGGATGATGGCGGAGCTCAAGCCCGGCGCGCGGCTCTTCGCCGGTGACGTCCGGTCCGCGCGGTGGACGCTGCCCAAGGAGGCCCGCACGGTGCAGTCGCGGCGCGACCCGGGCGGCGTCAAGTTCGGCGGGATCCTCGCCACCAGGGGCGCCTTCGACGTGCGGCACCTGCAGAACGCCGCGACGGCCGCGCAGATCCAGGTCGACAGGTCCGTGCCGGACGCCGTCGAGTACTCGCGCAACACGGCGTTCCGGATCGACCCGGGGATGCACGTGTGGAACTACAGCTCGCTGAACCCCGACAAGGAGTACGCGAGCATCCGCAGCGGCGTGTTCACGGCGGCGGCGCTCACCATGGCGCTGATCGCGGCCGCCATGCTGGTCTCGCAGATCGAGCAACTGCGCGACCGAAAGCGTCTGTTGTCGATCCTGGTGGCGTACGGCACCCGCCGTACGACGCTCGCCTGGTCGGTGCTGTGGCAGACGGCGATCCCGGTCGTGCTCGGCATGGCCCTGGCGGTCACGGGCGGCCTCGGCCTCGGCTGGCTGATGCTGCGCCTGGTCGGCAGGCCCGTCACCGACTGGCTGGTGTTCCTGCCCCTGGCGGGCGTGGGCGCGGGTGCGATCGCCGCGGTCACCCTGCTGAGCATGCCGCCGCTGTGGCGGCTGATGCGCGCGAACGGGCTGCGCACCGAATAGGGAATCAGCCCTGGACGACGCGAACGGGCAGTCCCTGCAAAGCAGTCCGCAGGGCGGCGGCCAGCTCCTCGTACTCCGCGGAGCGGGCCGCCCCCGCGCGCATCGCCAGGGCCACCCTGCGCGTGGGCGCCGGCTCGGCGAAGTACCCGGTGAGCAGCTGGCTGCTGCGGCTGGTCTCGACGGCGACGGCCGTGCGGGGCAGGAGCGTCACCCCGAGTCCGCCGGCGACGAGCTGCACCAGCGTCGAGAGCCCGGCCGCGGTCGTCGTGACCGGAGCGGCTCCCGCCCGGCCGGCCTCCCGGCAGATGTCCAGGGCCTGGTCCCGCAGGCAGTGCCCCTCGTCGAGCAGCAGCAGTTGCAGCTCGCGCAGCGCCTCGCGCGGAATCCCCTCCCGCCCGCCGAGCCAGTGGTCGAGCGGGGTGACCAGCACGAAGTCCTCGTCGAACAACGGCAGTTCGGTGACTCCGGGCACCCCGAGCGGCACCGCGAGCAGCAGCAGGTCGAGCCGCCCGGCGCCGAGCCCCTCGACCAGTGACGACGTCTGCTCCTCGTGCACCTGCAGATCGAGGTCCGGGTACTTGTCGTGGACGAGCCGCAGCACGGTCGGCAGCAGATAGGGCGCCACCGTCGGGATCACGCCGAGCCGCAGCGCGCCGGTGAACGGCGCCCGCACCGCCTCGGCCTCCTCCATCAGCGCGCCGACCTCGTCGAGCACGGCCCTGGCGCGTACCGCGATCCGCTCGCCGGCCGGCGAGAGCAGCACCTTGCGCGTCGTACGCTCGACGAGGCTCACCCCGAGCGTCTCCTCCAGCGCCGACACGGCGCCGGACAGCGCGGGCTGGCTGGTGCCGATGGCCGCGGCCGCGTCCCTGAAGTGCAGGTACTCGGCGACCGCGGCGAACGCCCGCAGTTGCGCCAGGCTCGGCTGCCGCTTGCGCGCACCCAGGGGTTTTCCGTTCTGTACGGCCACTGATAGCCACCTCCGATCAACATGACTGAGTCTAGCTATTTCCGTAATCAATACACCCTGTGCCACGATCACCAGCAGTCCAACCCATAGAAAGGCCCCACAAAACGGGACCTTTCTCGCTGCAAGGAGAGCGTGTGCTCACTGTCGGTGACAAGTTCCCCGAGTTCGACCTGACTGCCTGTGTCTCGCTGGAGAAGGGCTCTGAGTTCGAGCAGATCAACCACAAGACCTACGAGGGCAAGTGGAAGATCGTCTTCGCGTGGCCCAAGGACTTCACCTTCGTGTGCCCGACCGAGATCGCCGCTTTCGGCAAGCTGAACGACGAGTTCGCCGACCGTGACGCCCAGGTCCTCGGCTTCTCCGGCGACTCCGAGTTCGTGCACCACGCCTGGCGCAAGGACCACCCGGACCTGACGGACCTGCCCTTCCCGATGCTGGCCGACTCGAAGCACGAGCTCATGCGTGACCTCGGCATCGAGGGCGAGGACGGCTTCGCGCAGCGCGCCGTCTTCATCGTCGACCAGAACAACGAGATCCAGTTCACGATGGTGACCGCCGGTTCCGTCGGCCGTAACCCCAAGGAGGTCCTGCGGGTCCTCGACGCGCTCCAGACGGACGAGCTGTGCCCGTGCAACTGGAGCAAGGGCGACGAGACCCTGGACCCGGTCGCGCTGCTCTCGGGCGAGTGAACGGAGCGTACTGTCATGGCACTTGACGAACTGAAGTCCGCCATACCGGACTACGCCAAGGACCTGAAGCTCAACCTGGGCTCGGTCATCGGCAACTCGGACCTCCCGCAGCAGCAGCTGTGGGGCACGGTCCTGGCGTGCGCCATCACCTCCCGCTCCCCGCGCGTGCTGCGCGAGCTGGAGCCGGAGGCGAAGGCGAACCTGTCGCCCGAGGCGTACACGGCTGCCAAGTCGGCCGCCGCCGTCATGGCGATGAACAACGTCTTCTACCGCACGCGTCACCTGCTCTCGGATGACGAGTACGGGACGATGCGCGCGGGCCTGCGGATGAACGTCATCGGCAACCCCGGCGTCGACAAGGTCGACTTCGAGCTGTGGTCGTTCGCGGTCTCCGCGATCAACGGCTGCGGGATGTGCCTCGACTCGCACGAGCAGGTGCTCCGCAAGGCGGGCGTCGACCGCGACGTCATCCAGGAGGCCTTCAAGATCGCCTCCGTGATCCAGGCGGTGGGCGTGACGCTCGACGCCGAGGACGTCCTGGCGTAAGCACGTACGAAGAAGGCCGGCCCCCTGCGCGTGCAGGGGGCCGGCCTTCTTCGTACGTGCTTCTACGGTGCGTCGGACGGGGGGTCCACCGGCGCGACCTCCACGGCTGTCGCGCCGCGCGGCACCGGCGCCTGCCGGATCGCGGCCTCGCGCGACCACGCCCGCAGATACACCACCACCGTGTTGGTCACGGCGACCAGCGGCACGGCCACCACCGCTCCCCCGATCCCGGACACCATCCCGCCGGCGGCGACGGACAGCACCACGGCCAGCGGATGCACCCGCACCGCGCGGCCGAGGATGAACGGCTGCAGGATGTGGCCCTCGATCTGCTGCACGGCCAGGACGACCACGAGCACCATCAGGGCGGTGAACACGCCCTGCGTCACCAGCGCCACGACCACCGCGAGCGCGCCGGACACGACGGCACCCACCAGCGGGATGAACGCGAACAGGAAGATGAAGACGGCCAGCGGCACCGCCATCGGCACGCCCAGGAAGAAGATCCCGAGGCCGATGAAGATGGCGTCGATCAGGGCGACTATCACCGTTCCGCGGACGTACGCGGTGAGCGTGCGCCACGCCCGCGGCCCCGCACCCGCGATACCGGGCCGGGCCTGCGCCGGGACGAGCTTGAGCGTCCACTCCCAGATGCGCCGGCCGTCGTAGAGCAGGAACAGCGTCGAGAACATCGTCAGCAGGATGCCGGTCATCGCCTCGACGATGACGGTGACGCCTTCGAGGCCCGCGGACGTGATCTCGTCCGTGTTGGCGCCGATCGCGTCGCGCAGCGACTTGGCGATCTCGTTGATCTGGCTCTCGGTCACGTGGAAGGGGCTGTTGAGGAGCCACTTGCGCAGATCGTCGATGCCGTCCTGGATCTGGTCGGACAGCGCGTCGATGTTCTCCTGGACCTGCCAGACCACGAACCAGCCGACGAGCCCCATGATGACGAAGCCGAGGATGGCGGTCAGGGCCGTCGCCAGCCCCCTGGGCACGCCGTGGCGGCGCAGCCGGGCGACCGTAGGCTGCAGCAGCGCGGTGATGAGCAGCGCCGCGACGAACGCGAACACCACCAGTTGCACGGAGCTGATGATCCTTATCAGGACCCAGAGCAGACCTGCGAGCACCAGCAGCCGCCAGGCCGCCTCGGCGGCCACCCGCAGGCCCCAGGGCACGGCGGCGACCGGTTCGGGGCGGGCGGCTATGGCCGGTGCGTACGCGGGCGGCGCGGGCACCTGTTCGCCCGTCTCGTCCGACGCCGGTTCAGCGGATGCTCCGGGCGCGGCAGTTGAGCCCGGCGGGGAGTGCGACCGCTCGTGCGACAGTTCGTCGCCCGACTCCCGCTCGGCCTGCGCGCGGCGCTCGTCCAGGCGCTCACCCACCCTGCTGATTCCGTCGCCCACCCGTTCGAGCCAGCCTGGAATTCGCGACATGATCCGTCCTCTACGTTCCCCCGGGCTACGACCGTACATCGATAAGCAACCGCAGCCCCCCACCGTACGACGGTGAGGGGCTGCGCGAGGCTGACCGGAGTGCGGTCTAGTACCAGCTGTTGGCCTGCCAGAAGGACCAGGCCTCACACGGGCTCCCGTAGCGGGAGTTCATGTAGTTGAGGCCCCACTTGATCTGGGTGGCCGGGTTGGTCTGCCAGTCGGCACCCGCGGAGGAGTACTTCGAGGCGGGCAATGCCTGGAAGAGGCCGTAAGCGCCCGACGAGGCGTTCGAGGCCTGGTAGTTCCAGCTGGACTCGTGGTCCACGATGTTGCTGAAGCACTGGAACTGACCGGACGGCACCATCTGACGCGCCATCGCCTGGATCTGGCCGACGGAGTACGACGACTGCGTCGAGAAGCTGGAGGCGTCACGCACCGAGGAGCGGCTGGCGGCCTTCTTGGCCTCCTCGCGCTCCTTCGCCTCCTTCTCCGCCTTCTCCTTGGCCGCCTGCGCGTCCTGCTGCTTGGCGATCGCGTCCTCGGCGGCCTTCTTGCGCGCCGCCGCTTCCGCCGTCTTCTGTGCCGCGTTGTCGGCCGCGATGGCCTGCGTCTGTGCCTGCTGCGTCAGGGACGCGGTCTGCACATGGGCCTGCTGACCCGCGGGTATATCGGCGAGGAGGGTCGCGTCGCCGGCCGTGGCCTCTGCCTCGTTCGAAGGCTGAGCAGTGCTGCCCGAGGCAACACCCACGACGGCGCCGACTGTGGTGACCGCGGTGGCCGAAGCCACCGCGAATCCCCGGACCGAAATCCGGCTCACGCGGTTTCCTTCCAGCATCGCCCGCTGTGGTGTGACCCTCGCGGACGCAATCGTGCCCCTGGACACTGGCCTCCCAACTGACGGGTCACGGGAGGCACGGGCCCGGTGGGCAACTCCCGCTCGGGGAGCGCCGCGTGGTTCTCGGGCGGCATACGACGATCGATATGGAGTTCGAGGTGCAGCCGGGGCTGCGGTGGTGCCGTACCGCTGGGGGTACAGATGTGTCGTATGCGGGGCCTGACAGGACCGTGACTCTGCCGTATCCGGACGCCGCAAGGCAATTCTGCGTTGCGTGTGAAAGGTCACACCCCGTTTGCCCCACGGGATTTCAGGAAACGCACGCACGCCAAGACGCCGCCCGGATAAGCTCTCAGGCTTCTCCGGACGGCGCCAAGTACTACCAACTGCCTTAAATCTGACCGTCTTCCAGCATTTCGGTCACCAGGGCCGCGATCTGCGACCGCTCCGAGCGCGTCAGCGTGACGTGCGCGAACAGCGGATGCCCCTTCAGTTTCTCGACGACCGCGACGACTCCGTCGTACCGGCCGACCCGAAGGTTGTCGCGCTGGGCGACGTCATGGGTGAGGACCACCCGCGAGTTCGCCCCAATACGGGACAGAACGGTCAAGAGGACGTTCCGTTCCAGGGATTGGGCCTCGTCCACGATCACGAACGCGTCGTGCAGCGAGCGGCCGCGGATGTGCGTGAGCGGCAGCACCTCCAGCATCCCGCGGGACGTGACCTCCTCGATGACCTCGCGCGAGGTCACCGACGAGAGCGTGTCGAAGACCGCCTGCGCCCACGGCCCCATCTTGTCGGCCTCGGACCCCGGCAGATAGCCGAGCTCCTGCCCGCCGACCGCGTACAGCGGCCGGAACACCATCACCTTCTGGTGCTGGCGCCGCTCCAGGACGGCCTCCAGGCCCGCACAGAGCGCGAGCGCGGACTTGCCGGTGCCGGCCCGGCCGCCCATCGAGATGATGCCGACGTCCGGATCGAGGAGCAGATCCAGCGCGATCCGCTGCTCGGCGCTGCGCCCCTTGAGCCCGAAGGCCTCCCGGTCGCCGCGCACCAGGCGGACGTTGCCCTCCGGCGTGACGCGGCCGAGGGCCTTGCCCCGCTCGGAGTGGATCGTCAGACCCGTGTGCACCGGAAGGTCGGCGGCCTCGGGAACGTAGAGGCTGTCCTCGTCGAAGAGGAGGTCGACCTGCTCGGCGGGCAGGGTCAGTTCGGACATTCCGGTGTAGCCGGACTCCGTGATGGCGAGTTCGGCGCGGTACTCCTCGGCGAGGAGGCCCACCGAGGACGCCTTGATCCTGAGCGGCAGATCCTTCGACACGACCGTGACGTCGAATCCCTCGGCCTGCAGATTGCGTGCGACCGCGAGGATGCGGGAGTCGTTGTCCCCGAGGCGGTAGCCCGAGGGCAGGACGCTGGGGTCGGAGTGGTTGAGCTCGACGCGCAGCGTGCCGCCCAGTTCCCCGGTGGGGATCGGGGCGTCGAGCCGCCCGAAGCGGATGCGGTAGTCGTCGAGCAGGCGCAGGGCCTGCCGGGCGAAGTACCCCAGCTCCGGATGGTGCCGTTTGGCCTCCAACTCCGTGACCACGACGACAGGAAGGACCACTTCGTGTTCGTCGAAACGGGTCATGGCGTTCGGATCGGCCAGCAGGACGCTGGTGTCGAGAACATAGGTGCGCCGGTCGGGCTTGTGGCGCTTGTTGCTGGTCACCACGGAAGGACGTACCCCCTCGGAAGAGGTCGGGGAGCGACGGAGGGAATGCTGGGCCGGGAGGGCGGGTCGAACCTGCCGGTCAACGGCCCCTGCGCGCGGGCCGAGAGCCGGCCCTCCAAGTCGTCATCCGTACTCGTCTGCGTACGGTCGTCCTGGTGCAAAGGGCCTCCCGGGCGGACGGCCCCGTGCCGTCCGCTGAGATGCGGTGCCCTTGGTGCGGACACCGACCTGGAAGGCTTATTCCCTCGAACACGCGCAGCCATGCCACGGCATATGACGGCGCGCGCGTTAACTCCTGATGACGTACGTCCCGCTGTGGGGGAGCCCTGCCGCGGTGTCAGCCGCCGTAGCGCCGGTGACGGGCGGCGTAGTCGCGCATCGCGCGCAGGAAGTCGACCTTGCGGAACGCCGGCCAGAAGACGTCACAGAAGTAGTACTCGGAGTGGGCCGTCTGCCACAGCATGAACCCGGACAGCCGCTGCTCACCGCTGGTGCGGATGACGAGATCCGGGTCGGGCTGGGCGCTGGTGTAGAGGTGCTTGCCGATCAGGTCGATGGTGACGTCGTCGGCGACCTGCTCCAGCGAGGTCCCCTTGTCGGCGGCGTCGAGGAGCATCGAGCGGACGGCGTCGGCGATCTCCTGGCGGCCGCCGTAGCCGATCGCGACGTTGACCACTATCCCGTCGCGGCCGGCCGTGGTCTCCTCGGCCTCCTTGAGGACCGTCTGCATCCCGGAGGGCAGGATGTCGGTGGCGCCGACGTGGTGCACGCGCCAGCGGCCGTCGGTGGCGAGCGTGCGGACGACGCCCTCGATGATGCCGAGGAGCGGGCCGAGCTCCTCCTGGGGGCGGTCGAAGTTGTCGGTCGACAGCAGCCAGAGCGTGACGACCTCGACGTCCGTCTCGCTGCACCAGCCGAGGAACTCCTCGATCTTGTAGGCACCCGCCTGATGGCCCTGGGCGGTGGTGGATCCGGCGGCCTTCGCCCAGCGCCGGTTGCCATCCATGATGACCCCGATGTGCTTGGGCACCTGGGCGTGGTCCAGGTGGCCCTCCACCCGGCGTGCGTACAGCCCGACCAGCAGGCTACGCAGCCTGTCGCGCAGGTTCACGGTCGTTCAGCCCCTCCATGCAGACGGCAGTCCCCGAGGGCGAGAGCCTACCCCCGAACCGCGCCTGTCCCCGGGGTGCCCCCCGGACCCCCGCGGGTGCCGGGTGAGGGGTGTCGGAGGTCTGACGTAGTTTCGTATCCATGAACGACTCCTCTCCTTATGTCGCGTCCGCCGACCGGTACGACTCCATGGAGTACCGGCGCACCGGACGCAGCGGCCTGAAGCTGCCCGCGGTCTCGCTGGGCCTGTGGCACAACTTCGGTGACGACCGCTCCCTCGACTCGCAGCGCGCGATCCTGCGCCGCGCCTTCGACCTGGGAGTCACGCACTTCGACCTCGCCAACAACTACGGGCCGCCCGCGGGCAGCGCCGAGTTGAACTTCGGCAAGATCTTCGCGCAGGACTTCGCCTCGTACCGTGACGAGTTGGTCATTTCGACCAAGGCCGGCTACCTCATGCACCCCGGCCCGTACGGCGAGTGGGGCAGCCGCAAGTACCTGCTGTCGTCGCTGGACGCGTCGCTGAAGCGGATGGGTCTCGACTACGTCGACATCTTCTACTCGCACCGCTTCGACCCGGACACTCCCCTGGAGGAGACGATGGGCGCGCTGGCGTCGGCGGTGCAGCAGGGCAAGGCGCTGTACGTCGGCGTCTCCTCGTACAACAGCGAGCAGACGGCCGAGGCGGCGCGCCTGCTCAAGGAGATGGGCGTCCCGGCCCTCATCCACCAGCCGTCCTACTCGATGATCAACCGCTGGACCGAGGACGACGGGCTGCTCGACACCCTGGAGAGGGCCGGCATGGGCTGCATCTCCTTCGTGCCGCTCGCGCAGGGCCTGCTCACGGGCAAGTACCTGAAGGGCATCCCGGAGGGTTCGCGCGCCACCCAGGGCAAGTCGCTCGACCCGAACCTGCTGAGCGACGAGGTGGTGCGCCGGCTGAACGGGCTGAACGACATCGCCAAGGGCCGCGGCCAGTCCCTCGCGCAGCTCGCGCTGACCTGGGTGCTGCGCGACGAGCGGATGACGTCGGCGCTGATCGGCGCCTCCAGCGTGCAGCAGCTGGAGGAGAACGTGGCGGCGCTCGCGGCCCCGAAGCTGACGGCCGCGGAGCTGACCGAAATCGACTCGTTCGCCGTGTCCACCCCCGGCACGAACATCTGGGCCGGCCGCAGCTGACCCGCGCCGGACGCACAAAGGACGCCACAGGCCGCTGAGCGGGGCTTGTGGCGTCCTTATGTACGGACAAAAAACGGGCCGGTCCGTGGGGGGGAGACGGACCGGCCCGAGGGGGGGTTTCCACCATAACCCTTCGTAAGTGATGCTGCGTGCATCGGCGTGCCACAACTACTCTCCGCAGTCACCCGACGACGGCCGGAGGTAGCTTTCCGGCCGCCTCACAGCGGGCTCACAGCGGGCCGCGGGCGCTCGCGACCGCGGGTTCACGAGGTTTCACCGGGGGGTACGGGGTCCCTCTCCCGTGTCGTGCGCGCGGTTGACGCGCGTACAGCCGGTCGGGGGCGCCGCCGCGGATATGGCGCATTCGGGGCCCCGCACGCCAGGTCGCGCCCCTGGAGGTGGCACGCGGCACCGCGCAGCCCCCTCCGCCGCGCGGTACCGCCGCGTAGCTTTGCTCACGCGAATTGCCGTTGGTCTGAACTTACGTGAGGTTTACGTGGGGATCGAGTGCGTCTCGATAACGATGCGGAATCGGTTGCCTCAGGCGGCCGCCCCGGCCTCCTTGGCCGCCACGATCGCGGCCATGTGCGCCTCGCCCCACAGGCCGAGCGGGACCAGTGCCTGGTTCAGCGTCCGGCCCAGCTCCGTCAGCGAGTACTCGACGCGCGGCGGAACCTCCGGGAACACCTCGCGGTGCACGACGCGGTCGGCCTCCAACTCCCGCAGTTGCTGGGCCAGGACCTTCTCCGTGACGCCGTGCACGGAACGCCGCAGTTCGCCGAAGCGCAGGGTTCCGGCATCGTGCAACGCCCACAGGATCATCGGCTTCCACTTGCCGCCCACGACGTCCACGGCGGCGTCCAGCCCACAGCTGTAGCGCCCCTCGGAACCGTCCGTCCCCTTGTGCCCCATGTACGCGTTCTCCTTCTCGTCCGTCGTCCCTCCTGACCGGCAACGCGCGGGGCGGTCGGATGATGCCCGGCAACTCGCCTCACGCGTCGCGGAGTTCGGCCTACGCGGAGGGCTTGCGGGCCTCGATCAGATGACGCGTGCTGTGGGCGACGAACGGGCCCTCGGCGACGATCCGCTCGTGGAGCGCGAGCAGTTGGGGCCGGTACGCCTCGACGGTGAATCCCGGAACCATCCACACCACCTTGCGCAGGAAGTGGACGACGGCCCCGATGTCGTAGAACTCGATGCGCAGGCGCTCCGCGCGCAGGTCGACGATCTCCAGACCGGCGGCCCCGGCCTCGGCCGCCTCCGCCTGCGGGTCACGGCCGCGACGGACCGATTCCGGCTGCGGGCCCAGGAAGTACTCGACGACCTCGAACACGCTGCTGGGGCCGACGTGCTGGGCGAAGTACGTGCCGCCCGGGCGCAGCACCCGGGCGATCTCGGCGAACGGGGCCTTGACCGGGTGACGGCTGGTGACCAGGTCGAAGGTCCCCTCGGCGAACGGCAGCGGGGCGTCGGCGGACGCCGCCACGACGACCACCCCGCGCGGGGCGAGCAGCCGGCTCGCCTTGGCGACGTTCGGCGGCCAGCCCTCGGTCGCGGCCATGAGGGGCGGCAGCCGCGGCGCCATGTTCAGCACCTCGCCGCCGCCGGTGTCCAGGTCGAGGGCGGCCCGGACCTCGGCGCGCGCGAGGCGCTCGCCCATCGCGCGGGCGTACCCCCAGGAAGGGCGCTGCTCGGTCGCGCGCCCCTCGAACCAGGAGAAGTCCCAGCCGTCGGTGGGCTCGGCGACGGCCTCCGCGACGAGCGCGTCGAAGGAGCGGCCGGGGTGGGCGGGGGACGCGTCGGTTCCGTGCTTCTCGCTGGTCATGAGGGCATCGTCGCAGGCCCGCGCGCCCGGCTCAGCCCCTTTTCGCCCCGGCCGCCGACGGCCGGGGTGGGGGTGTCCCCCGGGAGAACAGGGGGACGGCCCCTCTTCCGTAGGACCCGGTGCACGCACGTACCCTTGGCGGACCCCCACCACCGTCAGCACCACGGCCCCACACGTACCCACAGGCCCGTCCGTCCCACCGCAGAGATGCGAGCACATGTCCGTACGTTCCGCGATAGCGACCTGGCTGACCCGCCTCTACTTCTCCCGTCTCAGGAGAAGAGGGGAAGGCCTCGATCTGTCCGTGCTCTCGAAGCTGCCGGAGGCGGCGCTGCTGCCGCTGCGCCGTGACGGCCTCGACCCGGTCCCCGAGATCGGCGTGCTGCGCGACCGCGAGCCGGTCAGCAAGCTGCCCATCCCCGGCATGACGGTCTGGCTGGTGTCGGGCTACGACGAGGCGAAGGAAGTGCTCGGCGACGCCAAGGCGTACAGCAACGACTTCCGTCATCTGGTGGGCGTGGGCGGCGCGGGGGCCGACCAGAACCCGGGCGGCCTCGGTTTCTGCGACCCGCCGGACCACACGCGGCTGCGGCGGCTGCTCACCCCCGAGTTCACGATGCGCCGCCTGTCGCGCCTCACCCCCCGCATCCACGCGATCGTCGAGGAACAGCTGGCCCACCTGGAGAAGGCGGCGCAGGAGTCGCCCGACGGCACGGTCGACTTCGTCGAGCACTTCGCGATGCCCGTACCGGCGCTGGTCATCTGCGAGTTGCTCGGCGTCCCGTACGAGGAGCGCGAGGCGTTCCAGCAGTTCTCCGTCGCCCGCTTCGACGTGCTGGGCGGCGCGGGCGCGTCCTTCGGCGCGGTCTCGCAGTCCCTGGACTACCTGCGCGGGGTCGTCGCCGAGCAGCGGCGCGATCCCGGCGAGGGCCTGCTGGGCATGCTGGTGCGCGAGCACGGCGACAACATCACCGACGAGGAACTGACCGGCCTCGCCGACGGCGTCCTGACGGGCGGCCTGGAGACCACGGCGAGCATGATCGCCCTCGGTACCCTGATCATGCTCCAGGACCGCGCGCACTTCGACGCGCTGCGCGACGCGGACGACCCGGCGACGGTGGCGGCGCCCTTCGTCGACGAACTCCTGCGCCATCTCACCGTCGTACAGACGGCGTTCCCGCGCTTCGCCCGCGAGGACGTGACGGTCGGGGGCGTCCGGATCTGTGCGGGCGACGTCGTGATCGTGTCGCTGAGCGCGGCGGACCGCGACCCGCGCCTGGGCGACGACATGGACGCCTTCCTCCCCGCCCGCCCGCCGACCGCGTCCCACCTCGCCTTCGGCTACGGCATCCACCGCTGCATCGGGGCGGAGCTCGGCAAGATGGAGCTGCGCGCCGCCTTCCCCCAACTGGTGCGACGCTTCCCCGAGTTGACGATCGCCGTGCCGGCCTCGGAGCTCGCGTTCCGCAAGCTGTCGATCGTGTACGGGGTGGATTCACTGCCGGTGAAGCTGAGTTGAGCGCCGCGCTCTGTTTGCCGATTGCCGGTTACCGCCAATAACCCCGGGGCCGCTTTGGCGCTCGCCCTCCCTGCGCCCCGCGCGGCGGCCTCGCTAGCGTCTCGGCATGAGGCGACGCAGGCGCATCACGGGCGCGCGTATCAGGTCCTTACGGCTGGCGCGGGACAGAAGGCTGCGACGGCGACGGGGCGACCCCGTCATCGGGCGGCGCGGAAGGCTGGGGCGGCGGGCCGAGCGGATACGGCCCTGGCTCCAGATCCTCACCGACCTCGCCACGCTCCTCGCGAGATGGGTGAGCTAGCTGTCCTGGGTTAGCTGGGTGAGTAAGGGTCGTGGGCGTGCTGGTGGTGGTGCAGTCGTGACAGCCCCCGCTTAATCTGATCCCTCGGCCGGCCGTCGTCCGGCCCGGGGATGGGGAACGAGGGGCGATGAACCACACCAGTGACGTGTTCCAGCCGCTGCAGCAGGACGACCCGGCGGTGGTGGCCGGGTACCGTCTCGCCGCCCGGCTCGGCGCGGGCGGCATGGGCCGGGTCTATCTGTCGCACACGCAGGGCGGCCGCCCGGTGGCGATCAAGGTCGTACGCCCCGAACTGGCCGACGACCCCGGCTTCCTGCGGCGCTTCCGCCACGAGATGGAGGCGGCCCGCCGGGTCAGGGGCGCCTACACCGCCGAACTGATCGACGGCGACGCGGACGGCGCCCCGCCCTGGCTGGCGACGCTCTACGTACCCGGCCCCTCGCTCGCGGAGGCGGTGGCCCGGCGCGGGCCGCTGCCGGTGCCCGCGCTGCTGTGGCTGACGGCCGGGGTGGCCGAGGCGTTGCAGGCGATCCATGCGGTGGGCATCGTGCACCGCGACCTGAAGCCGTCGAACGTCCTGCTGGCCGCCGACGGCCCGCGCGTGATCGACTTCGGCATCTCGGTGGCCGCGGACGGCACGTCGTACACCGCGACCGGCGTCACCATCGGCACCCCGCAGTTCATGGCGCCCGAGCAGGCGGCCGGGGGCCCGGTCACGGCGGCCACCGACGTCTTCTCGCTCGCCCAGACGGTGGCGTTCGCCGCCCTGGGCACCTCGCTGTACGGCGACGGCCCCGCGGTCAGCGTGCTCTACCGCATCGTCCACTCCGAGCCCGACCTGTCCGCGCTGCCCCCGGAACTGCGCCCGCTGCTCGCCCGCTGCCTCGCGGCCGACCCCGCGCAGCGGGCCACGCCGGCCGAGGTGGTCGAGTGGTGCCGGGAGCGGCTCGGGCAGGACGCGGACGCCGGCACGGTCTGGCGTGAGGTCACCGGTCCCCCACTCACGGTGCCGTCACCGGTCCGCCCGCTCCCGTCGCCGGCCGCCCCCTCCCCCGCGCCCCCGACGCTCGCCCACCCCACCGTGACGCAGCCCAGGCCGAACTCCGTCGGCCCGAACTCCCCCTGGCAGGCCCCGACTTACCCGGCCGACCCGCACCCCCGCAGCCGCCGCGCGAAGCTGCTGACCGGGGCGGCGGTGACGGCCGGGGTGCTGGTGCTCTCGGTGCTGGCATGGGCGGTGATGGACGCGACGGGCACGTTCGACAGCGGGCGCGGCGGGGGGCACGGGGTCGCGAAGGGCGCGGGTACGGGTACGTCTGCCGACGCATCCTCTCCCTCACCATCGGCGTCCAGGATCACAGCGGGATCGGGGTCGGGGTCGGAGCGGGTGTCCGGGGCCGGAGCCGACGCCGCCTCCTCACCGCCGGTGGCCACCCCCTACCCCGGGCTGTGGCTGGACGAGAAGGACTCGCTGAACATCAAGGACGGCGTCCAGCGCAAGGACCGCAAGGGCGACATCCGCTTCACCTGCGCCAAGGAGACCAGCTGCGCGCTGGAGGCCACCACGCGCGGCACCGTCATCGCCCCGGTGTACGGCAAGCCGGGCACCGGCCTCGACGACTGCCGTGCCTGGCTCGCAGGCAAGGGCGCGGACACGCGGCTGCCGCTCGCCATCATCACCACCGGCAGCGAGATCTGTTTCAAGCACCCCGACGGCTACATCGGTCTGTTCGTGGTCGAGACGAAGAGCACCGCGCTCCCGAAGAGCGGGATCAGCTTCCTGAGCGGGGCGTTGACCGTGTGGCGCGATCGCTCCTAGGGCGGCCGCCGGTCGGCCCCCCGGGGAGGGCAATCCGGACCTTCGGGCGCCGCCAGAAATGCCGAACCGGCCCCCGACCGAACCGCCCCACGTCGAACCGTCAACACCCCCGGTGGCCCACCGTCGCAAAACGCCGGACCCGGGCCTGATCCACGCAATATCAACACCCAACCGACTACGGCAAGTTGGCATGGCAGACTGCCCTCAGCGCCAGTCACCCCGCCCGCCTCTCCCGCGACGATGGAGTCCGCACATGTCGGCACCCGCTCCCCGGCCCCTCATCGACACCAGCCAGGCGCACCCCGCGCGGGTCTACGACTGGCTGATCGGCGGGAAGGACAACTACCCCGTCGACGAGGCGATGGGCGAGAAGCTGCCGCCCGAGGTGCGCGTCGGAGCCCTGCAGAACCGTGCGTTCATGAACCGGGCGGTCGCCCACCTCGCGGGCCTCGGCGTCGACCAGTTCCTCGACATCGGCACCGGCATACCCACCGCGCCCAATCTGCACCAGATCGTGCAGGGCATCGTGCCGTCCGCGAAGGTCGTCTACACCGACAACGACCCCATCGTGCTGCGGCACGCGGAGGCGCTGCTGGTCAGCAACCCCGAGGGCGCCACCGACTACATCCAGGCCGACGTGCGCGAACCCGGTGTCATCCTCGAACACGCCCGCACCGTCCTGGACTTCAGCCGGCCCATCGGCCTCTCGCTGATCGCGCTGATGCACTTCATCGCGGACGAGCAGGACCCGTACGGCATCGTCGCCACGCTCGTCTCGGCGCTGCCGTCCGGCAGTCACCTGGTGCTCTCGCACGCCTCGAACGACATCTTCCCGGACATCGCGCAGGAAGCGACCGAACAGTACGCGCGCAGCGGCATGACGCTCGCCCTGCGCTCCCGCGAGGAAGTGGGCCGCCTCCTGGCGGGCCTGGAGCCCATCGAGCCCGGCCTGGTGACGGCCCCCGAGTGGTTCCGCGAGCAGCCCGCGCCGCGGCCCGAGCCGAGCGGGATGTACGCGGTGGTCGCGCGGGTGCCGTAGGGAATCCCGGGCGGCGTCAGTCGCCCTTCGGGAACGACACCTCCACCCGGCGGTTCTTCTTGCGGCCCTGCTCCGAGGTGTTGTCCGCGATCGGATAGTCCTCGCTGTAGCCGCGGACCTGGAACGTGACGTTCCCGCCGTCCGCTCCGAGCGCGGCCGTCAGCTCGTCGTGGACGGCTTCCGCCCGCTTCTTGGAGAGGGTCAGGCCGTGGGCGTACGAGCCCAGGTTGTCCGTGAAGCCGAACACCCTTACCGTGCTTGCCTTTTGGGTGTTGATCTCGTCGGCGATGGCCTGGATGCGGGAGCGGGCGTCCGGGTTGAGCTTGGAACTGTCCTTGGGGAACAGGACCTCCGCCTGGAGTGCGAACGTCACGTCCTCGTTGGTGTCGGTCCGACGCTCGTCGCCGGACATGTCCTCCACGACCGACTTGATGTCCAGCACCTTGGCGGGCGCGAGCGTGGCCCCGTCGGCGAGCTTGAGGCCCGGGCTGGTGGCGTCCACGGACGGGGGCGGGGAGCTCGTGGTGCTGCCGGGCGGGGCGCCGGTGGGGTCGTCGTCGGCACCCGCCGTCCCCGCGGCCAGGACGAACGCGGCCACGGTGAGCGCCGCCGTCGCGGTCAGGTGGGGGTTTCGTCGTCGGGGCATGTCATTCGCCCTCGGTGATCTCGATGGGGGCGGGGGGCATGGCGCCGACCTGGAACGAAACCTTGGTCGTGCCTTCCGGTGGGGCGGGGAATTGGGCGTACCAGTCCGACGTCTGACCGTTGCGGACACCGCCCGTGAAGCGCGTGCACAGGCACCGCCCCTCGGTGTCCCGGAGGATGAGGTACTTCTTCTTGCCCGCCTGGTCGACGAGGTTGGCCCCGGCGATGGACCCGCCGTTGGCCATCAACTCCCGCTCATCTCCGCGCCAGTCGACGGGGACCCACGATTTGCCGGTGCCGTTCGTCACGGTTCCCTGCACAGTGACGAACCCTCCCGAGTCCCGCACGGCCGATGTGACGGTCAGGGAGATGCCGTTCTCCCCCTTCACCTCTGCCAGGGCCTTGTCAGCCGGCGGTGAGGACTGCGGCGCTTGTCCGCCGTCGTTCTTGTCGGCTGATGCCGTCGCCTGGCTCGAAGAGCTCTTCGGCTCGTCTTTGCCGTCGTCACCCCCGCCGCAGCCGGCCACGGCGAGGACCAGCCCAGTCGTGATCGCCGCCGCGGTCAGTGCCCGGCGGGGCGTCGTAGTGCGCCGAAGGTTCATCGCTGCGGCTTCCCTCTCTCTTCGTTCAGTCGTCAGTCGGCCAGGTGGACGGAGAACAAGGCTGACGCGTCGGGCAGATCGGCCGGTTGGAAATCCTCGGGATCGATCTCGATGTCCTGCCCGTCACACGTGAGTTGGAGGGCCTTCTTCAGGTCGGCGTCCACGGGCATGTCACAGCGGGGCTCGATCACCGCCGTCGCGTGTGCCTTCGCCCTGTCGTTCTCCGTGCCAGGGATGATCGTGTCTCCGACCGTGTAGTTCGTCTGCACTTCGACCCAGTAGCCCGGGTGGCCATTGACCTCGGCAGGGTCGGGACCACCCACGACTCCGGCGTCGTTGTCGGCTGCCAGACGAGCGGCCGCAGCGGCATGCTCGCCCTGGTTCTCAAAGCCTTCGCCGGTCAGCCAGTGCAGCCAGTCGTCCCCGCCCGCGATGTCCTCGCCCATGCGGTCCATCAGTTCGTCGCGTGCGGACTGGGCGGCCGCCAACGCAGCTGCGTCCGCCGCTGATTGAGCACCGTTTCGCGCCGAAGCGGCCTGAGCGAAGGCGAAGAAGGCGAGTGCCGCGAAGAGCAGGATCCCGGTCAGCCAGATATAGATCGGGAGTGTCGAACCGCGATCGCCCTGGAGACGAGAGGGAACCCTCGTCAGCCACCTGTCACGTTGCTGATGGCGTCCATGATCGCCCCGGAGATCATCCCGTCCAGTCCCAGACTGTCGATCGCCACGAAGATCCCCGCAATCAGAATCATCAACCCCGCATACTCCACAAACCCGGCCCCCGTATCCCGCCGAGCCCCCCGAAGACGCTCCCCCAGTGAACCCGTCCACGTCATCCACGCCCCGAGCAGTCGGTCCTTGATCACGGGATCCCCCTTCCGCCACTTGCTCCACGGCAACCAGAACAACACACGCAACGTACGCGAACTGCGACCCTGAGCACTCGGTTTCGCCAATTAAGGGGGCTTGCTTGACCGGAAGTTTTCGGCGTGTTGCCCGGAGGGACATCGCCCATCAACTCCCGTCGTAGGTGACCACGTTGGCGACCCGTACCCTGATGTATTCGCATTCGCCAACCCATGGCTCCGACCAATGTAAGCGGTCGAGCGCCGTAACAGCAGAGCCTCAACGCCCCAATATGGAACCGAAGTTGGTTCCGGAGCCCAGGAACATGCCCGTGGCGATCAGGATCATGGTGGCCGGGAGCATGAAGACCAGGGTCACCATCGTTGCCTTCGGGATCGTTTTCGCGGCGCGGCGGCGTGAGTTCTGGGCGTCCGTGCGGCGCATGTCCGTGGCGAGCTGGATGAGGGTCTCGGCGATGGGTGAGCCCAGCTCCTCGCCCTGCTGGAGCGCGGAGACGAACTGGGCGACCTGCTCGGACGCGTTGCGCCGGCGCAGTTCGTCGAAGGCCTGGCGGCGCGGGACGCCCATGTCCATCTGGCGCAGGGTGATGCGCAGCTCGTCCGCCCACGGGCCCTCGTACTTCTCGGCCACCCGGTCCAGCGCCTGGCGGAAACCGAGCCCCGCCGAGACCACGACCGCCAGGACGTCCAGGAAGTCGGGCAGGGTGCGGTCGATGACCTCCTTGCGTTCGCGTACCGCCTGCCAGATCAGCGCGTCGGCGGCCAGCGCCCCGAAGGCGAGGGTGAGGAGGGCGAACAGGGGCTGGCCGTTCGTGAGGAAGACCAGGGCCATGACCGCGCCGAAGAGGCCGTAGACCGCCCTGCGTGCCGCGTAGCGGTCGATCGTCAGGCCGCCGGGGTTTCCCGCCATGTCGATCCTGCGGCGCTTCGCGTCGACGCGGCGCGGGCCCATGAGGCGCAGGACGAGGGGCGCGAAGCGCATCCCCAGGCGGTCGACCGCCGAGCCTGCCGTGGAGACCCGGGTGGCGCCCACCTCCAGGGCCAGGGCGAGGTCGCTGGGCACCTTGGCCTCGGCCCGGTACATGCGGACGCCCGCGAAGACGCCGAGGACGGCCAGGGCGGTGAGGGCCGCCAGGAGGACGGCCAGGAGTGTCGTCGGCATGTGTCAGACCTCGATCTTTCCCAGGCGGCGGATCACGAAGAACCCGATCGCGTACAGGCCGAGGGAGACGAGGATGAGGGTCTGGCCCAGGGGGGAGCCGGTCACGCGGGCCAGGGCGCCCTCGTTCGAGGAGTTGATGAGGAGCAGTGAGCCCAGGCCCAGGAGCGGGACCGTGAACGCCGTCGCGTTGACCTCGGAGAGCATCGTGCGGATCTCGCGCCGGGTCTCCTTGCGGTCCTCCAGCGTCTGGGTGAGGTTGCGCAGGGACGAGACCACCGAGCCGCCTGCCTTGTTCGCCAGGACCAAGGTCGTGACCAGGACGATCAGTTCGCGGGAGGGCAGGCGGGCCGCCAGTTCGTCCAGAGCGTCGTCGACCGAGCGTCCCAGCGCCAACTGGTCGGCTACGCGCGAGAGTTCCTCGCCTGCCGGGGCTTCCAGTTCCTCCGCCGCCATCGCCAGTGACGTGCGCAGGGCCAGGCCCGCGGCCGTCGCGTTGGCCAGGAGCCGGGCCACGTCCGGGAGTTGGTTGATGAAGGCCTCGATGCGTTTCTGGCGTTGCCAGTTGAGGAAGATGACGGCGGCCCAGACCGCCACCGCTCCCGCGATCGGGCCGAAGAACGGGGCCAGCGCCGTCGCCGCCAGCAGCCACAAGGCGACGACGACCGCCGCCACGTAGACGGAGAACTCGCCCGCCGTCAGGTCGAGGCCCGTCGCGGACAGGCGCAGGTGGACCGCGCGGCCCAGGCGGGTCCGGCGCACGCGGCGGTCGACCGCGGTGAAGCGGCGTACCCGGCCGCCCCCGGAACCGGCGTGAGCGGCGCCCGGATAGCCGTCCAGGCGGTCGACGAGGGCCTGGCGCTGGGCGCGCCCGGAGGCGTAGACGTGCACACCCGCGAGAGCGAGTACGCAGGTCAGGAGCGTGGCACCGAGGGCGATGAGGGCGGGCTGCGTCATGCCGCGCTCCCTCGTGCGAGTGGTGTCATCCCGTGGCCTCCCTCGTGTTGCGTACGTCGACGGACTCGACGACCCCGAACGCCGGCGGGACCGCCTCCCCCGCCACGTACAGCCGGTCGGCGACGCGGCGCGGCAGCGGCAGGTGTTCGTAGTAGCCGTGGACGCGTCGCCGTTCCAGGTCCGTGGCGCCGGACACGTACGGCTGGGCGGCGAAGCGGGTCACCGTCGCGATGGTGAACTGCTCGCGGCCGTGCGAGACGAGCAGGGCGATCTCGCTGATCCGGCGGGAGCCGTCGGCGTGCCGGGTGAGCTGGACGAGGACGTCGACGGCCGAGTTGATCTGGTCCCGCAGCGCTTCGAAGGGGACGTCGACCTCCGACATCGAACCGAGCGTCTGGAGACGGGTGAGCGCGTCCTCGGCGGTGTTGGCGTGGACCGTGGCGAGGGAGCCGTCGTGGCCCGTGGACATGGCCTGGAGCATGTCGAGGGTCTCGCCGCCGCGGACCTCGCCGACGATGATGCGGTCGGGGCGCATGCGCAGGCTGTTGCGTACCAGGTCGCGGATGGTGACCTGGCCCTTGCCCTCGACGTTCGGGGGACGCGATTCGAGGCGGATCACGTGGTCCTGCTGCAGTTGGAGCTCCGCCGAGTCCTCGATCGTGATGATGCGCTCGTGGGACGGGATCAGGGCCGACAGGGCGTTGAGGAGCGTCGTCTTGCCGGAGCCCGTGCCGCCGCTGACGATGATGTTGAAGCGGGCCCGTACGCAGGCCGCGAGCAGCATCAGCATGTGCTCGTCGAGGGAGCCGAGTTCGAGGAGTTCGGTGAGGCTGTACGCGCGCGGGAAGCGGCGGATGGTGAGGGTCGCGCCGGTGAGTGCGAGGGGCGGGATGATCACGTTGACGCGCTCGCCGGTGGGCAGGCGGGCGTCGACCATGGGGTTGGACTCGTCGACCCGCCTGTTGACCGTCGACACGATGCGCTCGATGGTCTGCATGAGCTGCTCGGGGGACGCGAAGCGCAGCGGAAGCTGTTCGACCCGGCCCGCGCGCTCCACGAAGATCGCGTCCGGTCCGTTCACCATGATCTCGGTGATGGAGGCGTCCGCCAGGAGGGGTTCGAGGATGCCGAGGCCCAGCGCCTCGTCGACGACGCGGCGGATCAGCTGGGTGCGCTCGGACGAGGAGAGGACCGGGCCCTCACGGCTGATGATGTGGCCGAGGACGCGCTCCAGGCGGACGCGGCGGTCCGCGGCCTGCAGCGAGGACATCTCGGCCAGGTCGATCTCTTCGAGGAGCTTGGCGCGGTAGACGGCGATCAGGCCCTCGTCGCGTTCCGGGGGCGTGCCGGTGGGCGTGTCGCGGGTGGCGACGACACGGGATCGCAGACTCATGCTCTTCTCAACTCCCCGCATCTGTACGGTCATTGGGCATCGATGCCGAGCGGCGGAGGTCCCAGCCGTCGAAGAGCGGGATGATCGCCGGTACGTGGACGGTGACGGTGGCGGTCACGGTGTCGCCGGTACCGATCGCCGCCGCGGGGTCCAGCCAGCCGCTCGCCGACCCGGCCGCCGCCGCCCCGCCCGTGCCCGGGTTCAGCGACTCGGCGCGG
>NZ_JAAGMG010001194.1 GCF_010548525.1 Streptomyces sp. SID14478
GTCAGCCTCGGCGGCCGCGCCGCGGGGCGCGCTCGGCCCGGACGGGGAGTCGGGCGCGGAGACGGCCGGGTCCGGCCCCGGACCGCTCGCGGGAGTTCCCGCCGAGTCCAAGCCACCCGCACCATCCGGCGCACCCGGCCCGTGGGCCTCACTACCACCGGAGGTCATCCGCGCTCGCATTCCTGACTCGTCCTAACCATGGGCCCTGGTGACGATCGGTCAACACGCGCCCCTCTGGGATGGCTCCAGACCATTCCAGTGCCGGTGAGCAGGGGGCGCACATCACCTGGCCCGCCACTCGAAGGAGTGAACATCGAGCGGGAGTTGAGGAGCAAGTTCCCCCGGCACGGTCTCCCGTCACCCACGGCACGCCGGTTGGACGTCCTCCACAGGCTTTGGCAAGATGCCCCGCCACGCCCCACCGGAGTTGATCATTCCGCCCCAAAACCGGCGCCCGACCTGCTGGTACAGGCCAGACGCGGGGATCGGCCGGTCCCGCGCGGGCCTCGGGCAGACTGGCCGAATGCGCATCGAACTGACCACCGAGCCCGGTGACCCCGCCCGCCCGAACGAGGACTACGCATCGGTAGCGCTCCCGGCCTGCGGGCAGGGCGGATCGCTGGTCCTCCTGGACGGCGTCACGCCGCCGCCGGCCGAGGACGGGTGTCTGCATTCCGTCCCCTGGTTCACCGCGCGGCTCGGCGGGGCCCTGGCCGAACTGTCCACTTCGCGCCGGGATATGACGTTGCGTGACGTGCTCGCGGCGGCGATCGCCCGCACCGCCGACGCCCACCGCGCTACCTGTGACCTTTCTCACCCGCGCACTCCGCAGGCAACCGTCGTCCTCGCCCGCTGGGACGCGGAGCGGGTCGAGCATCTGGTGCTGTCCGACTCGGCGTTGCTCGTCGAGGCGCCGGACGGCGCGGTGACGCCCCTGCTCGACGAGCGCCTGGACCGGGTCCCGCGCGCCGCCCTGGTCTCGGACGAGGTGGCCGACGCGACCGCACGCAACAAGGAGGGCGGCTTCTTCACGGCGGCGGCCGACCCCTCGGTCGCGGACAGGGCGGTGACCGGCACCCTCCCCCGCACCGGCGTCCGCGCGCTCGCCGCGCTGACCGACGGGGTGACGCGCTGGGTGGAGAAGTTCCACGAGGGCGACTGGGCCGATCTGTTCACCCTCGTGCGCAAGGAAGGTACGGAGGCGGTGGTGGCCCGGGTCCGCGCCCTGGAGGACGCGGATGCGCAGACCCGTACGCACCTGCGGCGCAGCAAGACGCACGACGACGCGTCCCTGGTGTACGCGGAGCTGTGACCCTCGGGGCCCGGACTACTCGGCGCCCGCGTTCAACTGGTGCAGCAGGCGCGCCAGTTCGGCCACCTCCGTGCGCTCCCAGCCCGCCAGCTGGCGCACGTACTGGGCGCGGCGGGCGTCGCGGACCTGGCTGAAGTCGGCGCGGCCGCGCTCCGTGAGGGAGACGAGCCAGGCGCGGCCGTCGGCCGGGTCGGGGGCGCGGGCGACGAAGCCGAGGTCCTCCAGGGCGCGCAGCTGGCGGCTCATGGTCGCCTTGCCGACGCCGATGTACGCGGCGAGTTCGGTGGCCCGCTGCGCGCCGCACTCCTCCAGCCGCACGAGCAGTCCGTACGCGGCCGGCTCCAGATCGGGGTGGACCTCGCGGGCCATCTCGCCGGAGGAGGCCCGCGCACGGCGCAGGAAGACGGTCAACTCCCGTTCCAGAGCAAGGAATTCGTGGTCCACACCAGTCGGCGCGGCAGCGGAATTCGTGTCGCGTTCGGCGGTGTGCCGCTCGCCGTTCCCGTCTTCGTGCACGTCAGCACCCATGGTCAGAGTTTCCCCGGGTTTCCCGAATCTGAAAGTTTTCGCCAATCGCCGCCATTACCGCAGCTCCGTCAGTATTTCGCAGGAGTAGACCAACGGCAGCATCCAGTCCCTCTTCCCTCGTGCCGGTCCCCCTGCGTAGCGTCCTGCATGGCATGTCCATACCAGCGTCGCCGGTGCGACCTGCCGTACCGCTGCAGTGCGCCCATCCCAGCACGTCCCGCACGTTCCCGTACGTCCCAGCACAGGTCCCCGATCAGCACCGCTGATCCCCCACGAGGCCTCGGAGGCACTCCATGCCCGTGCACAGACCCGGAACGTCCGGCCGTACCCGCTTCGGCGTGGCCGGAATCCTCCTCGCAGCGCTCTCGCTGCTGTTCACCCTGCCGAGTGCGGCGCAGGCCGCCGACGTCCCCGCCCGGGGTGAGGCCCACATGGGCATGGGCGTCGCCGCGCACGACGGCGACACCGGCCAGGGCCCCGTCGGCAGGGTCACCCAGACCGAGGGCGTCGACGTCAGCAGCCACCAGGGCAACGTGGCCTGGTCGACGCTGTGGAGCAGCGGGGTGAAGTGGGCCTACACCAAGGCCACCGAGGGGACGTACTACACGAACCCGTACTTCGCCCAGCAGTACAACGGCTCCTACAACGTGGGCATGATCCGCGGCTCGTACCACTTCGCGACCCCGGACACGACGAGCGGCGTCGTGCAGGCCAACTACTTCGTGGACCACGGGGGCGGCTGGTCCAAGGACGGCAAGACCCTGCCGGGCGTGCTCGACATCGAGTGGAACCCCTACGGTGCGGCCTGTTACGGCAAGACGGCCGCCGGGATGGTCACCTGGATCCGTGACTTCGTGAACCAGTACAAGGCGCGCACCGGCCGCGACGCCGTGATCTACACGGCGACCAGCTGGTGGACGCAGTGCACCGGCAACTCCGCCGCGTTCGGCTCCACCAACCCACTGTGGATCGCCCGTTACGCCTCCACCGTGGGCACGCTGCCGGCCGGCTGGGGCGTGCAGACGATATGGCAGTACACGTCGACCGGCCCGACGGTCGGCGACCACAACAAGTTCAACGGCGCCCTGGACCGCGTCCAGGCACTCGCCAACGGCTGACCCTGACCGCGTAGCACGCGGCAGAAGGCCCGGGCCCCCGTGAGGGGACCCGGGCCTTCCGTCGTCGTCCGGAGCCCGCGGGTCGGGCCCGCGAGGCTGCCGCCTTATGCCGCTTATGCCGCGACCGGAACCTCCAGCGTCGCGGTGGCCGGAGCCAGGGCCAGCTCCAGCACCTGGCGGACATCCGTCACCGGGTGCACGTCGAGCTTGTCCAGGACCTCGGCGGGGACGTCGTCCAGGTCCGCCTCGTTCCGCTTCGGGATGATCACCGTGGTGATCCCGGCCCGGTGGGCGGCGAGCAGCTTCTGCTTCACGCCGCCGATGGGCAGCACCCGTCCGGTCAGCGACACCTCACCGGTCATCGCCACGTCCGTACGGACCAGGCGTCCGCTCAGCAGCGACGCGAGAGCGGTCGTCATCGTGACGCCCGCGCTCGGCCCGTCCTTCGGGACGGCGCCCGCGGGGAAGTGGATGTGCGCGCCGCGCTCCTTCAAGTCGGCGACGGGCAGCTCCAGTTCGGCCCCGTGCGAGCGCAGGAAGGAGAGCGCGATCTGCGCGGACTCCTTCATGACGTCGCCGAGCTGACCCGTCAGCGTGAGCCCGGCCGCGCCCGTCTCCGGGTCGGCGAGGGACGCCTCCACGAAGAGCACGTCACCCCCGGCGCCCGTCACCGCGAGGCCCGTCGCGACACCCGGCACCGCCGTGCGCCGCTCGGCCGGGTCCGTGGCGGACTCGGGCACGTGGTGCGGCCGCCCGATCAGCGCCCGCAGGTCGCCCTCCCCGACGGTGAACGGCAGCTCCCGCTCGCCGAGTTCGTGCTGTGCGGCCACCTTGCGGAGCACGCGCGTGACGGCCCGCTCCAGGTTGCGCACGCCGGCCTCGCGCGTGTACTCGCCGGCCAGCTTGCGCAGCGCGCCCTCGTCGAGGGTGACTTCGTCCCCGTTCAGTCCGGCGCGCTCCAGCTGGCGCGGCACCAGGTGGTCGCGGGCGATGACGACCTTCTCGTCCTCGGTGTACCCGTCGAGCCGGACCAGCTCCATGCGGTCGAGCAGCGCCTCCGGGATCGCCTCCAGCACGTTCGCCGTGGCGAGGAACACCACGTCGCTCAGGTCGAGTTCGACCTCCAGGTAGTGGTCACGGAAGGTGTGGTTCTGCGCCGGGTCGAGCACTTCGAGGAGGGCGGCCGCCGGATCGCCCCGGAAGTCCGAGCCGACCTTGTCGATCTCGTCCAGGAGCACGACCGGGTTCATCGACCCGGCCTCCTTGATGGCCCGCACGATGCGGCCGGGCAGGGCGCCCACGTACGTACGCCGGTGTCCGCGGATCTCCGCCTCGTCCCGTACGCCACCGAGGGCGACGCGCACGAACTTGCGGCCCATGGCGTGAGCGACGGACTCGCCGAGGCTCGTCTTTCCCACTCCGGGAGGCCCGACGAGCGCGAGCACGGCACCGCCGCGCCGCCCGCCGACCACGCCGAGCCCGCGGTCCGCGCGCCGCTTGCGCACGGCCAGGTACTCGGTGATCCGCTCCTTCACGTCCTGCAGCCCGGAGTGCTCGGCGTCGAGCACGCCCTGGGCGCCCTGGATGTCGTACGCGTCCTCGGTCCGCTCGTTCCACGGCAGTTCGAGGACGGTGTCGAGCCAGGTCCTGATCCAGGAGCCCTCGGGGGACTGGTCGCTGGAGCGCTCCAGCTTCTCGACCTCCTTGAGCGCCGCCTCCCGCACGTTCTCGGGCAGGTCGGCCGCCTCGACGCGGGTGCGGTAGTCGTCGGACTCCTCGCCCTGCGCCTCGCCGTTCAGGTCCCGCAGCTCCTTGCGCACGGCGTCGAGCTGGCGCCGCAGCAGGAACTCGCGCTGCTGCTTGTCGACGCCTTCCTGCACGTCCTTGGCGATGGACTCGGCGACGTCCTGCTCCGCGAGGTGTTCGCGCAGCAGGGCGGTGGCGAGCTTCAGGCGCTCGACCGGGTCTGCGGTCTCCAGGAGTTCGACCTTCTGAGCGGTGCTCAGGAAGGGCGAGTACCCGGAGTTGTCGGCCAGGGCGGACACGTCGTCGATCTGCTGGACGCGGTCCACGACCTGCCAGGCACCGCGCTTCTTCAGCCAGTTCGTGGCGAGCGCCTTGTACTCCTTGACGAGTTCGGCGACGGCGCCCGGCAGCGGGTCGGGCACCTCCTGCTCGACGGTCAGGCCCTCCACCCACAGGGCGGCGCCGGGCCCGGTCGTGCCCGCGCCGATGCGTACGCGGCCGACGCCGCGGATCAGGGCGCCGGGGTCGCCGTCGGCGAGGCGTCCCACCTGCTCGACGGTGCCGAGCACGCCGGTGTTCGCGTACGTGCCGTCGATCCGCGGAACAAGCAGCACCTTCGGCTTGCTGTTCCCGGTGCGGGCGGCGGCCTGTGCGGCCTCCACCGCGGCACGTACGTCGGTGTCGTTCAGGTCCAGGGGCACGACCATGCCGGGCAGCACGACCTCGTCGTCGAGCGGCAGCACGGGCAAGGTGAGCGATGTGGACGTCGAAGCCATGATCTCCCCTTCGGCATTCAAGTTGAGCTATGTCGACTCAATGCTTGGCGGGCCCAGGATGTTCCCCGCCCCGCGTTCGCTCTCAGCGATCACGTCTGTCGCAGCGGAAACGCCGCTACGTAAGGTGTGCTCAGCGAGTGTGACCATTACGGAGCGGAGCGTGGACATGGCGGGCGACGATCTCGTACGGGACTGGGTCGACGGCTGGGTCGTCTCGCGCGGGGCCACTCCCCCGCTCGTCGAACCCTGGGGCTACACGATCCACGTGGGCCAGGCCGAGCACCCCGGCCGGCACGTCCTGGGCGCCACGAACGACGGCGTGACCGAGGACGACGTGCGCAAGGCGGCCGGGTCGACGCGCGCCCGCGCCTTCCACCTGAAGGTCTTCGCCGAGCCGGAGCGCGTACTGCCGTGGCTCGGCCCCGAATGGGAGCCGTACGGCTCGGGCGACTTCCTGATGGCGAAGGGCGTCACTGCCGCCGTCGTGCCGGAGGTCCCCGCGGGCTACCGCCTGCGCTCCTGGACCCGCAGCGGCGTCACGCGCCTCCTGATCACGGACACCGACGGGTCGTTCGCCGCACGCGGCCAGATCGCCCTGGTCGGCGCGAGCGCCGTCGTCGACCAGATCGAGACGTCCGAGCACCACCGCCGCAAGGGACTCGGCACCGTGATCATGGGCACCCTGGACGCGGCCGCCCACGCCCAGGGCGCCACCCGCGCGGTCCTGGCCTGCACTCCCGACGGGCGCCTGCTGTACGAGTCCGTGGGCTGGCGGATCGTGGCGCCGCTGACGAACGCGAAGCACCGGGGCAGCGCCGCGGCCTGACGAGCCCCGCAATTCCTTTGCCGCAGCCGCCCCGGCCGCCCCACACTGCGGCGATGACACCGCTCCTGTCCCTGACCGACGCACAGCGGGCCGCCCTGCGGCACCTGGGCGCGGC
>NZ_JAAGMG010001228.1 GCF_010548525.1 Streptomyces sp. SID14478
GCGCACGGCGGCGGCGGAGCGGTCGAGCAGCGGCGCGATCTGCTCGAACGGCACCGCGAACGTGTCGTGCAGGACGAACGCGACGCGCTCGGCGGGCGAGAGCGTGTCCAGGACCACCAGGAGCGCCACCCCGACCTCGTCCGCGAGCAGCGCCTCGTCCTCCGGGGCTGGCGCCATGTCGCCCGCCCCGGCGCCGAGCGCGTCGAGCGGGTCCTCGCGGCGCGTGTCGCGCGAACGCAGCATGTTCAGGCAGACCCGGGCGACGATCGTGGTCAGCCACCCGGCGAGGTTGTCGACCTCGTCGGCGTCCGCGCGGTCCGCACGGATCCAGGCCTCCTGCACGGCGTCGTCCGCCTCGCTGAGCGAGCCGAGGATGCGGTACGC
This sequence comes from Streptomyces sp. SID14478, assembly GCF_010548525.1. GTDB lineage: Bacteria > Actinomycetota > Actinomycetes > Streptomycetales > Streptomycetaceae > Streptomyces. The sequence continues at coordinate 385 of NZ_JAAGMG010001228.1, forward strand.
CACCGAACGCAGCCGGGGCCGCTGCTCCTCGAACCGTTCGGCCAGTTCCCCCGCGTGCAGCGCGCGTATCGCGTCGTTTTCGGTCACGGGGGCAGTAGACCACGCCGTTCGCGGAGGCCGCTCAGGAGACCCGCGTCGCCCCGGCGAACGGCATCTGGTCGATCGGCGCGACCCGCACGGGCGCGCTCGGGTTCGGGGCGTGGATCATCTGGCCGTTGCCGATGTAGAGGCCGACGTGACTGATCCCTGAGTAGAAGAACACCAGGTCGCCCGGCTGGAGTTGGGAGCGCGGGATGCGCCGTCCCGCGTTGATCTGCGCGTACGTGGTGCGCGGCAGGGAGACCCCCGCGGCGCGGTACGCGGCCTGCGTCAGGCCCGAGCAGTCGAAGGCGTTCGGGCCGGTGGCACCCCAGACGTAGGGGCTGCCGAGCGCGTTCTGCGCGTAGGAAATGGCGGCGGCGGCGCGGGAGTTGGTGGCCTTGCCCACCTCGTCCCTGGGCGCCGAGCGGGAGGCGCGGTCGTCGGTCGCGGGATCGGTGACGCGGGAGCGGTCCGCCGGATCGAGCCGGTCGAGCAGCTGCCTCGCCTCGCCGAGCTTCTTCGTGACCGTCTTCTTCTGCCGCTGCAACTCCTGCTGCTTGCCGCGCAGTTCGGAGAGGGAGCCGTCGGCCTGCGTGTGCAGCTGGTCGATCTCGCGCAGCTCCTTGCGGACCCGGGTGATCGTGGCGGCCTGCCGGGTGCCGACGCGGTCCGTGAGGGACGCCTCGTCCAGGTACCGGTCGGGGGTGGAGGACAGCAGCAGTGCCACGGACGGGTCCACGCCGCCGTCGCGGTACTGCGCGGCCGCGACCGAACCGAGCTGTCGGCGCTGGGAGTTGAGGGCCTCGGTCCTGCGGGACGCCTCGTCCTGCAGCGAGTCGACCTCCTTCTGCGCCTTCCGCGCCTTCTCCTTCGCGCCGTTGTACTTCTCGGTGGAGACCTCCGCCTCCTGGTAGAGCTTGTCGACCTTCGCCTTCACCTGAGCGGGGGTGAGGTGCGGCTCCGCGTGCGCCGTGCCGCCCTCGAAGGCGGTGGCGGTGGCCGCGGAGGCGAGGGCGAGGGTGGCCGCGGTGCGGACCGTACTGCCACTGAGCGAACGCTGTTTGGGCCTGCGATGTGCTGCCGGCACTAAACGCCACGTCCTTCCGGAACGTACAACCGCCTCGCGCGCGTCCGGCGGCGGCCCGCACAGGGGGAGCGGGCCGCCGCCGGACCTTTCTCGGCGGTGGTGTCCGACTGCCGCCCCTGGCCCGGGCGGCGGTGGGGAGCCGGTCACCTGAGGAAGGACGCTAAACCTCGGCGTAACGGGTTGGTGGCGGATTGTTCACAACTGGTCCGTTTGTTACGGGCAGTGCCAGAGGGTGACCGCGCACTGTCCGGAGAAGCCCGCCGACGGTCCGCGCCGGGCACCCCATTAGGCTCCGGGACCATGGACGTACTCATCCATCTCTTCGTCGGCCTGCACATCATCGGCATCGCCTCGCTGCTCGGCGGCTTCCTCACGCAGATGTCGGCGATGGGGCAGGGCACCGCCCGCTTCAACAGGGCGATGCTGCACGGCGCCCTGACCATGCTGGTCACCGGTGTCGCCCTCGTCGGCCTCAACCAGGCCGACGACAACACCGTCAACAACATCAAGATCGGCGTGAAGCTCGCGATCCTGATCGTCATCCTCGGGATCGTCTACGTGAAGCGCGACGAGGAGAAGGCGGAGAAGGGCCTGTTCGCCGCGGTCGGCGGGCTGACGGTCGCCAACATCTTCATCGCGGTCCTGTGGACCTGAGGGACCCGGCGGAGCGCACCGACCCGGCCGCTCCGACGGCCACGAGGACCCAGGCCGCGAAGGCGATCCACAGCAGCACCTGCCCCGGCCCCTTGAGCCAGGACGTCTCGACCGCGGTGGCGACCGACAGCGCCGCCACCGCCGTCATCCCCATCGGGAACACCGTCGACCAGCGCCGCACGTCGTAGGTGAACCGCGGCTCCAGGACCTCCGCGACCGCGAGCACCACGTACCAGGCCACGTCGAGCGCGAGCAGCACCCCGCACATGTCGCGCAGCACCCCGGTCACGTCGGAGTTCCACAGGTCACCGGCGCGGCCCGCGAGCACCAGCTTCGCCGCGGCGAGCGCCGAGATGGCGAGCGCGCCGCCCGCGACCCAGTGGTCCCCGGCCCCCGCGCACACCTGCCGCGGATCGAACCGGGTGAACGCGACGACGTACAGCACGAGCCCGAACCAGAACACCACCACCGCCGCGTAACCGAGCCAGTGCACGCGCAGCGCCGCCGACAGCGTCGCGCCCAGCACGACGAGCCCCTGCGTCGCCACGCACACGAGGAACACCGCCCCGGGCATCTTCGGCTTCCAGTGCCGCACGACGACGAACAGCAGCCCCGGCCACACGACCACGGCGAGCACGAGCAGCGCCTCGGCGAGCCACTGCCAGCCGGCCAGCGAGCACCGGGTGCCGAGCACGCACGTCGCCGCGACCGCGGTCAGCGCGGGCGGCGTGTCCGCCTCGTGCTCCCACCGGCTGCGCTCGCGGACGAGACGCAGCACGAAGTCGGCCGCGAGCAGCACCCACAGCGCCGCCGCGAGGACGAACAGGATCGCGGACAGGACGTCCTGACCGATGAGGTGGAACCCGACCGAGACGATCCCGGTCGCCATGACGGCGGCTCCGGCGGCGGGCGGGAGCTGGGCCCACAGGGCGGCGGGAAGGGGGCGCGGGGTCACGTCCGGGCGGTGCTGCACCGCCCGAACGTAACCGCGGACGGCCTCAGGCCGGGCGCACCACGCTGTGGATCGACGCCGTGCCGTCGTAGTAGATGGACTCCTCGCGGACGTACGCGCCCGGCTTCGGCGCGTGGATCATCATGCCGTCACCGAGGTAGAGCCCGACGTGGCTGATGTCGTCGTAGAAGAAGACCAGGTCGCCCGGCTGGATGTCGGAGAGGGAGACCGTCGTGCCGGCCTCCACCTGGTCCCAGGTGGTGCGCGGCAGCGAGATGCCGGCCGCCTTCCACGCGGCCTGCGTCAGACCGGAGCAGTCGTACGAGTCCGGGCCCGTGGCCCCCCACACGTACGGCCTGCCCTCCTGGGACTTGGCGAAGGCGAGGGCCTTCGCCGCCTTCGCGGCGTAACCGGACGACGTGCTGCCGGAGGAGCCGGAGCCGGAACCGGACGAGGAGCCCGACGAGGAGTCCTCCTGCTGGGCGGCCTGCTCGGCCTCCTGCCGCTTCTTCTCCTCCGCGGCCTTCTGCTTCTCGGCGAGCTCGGCGGCCTTCTTGCGGGCCGCCTCCTCCTTCGCCTTCTCGATCTTCGCGAGCCGCGCCTTCTCCTCGGCGGTCAGCTTCGACAGCAGCTGCCGCGCGTCGGAGAGCTTGGTCTGCACGCTCGCCTTCGACGTCTCCAGCTCGGTCTGCGAGGAGGTGAGCTGCTGCAGGTTCTCCTGCGCCTCGGTGCGCTTCTTCGCGGTCTCGCGCTGCTGCTGCTGGTAGTCGTCGACGGCCTTCTTCTGCTCGGACGTCATCCGGCTCAGCAGCTGGTCCTGCGCGAAGTAGTCCTCGGGGTTGTCGGCGAGGAGCATCGTCGCGGTGTTGCTGACGCCGCCCGAGCGGTACTGCTCGGCGGCGAACCGGCCCAGCTCCTGGCGCGCCGAGTTCATCTTCTCGGTGCGCTTGGCGATGTCGTCGAGGAGCCTGTCGACCTGCTTCTTCTTGCCGTCGGTCTGCTCCTTGGCGGAGTTGTACTTCTGGGTGGCGACCTCGGCCTGCCGGTACAGGGTGTCGACCTTCTTCTGCACCTCTTCGAGGCTGGGCTTCGCCGGTTGCGCGGGAGCGGCCTGCGCCGTCTGCGAGAGCAGGGCCACCGAGGTGAGGGCGGCGGTCGTGATGCCGACCGCGGGGGTCGTACGAAGGCCGCCCGTGATTCGGGAGCGGGCGCGGGGCTTGCGGTGCGACGCCAAGGAGGCGACTCCTTCCGTGGTCCGCCTACCGGGTTAGCTGTCGGGTTCGGGCGTACGGAAGGCTGCCCTACGGTCAACTGCCCGGCACTGCCGGGACGTCGGCCCGATTCACCCCAAAGGTCGGTGGGTCCCCGGTTCCCTGCCTCGCGGCGTACGGAACTCGGCGGGGGCTGCCCGTTCGCCGCGTTGATCGCGGGCGGGGGGACGGGCTGCCCGCGCAGCACCGTAGCCAACTCGTGTTGCTGCTGTGAAGGTTGATGTGCGATATGCCCGATACATTTTCGTGACCTTGATGACTGCCCGGCTCCTGAGCTGCCTCGATGCGGCTGATCCGGGCTGATCTGTGCCGGGTTGTCCCGCGTGTCGGGTGGAGGCTTCGTCGGGGTGCGGGTGCGGGTGCGGGTGCGGGTGCGGGTGCGGGGTGCGGGGTGCGCCGACTTGTTTTCCCTTCGGCTCCCTACGGCTCCCCTCGGCTCCGGCGGGGTCGCGGCCGGGGCCGGGGCCGGGGCCGGGTCGGGACGGTGCTGCGTACGTCACGTCGCGGTCGGTCGCGGCCGGTCGCGGACCGTGACGGGGTGGTCATGGAGTGGGGCGGCGCAAGATCGCCGGGTAGCCGGCTCCGATGGGTCCGGGGGCTGTGACCTGCTCTGACCTGTGTTTTTGGACGGTGTTGTGAAGGTGGCGGCGGGGTGTCAGTGGGGCGGCCTAAACTCGTAAGGCGATGAGCAGCCTCTTTGACGACAACTTCCTGGCGGGCCTCCAGAACCGGACCGAGGAGCCCCCGCCGCCGCCCGAGGACGAGCACGACGGACCGGCGCCGGAGCCGATCCCGGACGACCTGTTCGGCGGGAAGTTCGACGTGCCCCCGGCCAGGGACGCGTACTACCGCGGCGGCGCCCCGCGCCCGGTCCTCGACCCGGCAGCCCTCCTCGACGGGCTGAACGAGAACCAGCGGGCTGCCGTCGTGCACGGCGGCAGCCCCCTGCTCATCGTCGCGGGCGCCGGCTCCGGCAAGACCCGCGTCCTCACGCACCGCATCGCCTACCTGCTGGCCGAGCGCGGAGTGCACCCCGGCCAGATCCTCGCGATCACGTTCACGAACAAGGCCGCGGGCGAGATGAAGGAGCGCGTCGAGGCCCTCGTCGGCCCGCGCGCGGGCGCCATGTGGGTCTCCACCTTCCACAGCGCGTGCGTGCGCATCCTGCGGCGCGAGTCGAAGAAGCTCGGCTTCACCTCCTCCTTCTCGATCTACGACGCCGCCGACAGCAAGCGCCTCATGGCCCTGGTCTGCCGTGACCTCGACCTGGACCCGAAGAAGTTCCCGCCGAAGTCCTTCAGCGCCAAGATCAGCAACCTGAAGAACGAGCTGATCGACGAGGAGGACTACGCGGCGACCGTGGCGGGGGGCACCTCCCGGACGGAGTCCGGGGGAGGCTTCGAGGCGACCCTCGCCCAGGCCTACGCGATGTACCAGTCGCGGCTGCGCGAGGCCAACGCGCTGGACTTCGACGACCTGATCATGACGACTGTCAACCTGCTGCGCGCGTTCCCGGACGTCGCCGAGCACTATCACCGCCGCTTCCGGCACGTCATGGTCGACGAGTACCAGGACACGAACCACGCGCAGTACGCGCTGGTGCGCGAGCTCGTCGGACCGGCCCAGGACGCGGAGGGCAACGACGCGGACCCCGCCGAGCTGTGCGTCGTCGGTGACGCGGACCAGTCCATCTACGCGTTCCGCGGCGCCACGATCCGCAACATCCTCCAGTTCGAGGAGGACTACAAGGACGCGACGACGATCATGCTGGAGCAGAACTACCGCTCCACGCAGACGATCCTCTCCGCGGCCAACGCGGTCATCGAGCGCAACGAGTCACGCCGCCCCAAGAACCTCTGGACGAACCAGGGCGCGGGCGCCCAGATCACCGGCTACGTCGCGGACACCGAGCACGACGAGGCGCAGTTCGTCGCCGAGGAGATCGACCGGCTCACCGACGCGGGCGACGCGAAGGCGGGCGACGTCGCCGTCTTCTACCGGACCAACGCGCAGTCCCGTGTCTTCGAAGAGATCTTCATCCGCGTCGGCCTGCCCTACAAGGTCGTCGGCGGAGTGCGCTTCTACGAGCGCAAGGAGGTCCGCGACGTGCTGGCCTACCTGCGCGTCCTCGCCAACCCCGAGGACTCGGTCCCGCTGCGCCGCATCCTGAACGTGCCCAAGCGCGGCATCGGCGACCGCGCCGAAGCCATGATCGACGCGCTCTCCCAGCGCGAGAAGATCTCCTTCCCGCAGGCGCTGCGCCGCGTCGACGAGGCGTACGGCATGGCCGCCCGCTCGACGAACGCGGTCAGGCGGTTCAACACGCTGATGGAGGACCTGCGGACCGTCGTCGAGTCCGGCGCGGGCCCGGCGACGGTCCTGGAGGCCGTCCTCGAACGCACCGGGTACCTCGCCGAGTTGCAGTCCTCCACCGACCCGCAGGACGAGACCCGCATCGAGAACCTCCAGGAACTCGCCGCCGTGGCCCTGGAGTTCGAGCAGGAGTCCGGCGCGGCGGAGGAGAACCAGGAAGAGGCGAGCGGCGGTACGCTCTCCGACTTCCTGGAGCGCGTCGCCCTCGTCGCCGACTCCGACCAGATCCCCGACGAGGAGGACGACGGCAGCGGCGTCATCACCCTGATGACCCTGCACACCGCCAAGGGCCTCGAATTCCCGGTGGTCTTCCTGACCGGCATGGAGGACGGCGTCTTCCCGCACATGCGTTCCCTGGGTCAGACCAAGGAGCTGGAGGAGGAGCGGCGCCTCGCGTACGTCGGCATCACGCGCGCGCGGGAGCGGCTGTACCTGACGCGGTCGGGCATGCGCAGCGCCTGGGGCCACCCCTCGTACAACCCGCCGTCCCGCTTCCTGGAGGAGATCCCGGACGCGCATCTGGAGTGGAAGCGCACGGGCGGCTCCACGCCCGCGCCCGCGAGCTCGGCCAAGGGGATCGGCGGCGGGATCGCCGCGTCGCTCTCGTCGTCGCGCTCCCGCACCACCCCGGCGTTCGCCACCCGCCGCGCCACCGAGAAGCCCGTGGTGTCCCTCGCCGTCGGCGACCGCGTCACGCACGACCAGTTCGGCCTCGGCACGGTGGTGGGAGTCGGCGGCTCCGGGGGCAACGCGGAGGCGACCATCGACTTCGGGGACCCCAAGCCGAAGCGACTGCTCCTGCGGTACGCGCCGGTCGAGAAGCTGTGAGGTAGAGCGCCCGGCGCAGGGCGGGCAGGAGCAGGGGGCGGTTTTACGTCGGGTCGAGGCCGTGGCTGCGCAGCCACGGCAGCGGGTCGATCGCCGAGCCGCCCCCGGGCCGCACCTCGAAGTGCATGTGCGGGCCGGTCGAGTTCCCGGAGTTGCCCGAGCGGGCGATCACGTCACCGGCCTTCACGGGACCGCTCATCACGGTGTGCGTGGACAGGTGGCAGTACCAGGTCTCCGTGCCGTCCTTGGCGGTGACTATCGCCATGTTCCCGTACGCGCTGTTCCACTGCGTGCGCACGGTGCCGTCCGTCGCCGCCATCACCTCGGTCCCGTACGAGACCGGGAAGTCGATGCCCGTGTGCACGGACATCCAGTTGATGCCGGCCTGCCCGTAGTAGGCGCTCAGTCCCCGCTGCTTGATGGGCAGCGCGAACTTGGGCCGCAGCGCCTCCTTGCGCTTGGCCTCCGCGGCGGCCTTCTTGCGGTCGGCCTCCTGCTTGGCCTTCAGGTCGATCCGCTCCTGCGTGCGGCTCGCCCGGTCGGCGAAGTCGCCCGCGTCCGCGGACATCTCCTTGAGCTGCGTGTCCAGCTTGTTGTTGGCGACGGCGGGCTTCACCGCGGTCGCGTCGGGCGCCGACGCCGCCTGCGTGTCCTTGCCGTCGTCCCCGCCGCCCATCACGGACGCCGCCGCGACTCCGGCGACCCCGACGACGCACACCGAGGGCACGGCCACGGTCAGCAGCGCGGAGCGCCTGGTGGGGGTGCGGCGCCGGGACCGGCCGCCGCGGGGCGCGGCACGCGGGGTGAACTCCCCTTCGCCCGAGGCCGATTCGGCGGACGTCGGTTCCGAGGCCGTCGGTTCGGCGGACGTCGGATCCGGGTCGGGGGCCCGCTCGGGGTCCGGGCCGGACGCGTACCCGTGCGGCGCGTGCTCGGGCCCGTGCTCGTCGTGTGCCTGGGCGTATTCGGCGGGGCTGTACTGGTCCGGGATGTGCTCGTGCGTGTCCTGCACCTGGGGCATGGGCTGCGTGTGCGACGCGTCCTGCACGTGGGGCATGGCCTGGGTGTGCGACGCGTCCTGCACGTGGGGCATGGCGTGCGTGTGGGGCGTGTCCTGTACCGCGGTCGCCGCCGTGCTCGCGTCGGAGTTCCACGCCGTGGCGTCGTACGCGCCCGTGTCGTACGCCGTCGTACCGAAGACCGGGGACTCGAAGGTCTGCGTCTCGTAGGACTGCGCGGGCCACTGCCCGGTGTGCTGCTGCTCGTAACCGGCGCCCGCACCGGCGCCCGCCCACATGGCGGTCGTGTCGTAACTGCCGGTGTCGTAGCCGCTCGTGTGGTCGTACGCCGGTGAGGCGTACGGGGCCGCGTACTGCTGGTGACCGGCCGCGGGCCACTGGCCCGTGTCGTAGGAACCGGTGTCGTAGGAACCCGTCTCGAAGGCCCCCGTCCCGAAGGAGCCGGAGCCGGTGTCGTAGGAACCGGTGTCGTGGGTACCGGTGCTGTACGGGTCGTTCCCCGGCAGATCGCCGAAGAGGGGGTCGGCGGCGAAGCTGGTCGTGGAGTAACCGTCGTACGCCGCGTCGTACGCGGTCCCCGACGGATGACGGTCGTTCACCAACTTCTCTTTCGCCTCGACAACAGGGGCTGGCAGAGCAGTGCGGTGACTGTACCCGGCGGTACGAGGGCGCGACAATCTTCGGCAGGTTTCATGCCCCGCGGAAACGGGCAATCGGCCGCCTTTCGGTGAACTGTGGGCACAGCTTTGGCTCTGAGTTCGACGTGCGTTCGACGTCTTACCGGGAAGCGTGGGGTTCCTGGGGCTCCCCGGTCACGCCACGGTCAGACCCCCGACGGAGCCGGCGGCACGTGCTTCCTCGCCCGCGGAGGCGTCGAGCGCCTGCCGGATGCCGGTCGCGACGGCCGGGTGCACCGGCAGCGCCAGATGCCCGATACCGGTCACCCGCACGTTCTGCACGAGCAGGTCCGGGTGGTCGACGCAGGCCGTCTCGAGCGGCACCATCAACTGGTCGAGATCGCTCCAGAAACTCACGAAGCGCGTACGGCAGCCGGGGGCGGGCTGCTTCAACTCCTCGACGACGGAGGAGCCGGGGCGCATCTGCCGCACGATCGGATGCGCGTCCGCGAGCCGGGCGATCCGGGTACCGGCGTGCGGCGTGCCGAGCGTGACGAGGATGCGCACCCGCTTGTCGCCGCCCAGCCGCTGAACGTAGTAGCGCGCTATCAGCCCGCCCAGGCTGTGGCCCACGACGTCGATTCGCTCCCGCCCCGTCCGCTCGCACAACTCCTCCACGTGCCGGGCCAGCAGGGCGGCCGCGGTCCGTATGTCACAGGTGAGGGGGGAGTAGTTGAGCGACTCGACCTGCTGCCGGCCGTGCTGGGCCAGCGAACGGCGCAGCAGCACGAACACCGAGCGGTTGTCGATGAACCCGTGCAGCAGGAGCACCGGGGGCTTGGCGGGCGTGGGCAGGTGTGCTGTGTCCGGGGGTGCGGCTGGGGGGCGGGGTGCGTCTGTGAGCGGCGTGGTGGAGAGGGCTGTTGTGGCTGTGGCTGTGGCTGTGGCTGTGGTCGTGGCTGTGGTCGTGGTCGTGGTCGTGGTTGTGGTTGTGCTGGGGGAGGGCGAGGGCTTTGGCGGTAGCGCCAAGGGCTGCCTTCGCTCGGGGAGCACGCCGGAGGGGTAGAGGAGCAGATGCCCCGCGAGGATCGCCAGTTCCAGTGCGGTCGCCTTCAGGAGTGCGATCGACAGACCGGCCAGCCTGGTGGGCAGCAGATGACAGAGCGGGCGAAAGGGCAGGATCCTCGTGACCTTCACCGGCCAACCTCCCGTCGGCACACCGAGGCCGTCCCTGACCCCGTGTGCGCTCATGGGGAGCCGGACGAAGCGGTCCCACGGCGGCGGGCCGGGCCTGATGTGCCGACTCATCGGCCCGTGCGGTCCCCGTGATGGCCGAACGCACCGTGCCACCATGCCGTGCGGCTGTCGGCACGGTGGCCCGGCGTCCTCGAAAGCGGCTCCCTGGCGCCCGAACCGGATGCGGCGGTGCTGTCGCGTGGTGCGGACGGGCGCGCAGCGAACGTGTCCCACCGTGTGATTTCCCCCTCGGTCCGCACCGTGAAACGGCCGGTTGCGGGATGCTGTCGATAACGTTCGTTCACTTCGGGTGTCCGGGATGGGATATCCGGAACCCGGGCATCAGGTCCACGGGGACCAGATCCTCGGGGATCAGTCACTTCATGGAGGCAGTGATGGGTGTGGCAGCCGGTCCGATCCGCGTGGTCGTCGCGAAGCCGGGGCTCGACGGCCACGATCGCGGGGCCAAGGTGATCGCGCGGGCGCTGCGCGACGCCGGTATGGAGGTCATCTACACCGGGCTGCACCAGACGCCCGAGCAGATCGTGGACACCGCCATCCAGGAGGACGCCGACGCGATCGGCCTGTCCATCCTCTCCGGCGCGCACAACACCCTGTTCGCGCGCGTCATCGAGCTGTTGGCCGAGCGCGATGCCGCCGACATCAAGGTCTTCGGCGGCGGCATCATCCCCGAGGCCGACATCGCGCCGCTGAAGGACAAGGGCGTCGCGGAGATCTTCACGCCGGGTGCGACGACCGCGTCGATCGTGGACTGGGTCCGCGCCAACGTCCGGCAGCCGGCCGGGGCGTAGGCGCGGCCGCGCGGTGACGGGGGTCGGCGTGGCCGGGCATCGACCAGGGCGTCGGCCTGGCCCTGTGGTGACGGGGCGTCAGCCTGGGCCGTGCGGTGGTTGGGGGGCGTAGGACCGGCTCGCTGGCCGGGGCGTAGGCCCGACCGTGCGGTGACGGGGCGTCGGCGTGGCCCTGTGGTGGGCGGGGCGTCCGTCCGCCTGGCCCCGTGGTCGGCGGGGTGTCGGGCGCTGGGTTCTGTGGATCACGTGCGGTGCGTGGGTCTCTTTGTGAGTTGTGGGGTCCTCCTCGTGGGTTCGTCTGTGGGGGCTTGCGGGTTCCGTTGGGTGTGGGGTCCGTGGGGTCCGTGGACCCTGTGAGTTACGTCGGTTGCGTGGGCCGCGTCGCCGAGTGGAGTTCGTCGCGCATCGCCCGGCGCAGCCGCAACGTGCCGACCAGCCGCTGGAACGCCTCCGACCAGTACCCTCCGGCGCCCGGTGCCGCATCCTCCGATTCCTCCACCGCGGCAGTGAGCCCTTCGAGGCGTGCCGCCTCGTCCGGGTCCAGGCACCGTTCGGCCAGGCCCATCACTCCGCTGAAGCTCCACGGGTAACTCCCCGCGTCCCGCGCGATGTTGAGCGCGTCGACGACGGCCCGCCCGAGCGGAGGCGCCCAGGGTGTCGCGCACACCCCGAGCAGCTGGAACGCCTCGGACAGGCCGTGCGCCGCGATGAACCCCGCGACCCACTCCGCCCGTTCCGCCCCCGGCAGCGCCGCGAGCAGCTTCGCCCGCTCCGCGAGCGACACCGCGCCGGGGCCCGCGGCGTCCGGGGACGTCGGCGCCCCGAGCAGCGCCCGGGACCAGCCGATGTCCCGCTGCCGCACCGCGGCGCGGCACCAGGCGGCATGCAACTCGCTCCGCCAGTCGTCGGCGACCGGCAACGCCACGATCTCCTGCGGCGTGCGGCCGCCGAGTCTCGCGGGCCAGCGGTCCAGCGGCGCCGCCTCCACCAACTGGCCCAGCCACCATGACCGTTCGCCCCGGCCCGTCGGCGGCTTGGCCACGACGCCGTCGCGCTCCATCGCCGCATCGCACTCGTGCGGTGCCTCCACGGTGACCGTGTGCGTCGTGCGGTCGAGCGCCACACAGGACAGGGCCCGGTCCGCCATGCGTGCGGCGAGCGCGGAGTGCGGCAGTGCCGAGAGCAGCTCGGCCGCCGTCGCCCGTACGTTGCGGCTGCGGTCGGTCAGGGTTCGCTCCAGGAACGGCTCGTCCGCGTCGGTCAGACCCGTACGCAGGGAGTCCAGGAACATGAGGCGGTCCTCGGCGCGCTCCGTGCTCCACGTCCCCTCCAGGAGGGTGCGGGCCGCCTCCGGGGAGTGGGCCCGGACGGCCGCAAGTAGCGCGACCCGCTCCGCGAACAGGCCCTCCACCCAGAGCAGTTGGACCTTGTCCGTCTCCTCCGGCATCGGCAGCGTGGTGCCCGCGCCCGGAGTGGCACGCAGGGCGAACTTCCAGTCCGGGTTGAGCCGGGCCAGCCACAGCGCGCGCGGGCCCGCGAACGTGAGGGCCGCCGGGCGCAGGTCGGTGCGGCCGCGCGCCGCGTCGAGCAGGGCCGGCAGGAGTTCGGGGGGCGGCGCATAACCGTGCCCGTTGGCTGCCGCCAGCCACTGCGGCAACAGCTCCAGCAGGTCGGGGGCCGTGCCGCGG
>NZ_JAAGMG010001272.1 GCF_010548525.1 Streptomyces sp. SID14478
CCGAGCCGTGGAGCGGGGTGCGCGACGCCGTGGCGTACGGGCCGACCGCGCCCAAGGTGCCCTATGCGCCGCCCTTCGACGCGCTCATCCCCGAGACGTCGGTGCCGGGCGAGGACTGCCTCAACCTGAACGTGTGGACCCCCGAGCCGGGCCCCGGGGCGCGGCTGCCCGTCATGGTGTGGCTGCACGGCGGCGGCTTCTCCAACGGCTCCGCGAACTCCTCCGGCTACCGCGGCGAGACGTTCGCCCGCGACGGGGTCGTGTTCGTCGGCGTCAACTACCGGCTGGGCACGGACGGTTTCCTGCACCTGCCCGGCGCCCCCGACAATCGGGGCCTGCTCGACCAGATCGCCGCCCTGGAGTGGGTGCGCGACAACATCGCGGCGTTCGGCGGCGACCCGGACCGCGTCACCGTGTTCGGGGAGTCCGCGGGCGGCGTGGCGATCGGGCAGCTGCTCGCGGATCCGCGCGCCCGGGGCCTGCTGCGCCGCGCCGTGCTGCAGAGCGGCGCCTGCCACCACTTCGTACGGCCGGACACGGCGCGCCGGATCGGGGAGCGGATGGCGGCGCAGCTCGGCGTCCCGCACACGGCCGAGGCGTTCGCGGGCGTGCCGCCGGCCGCGCTCATGGCGGCGCAGGAGACCTTGCGGAGCGACTTCGCGCGGCGGCCCGACCCCGCGGTGTGGGGCGACGCGGCGCTCAACGGCATGGTCTTCGAGCCGGTCGCCGAGGAGCTGCGACTGCCGGGGCCGGACCTCGGTGTCGACCTCCTCGTCGGCTCGAACCGTGAGGAGAACCGGCTGTACATGGTGCCGAACGGGCGGCTGGCCACCATCTCGGAGGGGCGGGTCGCGCGCGGCGCCCAAGCGTACGGCGTGGATCTCGACGGGTACCGGGCGACGCGGCCGGGCGCGACGCCCGGTGAACTGCTCGACGCGATCGTCACCGACTGGTTCTGGCGCATCCCCGCCGTGCGCCTCGCCGAGTCCGTCCCCGGTACGCACCTGTACGAGTTCGCCTGGCGCTCCCCGCAGTTCGACGGCGCGCTCGGCGCCTGCCACGCGCTGGAGCTCGGCTTCGTCTTCGACCTGCTCGACGACCCCGACTACGTGCCGATGACGGGCAAGGACGCCCCGGCCGAGCTGGCGCGCACGGTGCACGGCGCATGGGTCTCCTTCGCGGGGACCGGCGACCCGGGCTGGCCCGCGTACGACCCGGCGGGGGAGCGGGCCACGATGGTGTTCGACGACGGGGCCTGCCGCACCGAGGCCGATCCGCGGTCGGCGGAGCGGGAGTTGTGGCACGGCGTGCGCTGACAGGCGAGTTACTTTGCGTCACGGTCGCGCACATTTTGCGCGACTGTCACTTCCGTTCCCTTTCCTTCGGCCCCGGTCATCTTGAACACTCCGGTCTGCCCCTCTTCGTGGACGGACCACCACCGAAGCAACAGGAGACCCCCACACCCATGACCGAACTCAATCGGCGCCGCTTCCTCCAGATAGCCGGAGGCACCGCCGCTTTCACGGCGCTGTCCGGCTCCATCGACCGCGCCGCGGCCATCCCCGCCGCCCGCCGCAGCGGCACCGTCAAGGACATCGAGCACATCGTCGTCCTGATGCAGGAGAACCGTTCCTTCGACCACTACTTCGGGTCGATGAAGGGCGTCCGCGGCTTCGGCGACCCCCGCCCCGTCACCCTGCCGAGCGGCAAGCCGGTGTGGAACCAGTCGAGCGCAGGCAAGGAGACGCTGCCGTACCACCCGGACGCCGACGACCTCGGCATGCAGTTCATCGCGGGCCTCGACCACGACTGGGCGGGCGGGCACAGCGCCTTCAACGGCGGTAAGTACGACAACTGGATCGCCGCCAAGGGCACCGGCACGATGGCGCACCTGACGCGCGAGGACATTCCGTTCCACTACGCCCTCGCCGACAAGTTCACCGTCTGTGACGACTACCACTGTTCGTTCATCGGTGCCACCGACCCGAACCGCTACTACATGCTCTCCGGCTGCGTCGGCAACGACGGCACCGGCGGCGGCCCGGTCCTCGGCAACGAGGAGGCGGGCTACGGCTGGACGACGTACGCCGAGCGCCTGGAGAAGGCGGGCGTCTCCTGGAAGGTCTACCAGGACATCGGCGACGGCCTGGACGCGGCGGGCGGCTGGGGCTGGATCGACGACGCCTACCGCGGCAACTACGGCGACAACTCGCTGCTGTACTTCAACAGTTACCGCAACGCCAAGCCCGGTGACGCGCTGTACGAGAAGGCCCGCACCGGCACGAACGCCAAGGCGGGGGACGGGTACTTCGACGTCCTCAAGGCCGACGTGAAGGCCGGGAAGCTGCCGAAGATCTCCTGGATCGCGGCGCCCGAGGCGTTCTCCGAGCACCCCAACTGGCCCGCGAACTACGGCGCCTGGTACATCTCGCAGGTCCTCGACGCCCTCACCGCGAACCCCGAGGTGTGGAGCAAGACGGCCCTGTTCATCACGTACGACGAGAACGACGGCTACTTCGACCACGTCGTGCCGCCCTACGCGCCCGCCTCGGCGAACCAGGGCCTGTCCACCGTCGACACGACGCTCGACTACTACCCGGGCGGCAGCCGCGCCGCGGGCCCCTACGGGCTCGGGCAGCGCGTGCCGATGATCGTGGTCTCGCCGTGGTCGACGGGCGGCTACGTGTGCTCCGAGACCTTCGACCACACCTCGATCATCCGCTTCATGGAGAACCGGTTCGGGGTCAAGGAGACCAACATCTCGCCGTGGCGCCGCGCCATCTGCGGCGACCTCACCTCCGCGTTCGACTTCTCCCTCAAGGTCACCGACCCGGCGGACCTGCCCGACACCTCGGGCTACGAGCCGCCGGACCGCGAGCGGCACGACAGCTACGTCCCGAAGCCGCCCGCCGAGGGCGCGGTGCCCCGGCAGGAGGCGGGCTCGCGGCCCAGCCGCCCGCTCGGCTACGCGCCCTACGTCGACGGTGCGCAGGACGTCGCGACCGGCAAGTTCAAGCTGACGTTCAGCGGCGGCGACAAGAAGGGCGCGGCCTTCCAGGTGCGCTCCCAAAAGCGCACCGACGGCCCGTGGACGTACACGGCCGAGGCCGCCAAGTCGATCGCCGACAGCTGGAACTCGGCCTACTCCGGCGGCAGTTACGACCTCACCGTGCACGGTCCGAACGGCTTCCTGCGCACCTTTCAAGGCAACAACAAGGTCGCCGAGCCGGAGGTCACCGCGCGGCACGACGCCGCCACCGGCAATCTGCGGCTGACGCTGAAGAACCCGACCGCCGCGGACGTCACCTTCACGGTCACCAACGCCTACGGCGGCCAGCCGCAGACGTACAAGGTGCGTGCCGGGGCCACCTCCGCGCAGACCGTCGACCTGCGCGGCACCAAGCGCTGGTACGACCTGAAGGTCGTGTTCGAGGGCAATGCCGGATATCTGCGCCGCCTGGCCGGGCACGTGGAGAACGGGCAGACCGGGGTGAGCGACCCGGCGATCGCGACCGCGTGAACCAGGCGCCCCTTCGCTTCCGTGGTCGCGGGGCGGAGGGGCGCACTTCACATGCGTCCGGCCTGGATGTGTTCCCGGGGTGGCGCGATAGTGTGCCCCGGTGACGACGCAATCGAACACCCCTGCAGGTTGGTACCCGGACCCCCAGGGGGCTCCCCAGACGCTGCGGTGGTGGGACGGTTCCCAGTGGACCGAGCACACGCACGACCAGGGCCCGCAGCAGGCGCAGCCGCAGGCCCAGGCACCCGCGGCGGGGCAGGTCCCCCCGCAGGCGCAGCAGCCCCGGGCGCAGCCGGTGCAGGCGCAGCCCGTGCAGCAACAGCAGCCCGCGCAGGGCCAGTTCGCCGGGCCGGGGTACGGGCAGCCGCAGGCGGACCCGGGCCGGGTGCAGCGTCAGGTGCAGCAGCAGGCCGGTGTCGCGCCGGGCGCGCAGGGCGGCGGCTCGCTGTTCACCGAACCGGTCCTGGTGGTGAACCAGAAGGCCAAGCTGATCGAGCTGACCAACGAGTACAGCGTCATGGACCAGAACGGGAACCTGCTCGGCTCGGTCACCGAGATCGGGCAGAGCGGCCTGAAGAAGGCGCTGCGCTTCGTCTCCAGCGTCGACCAGTTCATGACGCACAAGCTGGAGATCCGGGACGCGTACGGCCAGCCGCAGCTGGTGCTCACGCGCCCCGCGAAGTTCATGAAGTCGCGGGTCGTCGTGGAGCGCCCGGACGGTTCGCCGGTCGGCGAGATCGTCCAGCAGAACATGATCGGCAAGATCAACTTCGCGATGAACGTGAACGGCCAGCAGGTCGGCGCCATCAAGGCGGAGAACTGGCGCGCCTGGAACTTCGCGATCGTCGACCACAACGACCAGGAAGTCGCCCGCATCACGAAGACGTGGGAGGGACTCGCCAAGACGATGTTCACGACCGCGGACAACTACGTGCTGCAGATCCACTTCCAGCTGCCCGAGCCGCTGCTCAGCCTCGTCGTCGCGACGGCCCTGACGGTGGACACCGCGCTGAAGCAGGACTCGCGCGGCTTCGGGTGACCTGACCGGACCCTACGAGTGCGCAGGGGGCGGACCGCACGGTCCGCCCCCTGCTGCACGTGCGCTCAGCGCTCGGCGGTCACCCGCCGGTCCGGGGCCCGTTCCTGCGACGCCGCGACCCGGGTCACCACGGCCCGGCGGCCGGCCGGGACCAGCAGCGCGGCGAGCGCCGCCGCCAGGCACAGGAGCGCCAGCAGCGCGAACCCGTGCGTGTAGCCGGACTCGTGGGGCAGGCCCGAGGGCTGCAGGCTGTCGGTGACCAGTGCTGTCATCAGGGCCGCGCCGAGGGAGCCGCCGATGGTGCGGATGTTGGCGTTCATCCCGGTGGCCGCGCCGGTCTGCGCGGCCGGAACGTTCTGCACGATCAGGTTCGCCATGGAGGCGAAGGCCAGACCGATGCCGAGGCCGAAGATCCCGGCCGCGACCGCGATCTGCCACTGCTGCCCGTGCCACGCGGCGAGCATCGCGCAGGACACGGCGCCCAGCGCTGCGCCCGTGGTGAGCAGCTTCTTCGCGCCGACGACGGGTTCGAGCCGCCCGCTGAGCACGCCTGCGAGGAACATGGCGACGAGCATCGGCAGCATCAGAAGGCCCGCGCCGGTCACGCTCGACCCGAAGCCGTACCCGGCCGCGGACGGGGTCTGCACGAAGCCCGGCAGGTACGACCAGACCGCGTACATGCCCGCCCCGAACAGCAGCGCGGCGGTGTTCGTGGTCCACACGGCGGGCAGTCGCAGCACGCGCAGGTCGATGAGCGGGTTGCGGGAGCGCGCCTCGGCGAACAGCCAGGCGGTGAACAGGACGACGGCGGAGGCCAGCAGCCCGACCACCTTGAGCGAGCCCCAGCCCCAGGACGTGGCCTGGCTCAGGGGGAGCAGCAGGGCGACGAGCCAGCCGGACAGCAGCACGGCGCCGGACCAGTTGACCCGTCCCGTACCGCGGTGGGGCGACTCGGGAACGTGGCGCAGGGCTATCAGGGCGGTCACCGCGACGATCGCGGCGGGCAACCAGAACAGCCACGTGTAGTCGAGGGCGCCCACGATGGGGCCCGCGGCGACCATGCCGACACCGCCACCCGCCGCGATCACCGCGGACAGGTTGCTGATGCTGGGGCTGACCCGCTGGGCGGGGAACTCGTCGCGGATGATGCCGAACGAGAGCGGGAAGAGGGCACCGCCGATGCCCTGGACGACCCGGGCGACGATCAGGACGCCGATGTCCGGCGCGAGGGCCGCGAGCAGACAGCCCACGGTGAGGGCGGCCAGCGCGGCGACCATCGTGCGCTTCTTGCCGACGAGGTCGCCGACCCGGCCGAGGATCGGGGTGAAGACGGACGCGGACAGCAGGTACGCCGTCATGACCCAGGTCGAGGTGGCCTGGGAGGTGTGCAGGGCGTGCTGGATCGTGGGCAGCGCGGGCGCGACCAGCGACTGCATCATCGAGAACACGCCGGCACCGGTGGCGAGCACCGCGAAGGTGAGGCGGTTGTTCCGGTTCAAGATCGGCTTCTTTCCGGGCTCCGGGAGGGCGACGGCAGCAGGGGGCGGCCCGCGGACGTGCGCGGGCTGCAAGGATTCGGGGGCCTGCCGTACGGAGCCGTCGGTTCACCGGGTACGACAGGGCACGGGGTGCTCCTGCTAAAGTGGAGGCATCCCTCGACTTAGATAACCATAGCGGAGGGGTGCCTCCGGTTCAACCTCATCGGGAGAGGCGAGGTGCACGCATGACGACCACCGACCGAGAGCGCGTGGGCACCGTGGTCGCCGCCCAGCGCCCGCGCCGCGCCGACGCCCGGCGCAACTTCGACGCGCTGCTCGACGCCGCGCGCGAGGCGTTCGCGGAGAACGGCGCGGAGGCCTCGCTGGAGGACATCGCCCGGCGGGCGGGGGTCGGCATCGGCACGCTGTACCGCAACTTCCCCACGCGCACCGCCCTGTTCGAGACCGTGTACGCCGACGAGGTCGACGGCCTGTGCCGGCTTTCGGACGAACTCGCGGACGCCGACCCGTGGGAGGGGCTGGCCACCTGGCTGCGCCGCTTCGTGGACTACACGGTGACCAAGCGCGCCATCAGGGAGGCGCTCGACGGGGAGTCCGACGTCTTCGTCTCCTGCCGCGGCGCGATGATCGGCGCCGGTGAACCGCTGCTGGAGCGCGCCCAGGAGGCGGGCCTGGCCCGCGCGGACATCTCCTTCGACGACCTGCTGCGGATGATGTCCGGCGTGCTCGGGGCGGCGTACGTCGACGAAGCGCAGCGCGACCGCGTCTTCGGCTTCGCCCTGGACGCGGTCCGCGCCGCCCGCTAGCTGTGTTGATCACGAGCGTGGTCCACGCTGGTGATCAATACACCTGACACCTGGCGGGGCCCGGTCAGGAGGCGCGCAGCGCGAGCGGCTCCGGTTCCGGCTGGGCGGGGATGGCCGGGAGCGCCACCACGGTCGGGGGCTCCTCGGCAGGGGACGGGAGCGGGAGCACGGTCGAGGGCTCTTCGGCAGGTGCCCGCTCCGCGGCCGGGGCCGTGGCCCGGGTCAGCAGGACCACGCCCCGCGCGGCGAGCACCGCTCC
>NZ_JAAGMG010001317.1 GCF_010548525.1 Streptomyces sp. SID14478
CGCCCGGGGCCTCGCCGACCTGGCGGTGCTGCGGGTACCGGCGGCGGGCCCCGACGGGGAGCGGCATCTGGTGCCGGCGGCCGGGGTGCCGTGGTTCCTCACGCTGCTGGGGCGGGACGCCCTCCTGACCTCGCTGTTCGCGCTCCCCTACCGGCCGCGGCTGGCCGCCGCCACCCTGCCGGTGCTCGCCGCGACGCAGGCCACCGAGCAGGTCGAGGCCGCCGTGGCGCAGCCCGGGAAGATCGTGCACGAGGTGCGGCACGGGGAGCTGGCGCACTTCGGGCAGGTGCCGTACGGGCGCTATTACGGCTCGGTCGACGCGACGCCCCTGTTCCTCGTGCTGCTCGGCGCGTACACGGAGCAGACCGGGGACCCGGCGCTCGCCCGGCGCCTCGAACCGCACGCGCGGGCCGCGGTGGGCTGGATGCTGGACCACGGCGGGCTGACGTCGCGCGGCTACCTCGTCTACCGCGCCGACCAGGGCGGCCTGGCGAACCAGAACTGGAAGGACTCCCCCGGCGCGATCTGTTCGGCGGACGGCAGCCGGGCCACCGGCCCGGTGATGGCGGCGGGCGCCCAGGGCTACGCGTACGACGCACTGCGGCGCACGGCCGCGCTCGCGCGGGCGGTGTGGGACGACGAGGTGTACGCGCAGCTCCTGGAGCAGGCGGCCGCGGACCTGCGGGACCGTTTCGTGCGGGACTTCTGGATGCCGGAGCAGGGGTTCGTGGCGCTGGCCCTGGACGGCGACGGCCGGCAGGTGGACGCGCTCGCCTCCGACGCCGGGCACCTGCTGTGGTCCGGGCTGCTCGACAAGGAGTACGGGGAGGCGGTCGGGCGGCGCCTGCTGGAACCGGACTTCTTCTCCGGGTGGGGGGTGCGCACGGTCGCCTCCGGGCAGGCCGCCTACCACCCGCTGTCGTACCACCGGGGTTCGGTGTGGCCGCACGACAACGCGCTGATCGCGCTCGGGCTCGCGCGGTACGGCCTGCACGACGAGGCGCGGGCCGTCGCGCAGGGGGTCGTCTCGGCGGCGGTCGCCTGCGGTGGGCGGCTGCCGGAGGTCGTCGCGGGGTACGCCAGGTCGGCGTACCCGGAGCCGGTGCCCTACCCGTACGCGTGCGTCCGCGAGTCCCGGTCCGCGGCGGCGCCGCTGGCACTGCTCAGCGCCGTGGGCGGCTGAGTCCGGCCGCCGCGCACCCCGGCCGACCAGGAGCGGGCCCGGGTCAGCCCCCGGACGTGTCCAGTTCGGCGTCCTCGGACAGGCCCGCGCAGTCGTACGGGTCCTTGAGCCAGCCGTCCGGCAGCACCACCCGGTTGTTGCCCGAGGTGCGGCCCCGGGGGCCGTCCGCGCCGGCCGGCCAGTCCTGGTCCAGGTCCAACTCGTCGAGCCCGGAGCGCAGTTCGGCCAGGGACGAAGTGGTCGCGAGCCGCTTGCGCAGCTCGCCGCCGACCGCGAAGCCCTTCAGGTACCAGGCGACGTGCTTACGGAAGTCGATGACACCGCGCGCCTCGTCGCCGATCCACTCGCCCAGCAGCGTGGCATGGCGGACCATCGCGTCGGCGACGACCCGCAGCGTGGGCTGGACCCGCTCCGGGCGGCCCTCGAACGCCGCGACCAGGTCGGCGAAGAGCCACGGCCGGCCGAGGCAGCCACGGCCCACGACGACCCCGTCGCAGCCGGTCTCGCGCACCATGCGCAGCGCGTCGTCCGCCGACCAGATGTCGCCGTTGCCGAGGACGGGGATCTCGGGCACGTGGTCCTTCAGGCGCGCGATCGCGTCCCAGTCGGCGGTGCCTCCGTAGTGCTGGGCCGCCGTGCGGCCGTGCAGCGCGATCGCCGTGACGCCCTCCTCGACGGCGATCCGGCCCGCGTCGAGGAACGTGATGTGGTCGTCGTCGATGCCCTTGCGCATCTTCATGGTGACCGGCAGGTCACCCGCGCCCGACACCGCTTCCTTCAGGATCGCGCGCAGCAGCGGGCGCTTGTACGGGAGCGCCGAGCCGCCGCCCTTGCGGGTGACCTTCGGGACGGGGCAGCCGAAGTTCAGGTCGATGTGGTCGGCGAGGTCCTCCTCCGCGATCATGCGGACGGCCTTGCCGACGGTCGCCGGGTCCACGCCGTACAGCTGGATCGAGCGGGGCTTCTCGGTCTCGTCGAAGTGGATGAGCTGCATGGTCTTCTCGTTGCGCTCGACCAGCGCCCGCGTCGTGATCATCTCGCTCACGAAGAGACCCTTGCCGCCGGAGAACTCCCGGCACAGGGTGCGGAAGGGCGCGTTCGTGATCCCCGCCATGGGTGCGAGGACCACGGGCGGGGCGACGGTGTGCGGTCCGACGGCGAGGGGCGGGGTCGTAGCGGTCATGCCCCCCATTGTCGCGTACGCCGAACGGGGGTCCGTACGGATTACGCTGCGGCCATGACCGCCGACACACCAGCCGCGCTGCCGAGCCAGGGCCGGGAGGGCACGCTCACGCTGGACACCCGCAGCCTGCGCGCGCTCGCCCACCCGCTCCGCATCAAGATCATGGACTCGCTGCGCCGCGAGGGCCCGGCCACCTCCGCGGTCCTCGCCACCCGTTTCGGCGAGAGCACGGGCACGCTGAGCTGGCACCTGCGCCACCTCGCGGAGAACGGGTTCATCGAGGAGGACGAGAGTCTCGGCACCAGGCGCGAGCGCTGGTGGAAGGCCGTCCACAAGACGCAGGTGCTGCCGTCCTCGCAGTTGCGCAAGGACCCGGCGGCCAAGGCCTCCCTCGACCTGTACCTCGCCGAGATGGTGCGGGACATGGCGGACCAGGTGACCGCCTACCTCGCCGAGGAGTGGGAGGAGGAGTGGGAGGGCGCCTCCCTGCTCGGCGACTGGAAGGACCTGCGGCTGGGGCCCGCCGAGCTGAGCCGGCTGCGCGAGGACCTGATGGAACTGATCGACCGGTACGCCACGGACTACCCGGCGGACGGCCCGCACGCGCCGGGTTCCCTGCCGGTCTCGGTACAGCTCCAGCTCTTCCCACGGCGCGAGCGCCCGTAGGCCGTGTGGTGAAAGTCCCGCCTCCCCCGGGCCGATGGGGCCGGGGGACACCCCCGCCCATATTGCAGAGAGTTCTCTGCAAATAAATCTATGCAGAGAACTCTCTGCAAGCTACGCTCCGTCGCATGCCCGCCTCCAAGCGCCGCCCCCTCCTGCTGCGTCACGCCGATTTCCGTCGCCTCTGGACGGCCTCCACGACCGGCCGCACGGGTTCCTCCGTCGCCTCGGTCGCCCTGCCCCTGACCGCCCTCTCCGTGCTGGACGCCAACCCGTTCCAGGTCTCCGTGCTCACGGCCGCATCCTGGCTGCCCTGGCTGCTGATCGGGCTGGTCGCCGGCGCCTGGGTGGACCGGCTGACCCGCCGCCCGCTGATGCTGGTCTGCGACGCCGCCGCGTTCCTGCTGATCGCCGCCATCCCGCTCGCGGCCTGGTGCGACGTGCTCACCTACGCCCAGTTGCTGGTCACCGCGCTGCTCACCGGCACCGCGTCCGTCTTCTTCAAGACGTCGTACGAGGTCCTGCTGCCCCGCCTGGTCACCGGCGAGGACCGGGTCGAGGCCAACTCCACGCTGCACGCCAGCGAGGAGGCCGGACAGCTCGCCGGGTACAGCGGCGGCGGGGCCCTGGTCACCCTGCTCGGCCCCGCGGGCGCGATGCTCGCGCAGGCGGGCACGTTCGCCGTCTCCCTCCTCGCCGTGCTCGGCCTGCGCCACCGCGAGGCACGCCCGCAGCGCCCGGACACCGGCACCAGCCTGGTCAAGGAGATCCGCGAGGGCCTGGCCTTCACCTTCCACGACGGCTACATACGCGCCTTCGCCCTGTGCGGAGCCGCCACGAACCTGGCCCTGACGGCCTTCCAGTCGATCCAGGTCACCTTCCTGGTCCGCGAGGCGCACCTCCCGGCCGGCACCATCGGCCTGCTGCTGGGCGCGGGCGGCCTCGGCGGCATCGCGGGCGCGTTCGCCGCCCGCAGGCTCGGCACCCGGCTCGGCACGGCGCGGGCCGTGTACCTCCTGACCCTGGGCACCCCCTGCCTCGCCCTGCTCATCCCGTTCGCCGCGCACTCCCCGCTCGGCATCGGCCTGTTCACCCTCGGCTACGCCACGGTGGTCTTCTCCGTCGTCGCCGAGAACACGATCACGGCCACCTTCGAGCAGAACTACATCCCGGCCGCCCTCTACGGCCGGGTGCGCACCGCCTCCGCCTTCGTCAACTACGGCACGATCCCGCTCGGCGCCCTGCTCGGCGGCGCGCTGGCCGAGGGCATCGGACTGCGCCCGGCGATGTGGAGCACGGTCGCCCTGGTCCCGGTCTGCGGGCTGATCCTGCTCACCTCGCCGATGCGGCGCGGGCGGGACCTGCCGGCCACGCCCGGCGAGCGCGGGGCCCCGGCC
>NZ_JAAGMG010001353.1 GCF_010548525.1 Streptomyces sp. SID14478
AGCCAGTCGCGTCGCGGGGTGCGCGCCCGCGCCGCCACGGCCACCGCGAAGACGACGGCGCCCAGCGCCGGGGCGCCGAGGTACTCGGCCCGCGTCGTGGACGGCACGATCGGCACGGTGAAACCCACCAGGTGCCCGACGCCGAGCACCGCCACCACCCCGGTGACGACGGCGGCGAAGACGAGCAGCGCGTCGAAGAGCCGCCCGAGCGCGGTGAGGTAGTGCCCGGTCAGCGCGTCCTGCACGGCGCTGACGAAGGTCACGGTGGGCAGCAGGCCGAGAACGCCCGCGACCACGATGGCCTGCACGGCGTGCGCGGGCGCGATCCGGCTGACGGCGAGGGCCATGACGGCGGCAGGCATCGAGGCGACGGCGAACCGGTAGAACGCGGGGACGCCGTTGCGCCCCAGCCATCCGCTCAGCAGCGCCCCGAGCAGCCCGGCCACGAACGAGCACAGGGCGGTGAGCAGGCCGCCGCCGAACACGGTCCCGCCGCCCGCGGCCACGAGCCCCGTCTGCACCGGCACCCGCCACCGCGCCCAGCGCCCGCGGGCCGGTGGTGCGTCGAGTATCCGGTTGGCCCCCGCCTGCGCCTCCTCCAGCGACAGCTCGCGCTCGCTGATCCGGGCCACCAGGGTGTGCAGGCGCCCCAGGGTCCGGAAGTCGGTGGCGTGCTTGCGGATGACGCGGCTCGCGTGCAGCGGGGTCAACTCGCCGGGCGCGTGCGCGGACAGCGAGACCTGGGCGAGCGTGACGCTCGGCTCGCAGTGGCTGAGCCCGTACGTCTCCGCGGTGACGAGCATCCCGGCGACCGCCTCCTCGGCGGAGGCCCCGTACGACAGGAGCGCCTCGCCGATCCGCATCGCGAGATCGGCGACGCGTGCCGCGTAGGCCTCCATACCGCCCCGGCCGTCGTCGTGCAGCGGTTCACCGGCGTACCCGTAACTTCGCGTCGGCTCCAGGCCGCGCAGCCGCGGCAGGGCCTGGGTCAGCCAGGGAGCGGGGGAAGCGGGGATGTCGTTCCTCACAGCCATACGAAACGAGCGTAACGGACATTTAGCCCATATGGCTGTTGAGGTGAGCGAGCACGGACAGCACCCGCCGGCGCCCACTCTCGCCCGCCTCCGGGCCGGGCTTCGCGAAGACGTTCCCGATGTGCTTGCTGACGGCCCGCTCGGAGACGACGAGCAGCGCGGCAATCGTCACGTTGTCCCGCCCCTCGTCCAGCGCCGGCCGCGTACGGCGACTCTTCCGTGACAGGCGGGCTCGCGGACTCACGGGCGCTCTCCGGCTACGTCACGTAAGCGGCGGAACTCCTGCTGAGTGACCTGACGACGAACACGATCGCCGTACTCTCCGAAGCCCCAACTGGCGTCCCACTACGCCGAGTAGAGCTGGGGGCGACTGGTTCTCGTGGAGGCGCTGGCGGGCGCCCGAAGCTCCGAACCGCGCGCGTGCGGATCCGGCGCGGTAGAGGTGTCGTTGCCGGGTGGGTGAGCCGGTGGCGGGTGGGGGGTCCGTCGCTTTGCGACGGTGGGGTGGCGAGGGTGGTTCGAAGTCACCTCTCCGCCGGTGGGCGCCTTTTTATTGGATTGCGTGGCTGGTCTCCGGTGGCGGGTTGAGCTACCTCCGATTCTCTCGTCGATGTCGAACGGCCGCCTTGGGCTGGCTTTCGTCGGCTAAGGCTCTGGGTGGAAGGGGAGAGAGTCACCATTTCCTCAAAGGCCCTTCGGTCGAACTCGCCACTCGACGTGACGGGTTGGGTGGCACGTATGTGAGGTGGTGACGGTGGGAAAAAGACGCAGCTACGGGGTGGGGTGGGGGAGGCCGGTCCGTTGGCTGCTGGTGTGTGAGTGGTGGATGTGACGACAGAGGCATCGTCGACGGGTTCGTGGGTGGTTTAGGACATCCGCCCGATCTGGCGGGTGTCCTAAACCCTCCACGAGCCGCACCAGAGAGACGGAAGCGTCACATGTGACGCGTGTGACGACCCCAGCCCCCCACCAGCCGCACCCACCCCACGAACCCCACCACCCCTCCCTCTAGCTGCGTCTTTTCTTCCCCACCGTCACCACCCCACATAGCGGCAGACAACCAGCCACAGGGAGTGGCGGGTGCGACCGAAGGGCCTTTGAGGAAATGGTGACTTGGGCCCCTTCCACCCAGAGCCTCAGGCTACGAAAGCCAGCCCAAGACGGGCGGCGCGACGACACTCGACAATCGGAGGTAGCTCAACCACCCACCGGAGACCAGCCACGCAATCCAATAAGAAGGCGCCCACCGGCCCGACACTCGACTTCGAACCACCCTCACCACCCCACCGTCGCAAAGCGACGGACCCCCCACCCCACCAGCCGGCTCCCCACCAATCGGCTCCCCGCAAGGCCTCATGTCGGGTCCGGCAGGTTCAGCTGCGCGAGTCGGATCGGGTCGGCCGGCACCGCGTCGTGCGCGTCGTGTCGGCCTCTCGACCACACCGTCCCGGCGTAACACGGCGCCCGCGTTCGCCAGGGCCCCGGTCGGCGGTTCGCGTCGGGCGGGGTTCCCGGCGATGTTCACTCCTTGCGGCCCGTCACCGCCACCGTCACGCCCAGCCCCACCATCGCGAGCCCACCCGTCCCGCCGACCATCGCGAGGCGGCGCGGGGAGCGGGCGAACCAGGCGCGGGCCGAGGACGCCGCGAGGCCCCAGACGCTGTCGGAGGCCACCGCGATGGCGTTGAAGACGAGGCCGAGGAGCAGCATCTGCAGTGCGGTGTGGCCCGCTTCCCGGTCGACGAACTGGGGCAGGACCGCCGCGAAGAAGACGATCGTCTTGGGGTTGGCGACGCCTACCGCGAAGCCCTCCCAAAGGGTGCGCAGCGAACCGGCGCCGGGGCCGTCGGCATCGGCGCCCTTCGCGAACACCGTTTGCAGCGACCGGCGTTGACGTATCGCCTTGATGCCCAGGTAGACGAGGTACGCCGCACCCAGCAGCTTCAGCGCGGTGAAGACGACGATCGAGCGCTCCACGACGGAGCCGACGCCGAGGGCCACGGCGACGACGAGCGTGTACGCGCCGAGCGTGTTGCCGATCACCGTCGTCAGCGCGGCGCGGCGGCCCTGGGCGAGGGCGCGGCCGACGACGAACAGGACGCTCGGGCCGGGGATCACGATGAGGAGGAAGGACATCGCCGCGAAGGCGAGGAGGCGATCGGTGGACATCATGCAGTCCATGGAGCCATACGTCGGTGGCCGGTGCCGCCGAATTTACGTACGCGGACGCATTGCCCGCCGCGGCCGGAGGGCCGCACGCTGCACCTCATGACCGACGGACTTCTGCTCTCTCCCGGCGCCGGTCGCAGGATCGAGGCGGCCGGGATGACGCTCAAGGTCGGCGTGGAGCACACGCCACGGTGGTCGATGTTCGAGGCCGGGATCGGGGTCGGTTTCGACGTGGGGGCACATCTGCACCAGGAGGCCGAGGAGGTCTTCTACGTCCTTGAGGGCGAGCTGGACCTCCTCGCGTTCGAGCCGCTGAAGCGGACCGGCGGGGACTGGCAGACCTGGGAGTCGCGGGAGGGCGCGAAGGTGCTCCGCGGCGGGGCGGGCAGTGCGATGTACGTGCCCGCGGGCTGCCCGCACGCCTTCGCCAACCCGGGGCCCGCCCCGGCCCGGCTGCTCTTCCTGGTGGCGCCCGCCGGGCACGAGGACTACCTGAGGGAGATGGGTGAGCTGATCGGCAGCGGCGCGCCGTCGGCCGACGCGGTCGCCGCGCTCCGACTCCGGTACGACATCGAGCAGTTGACGCCGCTGCTGCCGGGGCGACGCCCCTGACTCACACCAGCCGCCGCGCCGTCGCCCACCGCGTCAGCTCGTGCCGGTTGGAGAGCTGGAGCTTGCGCAGGACGGCCGAGACATGGGACTCGACCGTCTTCACCGAGATGAAGAGCTGCTTCGCGATCTCCTTGTACGCGTATCCGCGGGCGATCAGCCGGAGGACTTCCCGCTCGCGCTGCGTCAGGCGGTCGAGGTCCTCGTCCACCGGCGGCGCGTCCGTCGAGGCGAACGCGTCGAGGACGAAGCCGGCCAGGCGCGGCGAGAACACCGCGTCGCCGTCCTGGACGCGGAAGATGGAGTCGACGAGGTCGGTGCCGGTGATCGTCTTCGTGACGTAGCCCCGCGCCCCGCCGCGGATCACGCCGATGACGTCCTCCGCCGCGTCGGACACCGAAAGGGCCAGGAAGCGGACCGGGTTCTCGGCGTCCGCCATCAACTGGGCGCTGCGGCGCAGGACTTCGACCCCGCCGCCGCCGGGGAGGTGGACGTCGAGGAGCACCACTTCGGGGCGCGTCGCCGTGATCACGGTGACCGCCTGGTCGACGTCGGCCGCCTCGCCGACGACCTCGACGCCCGTCGTCTCCGTGCGGCCGATCTCTGCCTGGACCCCGGTGCGGAACATGCGGTGGTCGTCGACGAGCACGACCCGGACGTGGCGCCCGGGCCCCTGGTCCACTGCCTCGGTCTGTTCCGTCATGACGTCTTCTCCGCCCTCTTCATGGTCAGTTCGACCTCCGTGCCGCCGTCCGGGACCGCCCGCAGCCGGGCCGTCCCGCCGTTGCGTTCCATCCGGCCGATGATCGATTCCCGTACGCCCATGCGGTCGACGGGGATGGAGTCGAGGTCGAAGCCGGGTCCTCGGTCGCGTACCGACACGAACACCTCGCCCCCCGCCCCGGTCCCTTCCACTTCCGCGAAGACCTGTACCGCTCCGCCCTCGCCACCGTACTTGGCCGCGTTCACCATCGCTTCCCGCGCGGCCTGCATCTGTGCGCGCAGTCCCTCGTCGAGCGGGCAGTCGCCGACGACCACGACCTCCAGGGGGACGCCGTGCTTGTCCTCGACCTCGGCCGCATGGCGCTTGACGGCCTCGGCGACCGTCTCCGGCTCCTGGGGGTTCTCGGCGGCGGCCGGTTTGTACAGCCAGGCCCGCAGGTCGCGTTCCTGGGCGCGGGCCAGCCTGCGGACCTCCGCGGGGCTGTCCGCGTTGCGCTGGATCAGGGTGAGGGTGTGCAGCACCGAGTCGTGGACGTGGGCGGCCACCTCCGCCCGCTCCTGGGCGCGGATGCGCATCAGCCGCTCCTCGGAGAGGTCCTGCGTCATGCGGATCAGGTACGGGCCTGCGAGCAGGGCGATGCCGACCAGGACCGCGAGCGCCGCCTGGAGGATCGAGCCGAGGTGTTCGGTGGCGCCCTGCGTGACGAAGATGCCGGTGACGCCCGCGCCGACGAGGACGACTCCGGCCGCGGCGCGGGCCAGGCTCAGGGTGCGCTTGCGGCGGCCGACCTCGGCCCAGCGGGCCCTGCGCGCGTTGTCGGCCTGGCGCCACACGAGGGCGACGCCCGCGCCGACGAGGACGGCGGGGACCAGGTACGCCTTCGCGTTCCCGGTGAGGTTCACGTTCTGGACGAAGATCATCGCGACGACGACCATCAGCAGCAGCGCGAGGAGCTGGCCCTTGTCGGGGCGGCGCGCGACCAGTCTGCGGCGTCCGTCGGCGGCCGTCTCGGTGGTCAGCACGGTGGGCCGGCCGGCCCCCACGCCGCCCACGCCCAGCGGCACGAAGAACCAGAACGCCGCGTACAGCAGCCCTCCGAGGCCGTCCGCCATGAACAGGCCCACGAACACCAGGCGCACCCAGATCACGGGCAGCCCGAGGTGCCCGGCGAGCCCCCGCGCCACTCCGCCGAGCCAGCGTCCGTCGCTGCTGCGGTAGAGCTTGCGCGGCGGCCGCGGGTCTCGGGCGTCCCGCGTCTCTTCGGTGCGGGGGACGGACGCTGCTTCCGGCATGCCACCGATCGTCACACGGCGGACGGGGCGCGGGCATCAGGGTCGATCCCGGATACGTCCCTGATCTCCGGGTCCGCCGGGGTACGGACCCGGGGACTCAGGGACGATCTCAGGGTCCGGCCAGGGTTGTCCCGACTCCCGCGGGCGGCCCGCGCCCGTCACCATGGACGTATGACGGAGCACGCCTCTCACGACACGGACCGGGCGACCGCCCGGGACGCCGACACCGGGCCGGACCGCTTCCCCTTCCGCAGGGACCGGCGGCACAAGACGCTGGGCGGCGTGTGCGCGGGCCTCGGGCGGACCTGCGACATGGACCCGGTGATCTTCCGGATCGGCCTGTCCGTGCTCGCCGTGACCGGCGGCGTCGGCCTGATCTTCTACGGCTTCGCCTGGCTCTTCGTGGCGTACGACGACGAGGACGAGAACGAGTTCAGGAAGCTGCTGACCGGCCGGGTCGACGGCCCCGGGCTGGCGGCCATCGTCACGGCCCTGGTCGGCTGCGGCGTCTTCCTGTCGATGCTGAACAACGGCGGCGCGCTCACCTTCGCCGTCGTCCTCGCGCTGCTGCTCGCGGGCGCCGGCTACTGGTCGCAGGCGCGCCGCGCCGCGGACCCCGACCCGGTCGCCGCGCAGGCCGTGGCCGACGCG
>NZ_JAAGMG010001391.1 GCF_010548525.1 Streptomyces sp. SID14478
GGCCGCAGCCGAGGCGCTGCGCAGCGGCACCACCACCCTCGTCGAGCACATGTGGCCGCACCCGTCGCCCGAGGTGCACGACGCGGTGCTGCGGGCGCTGTGCGACAGCGGCGTACGGGCCGTGCTGTGCCGGGGCGTCGCCGACCGTGCCGACCGCAGCCGCAGGTGGGGTTTCGACCCGCGTCTGATGCAGCCGCTCAAGGAGGCGCTCGCCCACACGGACGAGTTGAGCGCGGCGGCGCACGGCACTCGCGTCCGGGTCGGTCTCGCCGTGCCCAATCCGCGCTGTCTGACCGAGGAGGGCATGGCGGCGGTGCGCGGCTACGCCGACGAGCGCGGGCTGCCCGTCTCGCTGCACCTCCTGGAGACGACGACGGACGACGCGATGTGCCGCGAGCACAAGGGAGTCGGGGCCGTCACGTATCTGGAGCGGGCCGGTTTCCTGTGGGAGCGGCTGCTCGCGGTGCACTGCGTGGAGCTCGACGCGGCGGGCCGCGCGACGCTCGCCCGGCACGGCGTCGGCGTCTCGTACAACCCGCTGAGCAACATGCGCCTCGGCAGCGGGATCGCTCCGGTGCCGGACATGCTGGCCGCCGGGGTGCGGGTCGGCCTCGGCGTCGACGGCGCGGCCAGCAACGACACGCAGGACATGCTGGAGGCGCTGCGGATCGGCGCGTACCTGCAACGGGTCGCGCACAAGAAGGCGGACCTGTTCGGGTTCCCGGAGATGTTCGCCATGGCGGCGAACGGCGCGAACGAGGTCCTGGGCCTGGAGCCCCGCCCGGACGGGGTGCGGGTCGGCATGCAGGCGGATCTCGTCCTGCACCGTTTCGCGCGGGACTACGCCTGCCTTCCCGTACGCGATCCGGGGGCCACGCTGCTGACGTGTGCGGGACCCCGGACCGTGGCGGCGGTCCTGGTCGGCGGCGAGGTGCTGGTCCGCGACGGGGAGCACGTCCGTTTGTCGTCGCGGGAGTTGGCGGCCGGGCTCGGCTTTACGGCGGCGTAACACCGTGATGCCCGGCGGAAACACCCGCCGGGCAGGCTGGACCCATCGCGTACGGACCCCGCCACTGCGCCGGGGTCCGTGCCAGCCCACGGCGCCGGGCCCGCGAAGGGGTCCGCCGCGACCGTGCCCGCGGGCCTCTGAGCGCCCGCGGTGGGGAGCGCAGGGGCGGTGACTGCGTCCCGAGGAGCCCACGACCGCTTCGAGGAGCGAGTGCCGCGATGAGTGAACCCACGTACGCCTTGGCCGAGTTGGCGAAGGAGACCCGCATGGGCGGGGCCGGGACGGAGACCTCCGCCCGGGAGATCCGCCGCATCGACCTCACCGACTTCGACGCCCGGCGGGCGCAGATCACCGAGGAGTTGTGGACGGCCGCCACCGACATCGGCTTCTTCCAGCTCGTGCACCACGGCATCGAACAGGAGCTGGTGGACGGCGCGTTCGCCGACGCCGCGCGCTTCTTCGCGCTGCCCGAGGAGACGAAGGCCCGGCACGGACTGAAGAAGGGGCTCAACTCGGGCTGGGAGTCGCTGACGCAGGTCCGCCCCTCGGTCGGGACGCCGGACCAGAAGGAGTCATACCAGCTGACGCGGCCGCACATGGACGGGCTGTGGCCCGTCGACGTGCTGCCCGGGTTCCGGGAGAGCACGCTCGCGTTCGAGGCGCGGTGCCGGGAGCTGGCGATGCGGGTCCTGTCGTGTTTCGCCGACAGGCTGGGGCTGCCCGACGGGTTCTTCGCCCGGGCCCACGACCCGGCGAGCGCGCAGTACCAGTCGACGCTGCGGATGCTGCACTACTTCGCCGTGCCGCAGGACCTCGTCGTCCCCGCGAACGTGTGGCGGGCAGGCGCGCACACGGACTTCGACTGTCTGACGCTGCTGTTCCAGCGGGACGGACAGGGCGGGCTGCAGGTGTGCCCCGGCAAGGAGGCAAAGGCGCAGGAGTGGACGCCGGTCGAGCCGGCCGACTCCGTCATCACCTGCAACATCGGGGACATGCTGATGCGGTGGAGCGACGACCTGCTGCCGTCGAACTTCCACCGGGTCAGGTCCCCCGGCCCGGACGAGGACCGCTCGTCCCGCTACAGCATCGCGTTCTTCGCGCAGGCCGACCGCGACGTGGTGATCGAGGGCCCGGCGGGCCGCTACCCGCCGATCACGGCGGCCGACTACATCCAGCAGCGGATCGCCGCCAACTTCGGACGCTGAGCCCCGGGAGCCGACTTGATAGGCAAGTGTCCACTTGCCTATGGTGACGGGCATGGCGGAGGACGTCTTCAAGGCTCTGGCCGATCCCACCCGCCGGCACATCCTCGATGAGCTGGTGGAACGGGACGGCCAGACCCTTTTCGAGATATGTGGGCGGCTGCTGGCCAGGCACGGTCTGGGGCTGTCCCGCCAGGCGATCAGTCAGCACCTGGCCGTCCTGGAGTCCGCGGGCCTGCTCCGCACCCGGCGCGAGGGCCGCTACAAGTTCCACGACCTGAACACCGCACCCCTTGAGCTCATCGTCACCCGGTGGCTCAGGCCCGGCCCACCGAAGGACACCGCATGAGGATCCACATCTCCAGCGTCTTCGTCGACGACCAGGAGAAGGCGCTGCGCTTCTACACCGACGTCCTGGGCTTCACGAAGAAGCACGACGTCCCCCTCGGCGACGAGGCACGGTGGCTGACCGTGGTCTCGCCGGAGGACCCGGAGGGGACCGAACTCCTCCTGGAGCCCTCCGGCCATCCCGCGGTGGGGCCGTACAAGACGGCGCTGGTCGCGGACGGGATTCCGGCCACCGCCTTCGCGGTGGACGACGTCAAGGCGGAGTTCGACCGGCTGCTCGGGCTCGGCGTCGTCTTCACCCAGGAACCCCTGGAGATGGGCCCGGTGACCACCGCGGTCCTGGACGACACCTGCGGCAACCTGATCCAGCTCGTGCAGGGCGCCTGACACCGGGCCGACGGCCTCACGCCACGACGTCGGGCGCGCGCCACGGTCCCGGCACGCCGCGCGCCCGATGACCGCGCCCCCTGTTCGTCGGAAGGGACGGCGGCGCGACCCGTGCACGTGGTCCCGTCGGAACAGGCCGGAGCCGACCGGAACCGAAGGGACCTCAGCCGGTCGCGCCGTGGATCGGCCCCCGCTCCCCCGCGAGCGGCAGCCCGCTGCCGCCCCGCCGCACCGCGACGATCTCCGCCCCGATCGACATCGCGGTCTCCTCGGGCGTCCGGCCGCCCAGGTCCAGGCCGATCGGTGAGCGCAGCCGGGCCAGTTCGCCGTCCGTGAGGCCGCTCTCGCGCAGGCGGGTCAGGCGGTCGTCGTGCGTGCGGCGCGAGCCCATCGCGCCGACGTACGCGACGGGCAGCCGCAGGGCCACTTCGAGCAGCGGTACGTCGAACTTCGCGTCGTGCGTCAGGACGCACAGCACCGTCCGCTCGTCCGTGGCGGTGTCGCGCAGGTAGCGGTCCGGCCACTCGACGACGACCTCGTCGGCCTCCGGGAAGCGGGCCCGCGTCGCGAACACGCCCCGCGCGTCGCACAGCGTCACGTGGAAGCCGAGGAGCTTGCCCACCCGCACCAGCGCACCCGCGAAGTCGACCGCCCCGAACACGATCATCCGAGCGGGCGGCACACTCGACTCCACGAACAGGCAGACGTCGCCGCCGCACCGCGCCGAACTCTCCGGCACCTCGCACACCCCGGTCCGCCCGAGGTCGAGCAGGGCGCGGGCCTGCGCGGCGAGCCCGGGATCGTCGCCCGAGCCCAGAGCGCTGTCGTACGACCCGTCGGGCCGCACCGCCATCAGGCCGCCGGTGCCCGCGAGTTCACCGGGTCCGTCGAGCACCCGGGCGAGGGCCACCGGTTCGCCGCGGGCCGCCGCGGCGAGCGCCGTCTGCAGCGCCGCACGGGACGGGGCGTCGCGGCGCACCGGGACGACGTGCACCTCCACCGCCCCGCCGCAGGTCAGACCCACGGCGAACGCGTCGTCGTCGCTGTACCCGAACCGCTCCCTGCGCACCGAGCCGTCCTGCAGGGTCTCGACGCACAGTTCGTAGACCGCGCCCTCGACGCAGCCGCCGGAGACGGAGCCGATGACCTCCCCGGCGGAGTCGACGGCGAGGGCCGCGCCGGGCGGGCGGGGTGCGCTGCCGCTCACCGAGACGACGGTGGCGACGGCGAACTCCCGGCCCTGCGCGGCCCATTCGCTCAGCTCGGCGGCGAGGTCAAGCATCCGACGCGTCCCGCCCGGCCTCGGCGAGCAGCACCCGGTCGGGCCGGATCGGCAGATCGCGCTGGCGGACGCCGGTCGCGTGCCACACCGCGTTGGCGATCGCGGCGGCCGTGCCCACGATGCCGATCTCCCCGATGCCCTTGATGCCGACGGGGTCGTCGGGGTCCGGGTCGTCGACCCACGCGGCCTCGATCTGCGGCACGTCGGCGTGCGCGGCGACGTGGTAGCCCGCGAGGTCGGCGCCGACGTGCCCGCCGGACTCCTGGTCGCGCACCGCTTCCTCGTGCAGCGCCATGGAGATGCCCCACGTCATGCCGCCGACGAACTGGCTGCGCGCGGTGAGCGGGTTGATGATCCGGCCCGCGGCGAAGACGCCGAGCAGCCTGCGCACCCGCACTTCTCCGGTGGCCACGTCCACCGCGACCTCGGCGAACTGTGCGCCGTAGGAGTAACGCTCCTTCTGCGCGAGCGCCGCGATCAGCTCGGTGGTGTCGGATCGGGCCGTGATCCCCTCCTGCGGGATCTCGCCGGGGGCGAGCGGCAGGCGTTCGCGCAGTTCGCGGGAGGCCGCCATGACGGCCCAGCCCCACGACCGGGTGCCCATCGAGCCGCCCGACACCCAGGCGTTGCCGAAGTCGCTGTCGGCGATCCGCACCCGCACCCGCTCGGGCGCCACGTCGAGGGCGTCCGCGGCGATCAGCGCGAGGGCGGTGCGGGCACCGGTACCGACGTCGGCCGCGGTGATCCGCACGGTGAAGGTGCCGTCCGCCTCCGCGGTCACGGACGCCGTGGAGGGAGCCACGCCGGCCGGGAACGTGGCCGCCGCCGTGCCCGTGCCGATCAGCCAGCGGCCCTCGCGACGCACCCGCGGACGCGGATCGCGCTCGGCCCAGCCGAAGCGGCGCGCGCCCTCCTCGAAGCAGCCGAGCAGGTTGCGGCTGCTGAACGGCAGACGCGAGATCGGGCCCACCGTCGGCTCGTTGCGGGCGCGCAACGCGATCGGGTCCATGCCGAGCCGCTCGGCGAGTTCGTCGAGGGCCGACTCGACGCCGAAGGAGCCCGGCGCCTCGCCGGGTGCCCGCATCCAGGTGGGCGTGCCGACGTCGACCGGCACCACTTTGTTGACGGTGTGGTGCGCCTCGGCCTCGTACATCGTGCGCCCGAACCCGGCGCCGCCCTCGACGAACTCCCGCAGGTTCGAGGTGAGGTTCAGGTGCTCGTGCCCGAAGGCCCGCAGCCGCCCGTCCGGGTCCGCGCCGAGCCGCACCCGCTGCGCGGTGGGACTGCGGTAGCCGGTGGTCGCGAACACCTGACGCCTCGTCAGCGCCAGCCGCACGGGCCGCTGCAGCTCGGTCGCGGCCATCACGGCGGCCACGTGGTGCGCGCGCAGCCCCTTGGAGCCGAAGGCGCCGCCGACGTGCTCGGAGCGTACGTGCACGGCGGACAGGTCGAGGGAGAAGAGGTGGGCGAGGTCGTCGGCGACCCACTTGCTGCCCTGGTTGGAGTCGAAGAGCTCCAGCCGCCCGTCGTGCCAGCGCACCGTCACCGCGTGCGGCTCCATCGCCGTGTGGTGCTGCTCGGGCGTCGTGTACGCGGCGTCCACCATGGCGGCGGACGCGGCGAGTTCGGCCTCCAGGTCGCCCTTGGCGGCCTCCATGTCCTCGGGGGTGTAGACACCGGCGCGGCCGGCGGCGAAGGCGACGTCGTGCGGCTCCTGGTCGTACTCGACGACGAGCGCCTCCGCCGCCTCCCGCGCCTGCTCGGACGTCTCGGCCACGACCAGGGCGACGGGCCAGCCCGCGTGCGGCACCCGGTCGTGCTGGAAGACCTCGACGATCGGGTCGGGGCGGCCGAGCGCACCGACGACGTCGTCCCGCACCCGCGGCGCGTTGTGGTGGGTCAGGACGGTCAGCACGCCGGGCATGCCGCGCACGGACTCCTCGTCGATGCGGCGGATGCGTCCGCGGGCGACGGTCGACAACACCAGCCAGCCGTAGGCGAGTTCGGTGAAGGGGATCTCGCCCGCGTACCGTGCGGCGCCGGTGACCTTGTCGCGTGCCTCGACGCGGGTGTGCGCGACGCCGACCGCGTCCGGCTTCGCCGTGGTGGACGCACTTGTCATCGGATCGACTCCTCGCTGAGTTCGGTGAGCATCGCCACGACGAGATTGCGCATCAGTGGCACCTTGTACGCGTTGTGCGGCAGCGGCTCGGCGGCCGCGAGCTCGGCATCGGCCGCGGCGGCGAACGACGCGCCGTCCGCGGGCGAGCCGATCAGCGCGCGCTCCG
>NZ_JAAGMG010001434.1 GCF_010548525.1 Streptomyces sp. SID14478
GACGACCGGCCGCCCCGCGGGCTCCTCCGGGCCGGTCCGCGGCGCGGCGGGCAGAGCACCGGCCGGCCGCTGGGACAGGTTCAACCTCTCCCCCGCGAGCCGCACCGTCCGTCCCGTCTCCGGCGAGCACACACGCCTGAGCGGACGGGGCGCCGCCGTCACCCTCGACTTCGGCAAGGAGGTCGGCGGCTTCGTCACCCTCCGGTTCACCAGGTCGACCGCGCCGGACCAGACCGTCGGCCTCACCTACAGCGAGCTGTCCACGTACGTGAGCACCACCTCCAGCGACGGCTCCAACGGAGGTTCCAACCAGGAGCCGCCCGTGCTGTACGCCGCGGGGCCCGGCACCACCGTGCGCACCCGGACGGACACACCCGTCGGCGGTGCGCCCTCCGGCGCGAGCGCTGCGTCACAACTGCGCGGTGGCTTCCGCTACTTGACCGTCATCAACACGACGGACGGTGTCGTCGACCTCGCCGAGGTCACGGTCGACATCACGTTCGCGCCGAACGCCGCCGACCTGCGGGCCTACCCCAACTACTTCCACTGCGACGACGACCTGCTCAACCGCATCTGGTACGCGGGCGCCTACACCGTCCAGACCAACATCATCGCGGTCGACCAGGGACGCGTCTGGGGTCCGCCCGAGACCGGCTGGAACAACTCCGCGACGGTCGGCGAGGCCGGTACCACGGTGCTGGTCGACGGGGCGAAGCGGGACCGCACGGTGTGGCCCGGCGACCTCGGCGTCTCCGTCCTCACCGATTACGTGTCCCTGGGCGACCTGGAGACCGTGCGCAACTCGCTGCGCACCCTCTACAACCACCAGGCCGACTCCGGCGCGCTGCCCTACGCCGGCCCGGCCGTCAACTTCGTCGGCAACTCCGACGCGTACCACCTGTGGACCCTCATCGGCACCGTGCTGTACGCGCAGCTCAGTGGCGACGACGCCTGGGTGGCGACGGTCTACGGCGCCTACCGCAAGGCCATGGACTACATCGTCGGCAAGCTCGACACCGACGGCCTGCTGAACGTGACGAGCAGCGCCGACTGGGCCCGGGGCGACTCCGACGGCAAGAACCTGGAGGCCAACGCCCTCATGTACCGGGCCCTGGTGACCGGCAGCGCACTGGCCCGATCGCAGGGTGACGACGCCTCCGCGGGACACTGGGCGTCCTGTGCCGGCGCCCTCAAGTCGGCCGTGGAGAAGGGGGGTTACTGGGACGAGAGCGCGGGCCTGTACCGCGACAAGCCCTCCGGCGCCGGTGCCGCGCTGTACCCGCAGGACGGCAACGCGCTCGCGATCTGGTTCGGCCTCGTCGACTCCGCGGAGCGCGCCGCACTGATCAGTGAGCGGCTGGCCGCGCGCTGGACGACGGTCGGTGCGCCGAGCCCGGAGAAGAGCGCCGACGCGGTGCACCCGTTCCCCGGCAGCATGGAGGTGCACGCCCACTTCGTCGCGGGCCGCGCGCAGTCCGCGCTCGACCTGATCCGCCGCGAGTGGGGCTTCATGCTCGACAGCCCCGCGGGCACGGCGAGTACGTTCTGGGAGGGGTACCGCCGCGACGGGTCCTCGGACTACAGCGGCTCGTACATGAGCGCCGCCCATGGCTGGTCGACCGGTCCGACGTCGGCGCTGACGTACCAGTTCCTGGGCATCTGCCCGGCCGAGGACGGGTCCGGGCACGTGGTCGTCCCGCACCCCGCGGACCGCCGGTACGCCGAGGGCAGGCTCGTGACGCCCCAAGGCGCCGTCTCGGCGTCTTGGCGGCGGGGACGCGCGGGCGAGTTCAGCCTCTCCGTCGAGGCTCCCGCCGGGGCCGTGACGGGGATCGGCGTGCCGCTCCCCGCTCGCGGCGACTGGGTCGTGCGGCACAACGGCGCGACGGTCTGGCGCCGGGGCCACAAGGCGCACGGCGTCCACGTCGCCGACGGCTACGTGCACCTCGGCGACGTGGCGGGCGGACGCCACACGGTCACGGTCCGGCCCGCCTGACGGCGAACCGGACCGCGGGACCGCGTCGGTCGGCGGGGGGGGGCGGGCAGGACGGCCGGAGGGAGGCGGCGTGGGTTGGAGGGAGGCGGCGTGCGCGCTCACCCTGTCATCGCACAGCGCAGGATCCCGCCCACCGTCGGTCCAGGCGGCGGCGGTGGCTGGTCGGTCGGTCATCGCCGCCTGCCTGGTGTGCGCTGCGCCGACGCGGCCAATGAGGTCAGCTTCCGACCTATATGAGCGTTAGCGTCGGGACATGCCGACGACCACGCGCACAGTGAACTGGCCCGGGGCGAACGCCCGTCGCATCGAGCGCCAGGGCCTGGGCACACCGAACGCTGCCTCCCCCACCGCCGTGCCCGCACTCGCCGCCGCGATGCTGGGAGCGCACGCCCAGGTCCTGTCCGCGGCCGAGCTCTCCCTGGGGCTACGCATCGAGGGCGCCACCCGGGTCGACGTGCGCACCGCCCTGTGGCAGGAGCGATCGCTGGTCAAGATGCACGGGCCGCGCGGCACCGTGCACCTGCTGGCCGCCGCCGACGCCCCCATGTGGACCGGCGCACTGTCCGCCCTACCGGGCTCGGTAGGGCAACAGGCCCCTGCCATCCGGCTCACCGCGGAGCAGACGGACGCCGTCGTCACGGCGGTCGCGGGCGCGCTGACGGGCGCGGAGCTGACCGCCGACGAGCTGACGGAAGAGGTCGTGGCACGGAGCGGTCCCTGGGCGGGCGACCTGGTCATGCCCGCGTTCCAGGGCATGTGGCCCCGCTGGCGCCAGGCGATGCACACGGCGGCGCACCGCGGCGTGCTTGCCTTCGGACCGAACCGGGGGCGCCAGGTGACGTACACGAACCCCGGCGTGACCCCGATGGCACCGAACGCGGCACTCGCCGAACTCGTCCGCCGCTACCTGTACGCGTACGGGCCCGCCACGCCACAGCACTTCGCCAAATGGCTCGCGACATCGCGGAGTTGGGCGCACTCGCTCTTCGACGAGCTGGCCCGGCGCGCGGTGATCGAGGAGGTCGACTTCGAAGGCGTCGGGCCGGCGTGGGTGGCGGCGGGCGACACGGTCTTCCCCGGACCGGAGGGCGTCGCCGACGGCGTACGCCTGCTCCCCTACTTCGATGCGTTCGGAATCGCCTCACAGCCTCGCGAACTGCTCTTCCCGGGTCGGGCCTTCACTCGCGCGCCGGCGGGCGGTCAGGCGGGGAACTACCCCTTGCTCCTCGTGGACGGCGAGGTGGCGGGCGTCTGGCACCAGCGCCGCTCGGGCAGACGCATCGCGGTCACGGTCGAACCTCTCAAGAAGCTGACGGCACGGCAGCTCGACAGGCTGCAGCACCAGGTGGAGCGGATCGGCGAAGTCGCCGAGGGGGTGGCGGAGTTGAGCGTGGGTACGGTGACGGTGGGGCCGCACGCCTAGGGAGCGCGGCGGCAGGCCGGCCAGGGGGCGTGCCGCCGGAGAAACAGGCCGGGCAGATGGCCGCCGATGGCTCCGCACGCGCTTCGTCATACCAGAGACAGGTCGCCGTGCGCCGTCAGGACGTCGCGGGTGCGCAGCCGTCACCCACGACGTCCTGGCTCAGCGATGTGAACACCGCATTGCGGTACTGGACTTGCCCTGGGCCGCAGGCCGCCCGGATTCCTAAGCTCGCCGCGTGACCTTCCCAAATGAAGCACCTGACCTGGCAGTTGACGAGGCGACGTACGACCGCCGGAGGCTGCGGCAATGGCTGTCCGGCGAGGCTCGTGCGGACGGAGTGGCCCGCCGCGACCTGCTGCGGATGCTGACGGCCGCGGGCCTTGCGACGGGCATCTCGGCGGCAATCCCGGCCACCGCCCGGGCCTCGACACCCTCACCGTCCACGGCTGGATCCACGTCCGCGCCCTTGTCCGTGCCCGGCATCGTCAAGCCGCTTCCCACGGAGTGGTTCACGGAGCGCGGCACGAACGCGGAGACGAACTTCGCCTCCCTCGCACACACCGGCCATCACACCCCCGTGTCCCACTTCTTCGTCCGCAACCACACGTCGACTCCCCACCTCGACCCGGCCACATGGTCGTTGAAGGTCTGGGGCAGTGGACTCAGCGCCGAAGGCAGGGACTTCACCCTCGCCGACCTGCGCCGGCTGCCCGCCGTCACCCGCTCCTCCTTCCTGGAGTGCGCGGGCAACGGCCGCAGCTACTTCACCAGCCAGCAGGGCCAGACCGTCACCGGCACGGCCTGGACACTCGGCGCCGTCGGCTCCGCCCGCTGGCGCGGTGCCCGCCTCGCCGACGTGCTGCGCCTCGCGGGGCTGCGACGCGGCGCGGTCGACGTCCTGCCGCGCGGCCTCGACCCCGACTACGTCACGGCGGACGGCACGAACCTGGGCCGGGTGCGCCGCCCGCTGCCCGTCGCGAAGGCCCTCGATGACGTGATTCTGGCCTACGAGATGAACGGCGCTCCCCTGCCGCCCGACCACGGCGCCCCGGTCCGCCTGATCGTCCCCTCCTGGATCGGCATCGCCTCGATCAAGTGGGTCGGCGACATCG
>NZ_JAAGMG010001467.1 GCF_010548525.1 Streptomyces sp. SID14478
CTTGGCCGACTTCGTGGCGGGCAGCCCCGACCTGTCGCTCTTCCCGCGGGCCGCGTGGGCGGCGGCGCAGCGCGGCATCCTCGGCG
The DNA here is from genome assembly GCF_010548525.1 of Streptomyces sp. SID14478. Classification (GTDB taxonomy): domain Bacteria; phylum Actinomycetota; class Actinomycetes; order Streptomycetales; family Streptomycetaceae; genus Streptomyces. The sequence continues at coordinate 87 of NZ_JAAGMG010001467.1, forward strand.
AACTGCCGCACCACGCCCTCGGCTACCCGGATCCACGCGGCCTGCCCCGCCTGCGTACGGCCCTCGCCGCACTGCTCGCACGGCGCCGCGGGGTGGTGAGCGACCCGGAGCGGATCATCGTGTGCTCGGGGGTGACGCAGGCGGTGACGCTGCTCGGCGCCGTGCTCCACGCGCGCGGGCAGCGCTCCATCGGTGTGGAGGACCCGGGAAGCCCGCAGTACGAGGACCTGTTCGCGACGGCGGGGCCGCGCGCCGTGCGCCTGCCCCTGGACGACGAGGGCCTCGCCGTGGCGCCGCTGCGCCGCTCCGGGGTGCGGGCGGTGGTCACGACGCCGTCGCACCACTTCCCTTCGGGCATCGCCTACTCGGCCCCGCGCAGGGCCCAACTCCTCGACTGGGCACGGGAGGTGGACGGACTCGTCGTGGAGGACGACTACGACGGCGACTTCCGCTACGACCGCGCCCCCGTCGGCGCGCTGCAGGGCCTCGACCCCGAACACGTCGCCTACACGGGCTCGGTGAGCAAGTCACTGGCGCCGGGGCTGCGCCTCGGCTGGCTCGTCGCGCCCGACGCGCTGGCCGACGAGATCGTGGCGCGCAAGCGGTACATGGACCTCGGCAATCCGGCGCCGGACCAGGCGGTGCTGGCCCGGTTCATCGAGCGCGGCGAGTACGACCGGCAGCTGCGACGCTGCCAACGCGCGTACAAGGAGCGGCGGGACGCCCTGGTGGCCGCCCTGCACGCGCGACTGCCCGGCACCGAGGTCCGCGGGATCGCGGCGGGCCTGCACGCCATCGCGACGCTGCCGGACCGCTACGGCCCGCCCGCCGCCCTCCTGGAGCGGCTCGCGGAACACGGGGTGGCCGTCCGCCCCCTCAGCCACTACGGAAGCGGCGGCGCGGACCTGGGCCTGTCGCTGGTGCTCGGGTACGCGCACCTGACGCCCGCCCGCATCACCGAGGGGGTGCGCCTCATGGCGCGCGCGGTTCAGGAGTTGGACCACGCGCGCGTGCAGAGCACCAAGCGGTAGCCGTCCGGGTCCTCGACGGTGACGCCCCACTCGTTCCAGTAGGGGTTCGGCGAGGTGACGCGGGTGCCGCCGTGTGCGGCGAGCCGCGCGACGAGGTCGTCCGGGACGGGACCGTCGACGTAGACGACCAGGAGGTCCTCCTCGGTGGGGCGGGGCGCTACCGGCGCCGCCTGTTCGTGGACGAGTTCGAGGTGCCAGGAGGCGTCGGGCCAGCCGAGCATCAGCAGGTCGTGCTCGCCGGGTACCGGGCCGCCCTCGGCGCGCCAGACCACGCTCAGGCCGAGCCCGCCGACCCAGAACTTCTCGGCGGCGGCAAGGTCGCGGGACGGGCGGGCGATGCGGATGTGCGCGGTGGACAGCGGTGCTGCGGTCATCACGGGGCCTTTCGTCGGCGGACACCGAACTTTAAGGTCGCGCCCCTTTCCCTTGGCCACGGGACCAGTTGTTCACTTGGGGTTCGTGTGCGCGCTGCGGTGAAACAGTAGGTGTGGCTACCGGCGCCGCGCGCACACCGTGGCACCGCACCGTCGTCGCAACCGTCACTGGAGGCGCCCATGTCACCCCGACCGCCGAACCCCCTGCCCGGCCGCCGTGCGGTGCTGCGCGGTTCACTCGCCGCCTCGGCGGCGCTCGCGCTGCCCGCTGTCGGCGGTCTCACCGCTCCCGCGTTCGCCCTGTCCGGGCGCCCGAAGGCGGCCTGGGGCGTGCAGGCCGGTGACGTCACCGCGCACTCGGGCCTGGTGTGGGTCCGTGCGGACCGCCCGGCCCGGATGATCGTCGAGACCTCGGCCGCCGACTCGTTCCGGCGGGTCACCAGATGGCGCGGCCCGCTGGTCGGTCCCGGCACCGACTTCACCGGCACCACCCGGCTGCGCGGCCTGCCGTCCGGCGAGCAGATCCACTACCGGGTGCTGCTCGCCGACCCGGACGACCCGCGCCGCACGGGCGAGCCGGTCACCGGCACGTTCCGCACCGCCTCCACGCGCCGTCGGGACGGGGTGCGGTTCCTGTGGTCGGGCGACATCGCGGGCCAGGGCTGGGGCATCAACCCCGACCGCGGCGGCTACCGCGTCTACGAGGACATGCGCGCCCTGGACCCGGACTTCTTCCTGTGCAGCGGCGACAACATCTACGCGGACGGGCCGATCCTGCCCAGCGTGACACTGCCCGACGGGCGGGTGTGGCGCAATGTGACGACCGAGGAGAAGTCCAAGGTCGCCGAGACGCTCGCGGAGTTCCGCGGCGCGTTCCGCTACAACCTGCTGGACGAGCACACGCGTCGGTTCAACGCCCAGGTCCCCACCATCACGCAGTGGGACGACCACGAGGTGCACAACAACTGGTACCCGGGGCAGATCCTGGACGACGACCGCTACACCGAGAAGAGCACGGACGTGCTGGCGGCCCGGTCGCTGCGCGCGTTCAGCGAGTACTTCCCGGTCTCGACGCTGCCGCCGGGCGACGTACGACCGGAAGGGGCGGCGAGCGGGGCCTCGTCGAGGGCCGGCGGGCGGGTGTACCGGGTGCTGCGACAGGGCCCGCTGCTGGACGTGTTCGTCCTGGACATGCGCACGTATCGCAACGCGAACTCGCCCGGCAGGCAGGCGGACGACACGACCGGGATCCTCGGTGCCGAGCAACTCTCCTGGCTGAAGCGGGAGTTGTCGCGCTCCCGGGCGACCTGGAAGGTGATCGCCTCGGACATGCCGCTGGGGCTCGTGGTGAGCGACGGCGCGGTCGACTTCGAGGCGGTGGCGCAGGGCGACCCGGGCGCGCCGCTCGGCCGGGAGCTGCAGATCGCGGAGCTGCTGCGGCACATCAAGCACCAGAAGATCACGGGCACCCTGTGGCTCACGGCCGACGTGCACTACACCTCCGCCCAGCACTACGAGCCGTCGGGCGCCGCGTTCCAGGACTTCGCGCCGTTCTGGGAGTTCGTGTCGGGCCCGCTGGCCGCGGGCGGCTTCCAGGCGGCGAAGCTCGACGGGACGTTCGGCCCGCGGCAGGTGTTCCTCAAGGCGCCGACGCGGGCGAACACCTCGCCGGCGGAGACCCCGCCGTACTTCGGCGAGGTCGAGATCGACGGGCACAGCGGCGAGCTGACGGTGCGGCTGCGGCAGGAGGGCGGCGACGTGCTGTTCGCCCGGACGCTGCAGCCGGGCCGCGTGGGCCAGTAGCCGCCCGGCATCCCACGGCGACCAGGAAAAGAGACAAATACCCTCTTTACCCATCGGTCACAGAGCGTTCGTGATCACGCAACACGCTTCCTTCACAGTGGATGCATGAGTCCAGACATGTCTGATGTGACGCGAGTGAAGAAGCAAGTGACATCGCACGAGAAGAACCGCCGTCCCGTCCCTCACTGGTGCCGGATTCTGGTGGAGCGCGCCACCGCCGGGTTCCCCGGGTGGTGGTCACGGCGCCCGGGGCACGCGCCGCCGACCGCGGATACCGGCGCCCGGCCACCCGCCTCCGTCGAGAGCGAGGACGGGGCGACGGCCGGGCGGCAGGACGCGGCAGCAGGGGCCGACCCGGCGCA
>NZ_JAAGMG010000143.1 GCF_010548525.1 Streptomyces sp. SID14478
CGCGCCGAGGGCGCGGCAGTCGCGCACGGCCCCCGGCCCGCCCCTTGATAAGGCGTTTTCGCTCAGCCCCGCCCGCCTGGGACAATGGCCGGAGCGCGGACAGCACCCGCGCCCCCGAAGACCGAACCGAAAGGCCCACCGATCGTGGCAGCCCAGAGCACTGGAACGGAGCCCACCGAGAACGCGGACTGGGTCTCCCGTTACGCGGACGATGTCATCGCCGAGTCCGAGCGTCGTGCCCCGGGCAAACCGGTCGTCGTCGCCTCCGGCCTGTCCCCGTCAGGCCCGATCCACCTCGGCAACCTCCGCGAGGTCATGACCCCGCACCTGGTTGCCGACGAGATCCGCCGCCGCGGCTACACGGTCCGGCACCTGATCTCCTGGGACGACTTCGACCGCTACCGCAAGGTCCCGAACGGCGTGCCCGGCACCGACGCCTCCTGGGCCGACCACATCGGCAAGCCCCTGACGTCGGTCCCGGCCCCCGCGGGCTCCGCGTACCCGAACTGGGCGGAGCACTTCAAGGCCGCCATGACCGAGGCGCTCGGCGAGATGGGCGTCGAGTTCGACGGCATCAGCCAGACCGCGCAGTACACGTCGGGCACGTACCGCGAGCAGATCCTGCACGCGATGAAGCACCGCGGCGACATCGACGCCATCCTCGACCAGTACCGGACGAAGAAGGCCCCGCCGAAGAAGCAGCAGCAGAAGCCGCTCGACGAGGCCGAGCTGGAGGCCGCCGAGGGCTCCGGCGCCGCCGACGAGGACGACGGCAGCGGCGGCGCGGGGGGCTACTACCCCTACAAGCCGTTCTGCGGCGAGTGCGGCAAGGACCTCACCACCGTCACGTCGTACGACGACGGGACGACGGAGCTGTCCTACACCTGCACCCTCGACGGCTTCACCGAGACCGTCCGGCTGTCGGAGTTCAACCGCGGCAAGCTGGTCTGGAAGGTCGACTGGCCGATGCGCTGGGCGTACGAGGGCGTCGTCTTCGAGCCGTCCGGCGTGGACCACTCGTCGCCCGGTTCGTCGTTCCAGGTCGGCGGCCAGATCGTCGGCATCTTCGGCGGGAAGCAGCCGATCGGCCCGATGTACGCCTTTGTGGGCATCTCCGGCATGGCGAAGATGTCGTCGTCCAAGGGCGGCGTCCCCACCCCCTCGGACGCGCTGCAGATCATGGAGCCGCAGATCCTGCGCTGGCTCTACGCCCGCCGCCGCCCCAACCAGTCGTTCAAGATCGCCTTCGACCAGGAGATCCAGCGGCTCTACGACGAGTGGGACAAGCTCAGCGCCAAGGTGGCCGAAGGCTCCGTGCTGCCCGCCGACGCGGCAGCGTACAGCCGCGCGGTCGGCACCGCCGCCGGTGAACTGCCGCGCACCGAGCGCCCGTTGCCGTACCGCACACTGGCCTCCGTCGCCGACGTCACCGCCGGCGACACCGAGCAGACCCTGCGCATCCTGTCCGAGCTCGACCCGGAGAACCCCGTCACGGACCTGGCGCCCGTGCGGCCCCGGCTCGACAAGGCCGAGGCCTGGATCACCAAGTACGTACCCGCCGAGTCCCGCACGATCGTGCGCACCGAGCCGGACGCGCAGGCCCTGGCCGCCCTCGACGACGCGTCGCGCGACTCCCTGCGCCTCCTCCTGGAGGGCCTGGACGAGCACTGGTCGCTGGACGGCCTGACGCACCTCGTCTACGGCGTTCCGAAGGTCCAGGCCGGATACCCGGCCGACGCCGGGCCCAAGGAGCTCCCGCCGGAGATCAAGACCGCCCAGCGCACGTTCTTCGCGCTGCTCTACGACCTGCTGGTCGGCCGCGACACCGGCCCGCGCCTGCCCACGCTGCTGCTCGCGGTCGGCGCCGACCGCGTCCGCAAGCTGCTCGGCGCGTAACGCCGAAGAGAAGGGGCGGCACCGGAGGATCGATCCTCCGGTGCCGCCCCTTCTCTTCGCGCTCTTCCGCCCTCAGGCGATGTGGTCCTCCATCAGCTCCGCGTTGTAGCGCGCCGAGAACTGGTCCGCGAACCGGTTCACGTCACGCGGTTCGAGACGGATGCCGAACGAGGCCTCGACGTCCGCGGCGAACCGCCCCGGCGTCGGCATCTCGCCGTCTATCGCCTGACGGTAGACCCGGTACAGGTCCTCCTCGGTGGGCGCCGGGGCCTGCGCCTCCTGGGTGCCCTCACCCAGCGGACGCGTCCCGCCGGCGCCGTTCGGCACGGGGAACTCGGGCTCCACGAACTCCGGCTCCGCGAACCCGGGCTCCACGAACTCCGGCGCGGGCTCGGCCGCGCGCGGGCGCGGCACCGGGATCTGCTGCGGCTGTTCCTCGTACCAGCCCTGGTGCTCCTGCTCGGGGACGAACGTGGGCGGCACGAAGTTCGGGTCGTAGTCGCCCTGGTACTGCTGCGCCTGCGGCGGCGTCGCGAACCACTGGCTCTGCGCCTCGGCAGCGGCCTCCACGGGCGTCGCCTCCAGCTCGGGCGCCTGCGCCTGCGGCTGCGGCTGCGGCTGAGTCTGCTGCTGTGCCACCGGCTTGGGCGCCGGCAGCAACTGCGGCTCGATGCCGGCCGCCGCGAGACCCTCCGGCGCGGTCTGCGCCAACGGCACCCCGTAGCGCGCCAGCCGCAGCGGCATCAGCGACTCCACCGGCGCCTTGCGCCGCCAGGCACGCCCGAACCGGGAACGCAGCCGCGCCTGGTACACCAGCCGCTCCTGCTCCAGCTTGATCACCGCGTCGTACGACCGCAGCTCCCACAGCTTCATGCGCCGCCACAGCAGGAACGTGGGCAGCGGCGAGAGCAGCCAGCGCGTGATGCGCACGCCCTCCATGTGCTTGTCCGCGGTGATGTCCGCGATCCGCCCGATCGCGTGCCGCGCCGCCTCGACGGCGACCACGAACAGGATCGGGATCACGGCGTGCATGCCGGTGCCCAGCGGGTCCGGCCACGCGGCCGCGCCGTTGAACGCGATCGTCGCCGCCGTCAGCAGCCACGCCGTCTGACGCAGCAGCGGGAACGGGATGCGGATCCACGTCAGCAGCAGGTCCAGCGCGAGCAGCACACAGATGCCCGCGTCGATGCCGATCGGGAAGACGTACGAGAAATTTCCGAAGCCCTTCTCCAGGGCCAACTCGCGCACGGCCGCGTACGAACCGGCGAAGCCGATGCCGGCGATGACCACCGCCCCGGCGACGACCACCCCCACGAGTGTCCGGTGCGTCCGTGTCAGCTTCAGTGGCGCGGCCACTCCAGTTCCCCTCCCAGTTCGGCATGTTGCGCCAACAGACTGGCACATGCGTGCGCAGGGCCGTGGACCGGTACGCGGGGAGCCCGGCACCCAAAAGGGGCCGGGCTCCTCAAACCGCGGGGAAACAGCGGCTACTTGTCCTTCGGATCGTCCTTCGCGTCGCTCTTGCCGGCACCCTTGTCGTCGGCCTTGTCGTCGGCCTTCTTGGAGGCCGAGGCGGAAGGCTTCGCCGACGAGGACTTCGACGCGGACGCCGACGGAGAGCCGCTCTGCGAGGAGCCCGAGCCCGCGTGCGAGACCGAGGCCACCGCCTCCTTCGCCGCCTTCTCCGCGTCCTTCGACAGGTCGTCCGCGTCCGGCGTCTTCTCGCCCGCGAGACCCGAACCGTTGTAGTTGACCGTCACCACCACGTTGTCCACGCGCGAGACGACCGTCTGCTGCTTGGACGTGACGTCCTTCTTCTTCTCCTTGTACGTGTTGTCGAAGCGCACCAGCGTCGCCTCGTCACCCGTACCCGACACCGGAGACGTCTTGACGCCCTTCGCGCCCTCCGTCGCCTGCGCGTCCTTGACCTGCTTCGCGTAGTACGCCGACGCCAGCTTGTCGCCGCTGCCCCGGTTCACATCCGAGTCGAAACGGACCATCGAGACATTCAGCCAGCGGAACTGGGAACCCTTGACACCGTTGTTGTCCAGGCTCGACCAGGAGCAGCTCGCCCGCGTCGACTCGTCGTCCGACGCCCCCGCCTTGCTGTCGCCCTTCGGGACCAGGTCACCCAGCGTCTTCTTCGAGACCGCCGAGCACGCCTGCGGCAGCTCCTTGTACGTCGCCGGGGTCACCTTCTTCGCCGCGCCACCGGCGGTCGAGGAGGGCGCCTTCGACTCCGATCCCTGCTTCGCCCCGTCGGCGGAGCCGGACCCCGAGTCGGAGGAACAGCCGGCCACGGCGAGAACCGCCGGCACGGCGGCTGCGCAGACGAGAGTGCGGGTGAGTCGCTTGGTCGGACGCTGCATGGTTCCTTCACTAGGACGCTGACAGGGGCACGGCCCGGACACGCGATGATCGAACGACCTTCACGAACCCGGTCCGGTGGGCCACCGTACGCCGAAGCCGACCCGCACGCCTCGACTTCCCCGCACCGGCAACGGCCCCCGACCGGCCTCCACCCACCGCCTATTCGCTGAACTTCCCGACCAGCGTCCGGGCCAGTTCACGTGCTGTGTCCTGCATTTCCTTGCTGTCGGGCGCCTGGCCCGGCGTCGTCGACTGCGCCACGTACTGGACGGTCACGAGCGCGTTGGACGTGCGGAACACCACAGTCACCGTCCGGCTCCGGGACGCCGTCGGCCCCGACAGCTCGTCGTCGACGAAGGCCTCGTCACCGAGATCGTCGAGCCGCCGCGGCTGCAGCTCGGCCGCGGACTGCGAGGACGACGGCGAGGGGCTGCCCGACCCGTCCGGGCTCTGCGACTGCCCCTGCGACGAGGACTCCGCATCCGAGCCCGAGCCCGAGCCCGAGCCCGAGCCCGAGTCCGCATCCGAGCCCGAGCTCGCGTCCGAGCCCGCCTCCGTCGACGACGGCGCCGGGAGGTCCGCCTTCAGCGCCTTCGCCGCGTACACGTCCTCGGCCTGCGAGTCGTCGCTCACCGACGCGTCGTACGACACCACCCGCTCGAAGTCCAGCATCAGCCGGTGCGTACCGTCCTGCGGCGAATCGTCCTTCCACCGGCAGCCCGACCGGCGGTCCGTGTCGTACGTGACCGTCGCCGTCCCCTCGTACGCCTTCTCCCGCTGCTCCTCGTCCGGCACGTCCTGGATGCCCGGGAGCATCGTGTCCAGCGTCCCCTTGTCGGGCTGGCTGCACGGCTCCGGCAGCGTCCGGTACCGGCCGGGCTTCGCCGCCGACGCCGAGGAGCTCACCTCGCCGGGCTTCGCGTCGTCGGTGGCGCCGCCGTCGTCGGAACTCCCGGTGCAGCCGGTGAGCAGGGCCGCCAGGAGCACGGCGACGCCCGGCACGTACGCGTACGACTTCCGCTGCACCGTAAGGGCTCCTCTCGGCGGGTTGCGCCTGGTTAATCGGTTGCCGCGACAGGGCCACCAGTGACGACAATGTCTATCGCACGCACCGCTGTGGACGCCGGTCCGGCATCCGATTCATGGATCTTGGCGCCAGTATTTGCGTTTCCCGACCTATATCCGAGAAGGGTCAAGCAGGCCCGCTTACGGGGGATTTCATGTCGTACGTAGAGGTATCAGGGGCGAAGGTCCCGATCCGCATGTGGGCGGACCCGGCATCCGTCGAGGACGCCGCGATGCAGCAGCTCCGCAACGTCGCGACCCTCCCCTGGATCAAGGGCCTCGCCGTCATGCCCGACGTCCACTACGGCAAGGGCGCGACGGTCGGCTCGGTCATCGCGATGCAGGGAGCGGTGTGCCCGGCGGCGGTCGGGGTCGACATCGGCTGCGGGATGAGCGCGGTGAAGACGTCACTGACCGCCAACGACCTGCCCGGGGACCTGTCCCGGCTGCGGTCGAAGATCGAGCAGGCGATTCCGGTGGGCCGGGGGATGCATGAGGACCCCGTCGACCCGGGGCGGCTGCACGGGTTCGGGACCGCGGGGTGGGAGGACTTCTGGGGGCGGTTCGACGGGGTTGCCGAATCGGTCAAATTCCGTCAGGGACGCGCCACAAAGCAGATAGGAACGCTCGGCAGCGGAAATCACTTCATTGAATTCTGTCTCGACGAGGCAGGTTCGGTCTGGCTGATGCTGCACTCCGGTTCCCGCAACATCGGCAAGGAACTGGCCGACCACCACATCGGCGTCGCCCAGAAGCTCCCGCACAACCAGAACCTCGTCGACCGCGACCTCGCCGTCTTCATCTCGCAGACCCCGCAGATGGCGGCGTACCGCAACGACCTGTTCTGGGCGCAGGAGTACGCGAAGTACAACCGCTCGATCATGATGGCGCTCTTCAAGGACGTGATCCGCAAGGAGTTCAAGAAGGCGAAGCCGGTCTTCGAGCCGGAGATCTCCGCTCACCACAACTACGTGAGCGAAGAGCGCTACGACGGCATGGACCTGTTGGTCACCCGCAAGGGAGCGATCCGCGCGGGCTCGGGCGAGTACGGGATCATCCCGGGCTCCATGGGCACGGGTTCGTACATCGTGAAGGGCCTCGGCAACGCGGCGTCCTTCAACTCCGCGTCGCACGGCGCGGGCCGCAAGATGAGCCGCAACGCGGCGAAGAAGCGCTTCTCGACGCGGGACCTGGAGGAGCAGACGCGGGGCGTGGAGTGCCGTAAGGACTCCGGCGTCGTGGACGAGATCCCGGGTGCGTACAAGCCGATCGAGCAGGTCATCGACCAGCAGCGTGACCTGGTGGAAGTCGTGGCGAAGCTCAAGCAGGTCGTCTGCGTGAAGGGCTGAACTCCCGCAAGGGCCCGAGCCGTTGCCGGCTCGGGCCCTTCGTCGTGCGTCGCGTAGCCTGCGCCCCGTGGACACCGGACCGAGCACCGACCGCTGGCTGGCCGATACGCGCATCTCCTACGACACCGTGGCCGCGAGCTATGCGGACCAGACGCGTCACCTGTTGGACGAGACGCCCGAGGAGCGGGCGGTCCTCGCGATGTTCGCCGAGCGGGTGCGCGCCGCCGGTGGCGGGCCGGTCGCGGACGTGGGGTGCGGTCCTGGGCGGATCACGGCCCATCTGCGCCGGTCGGGCGTGGACGCGTTCGGGATCGACCTGTCGCCCGGGATGGTCGAGGTGGCCCGGCGGGAGCATCCGGGGCTGCGGTTCGAGGTCGGTTCCATGACGGAGCTCGACCTCGCGGACGGCACGACGGCCGGGCTGGTCGCCTGGTACTCCCTCATTCACGTGCCCGACGGGGAGGTCGGCGCGGTCCTCGGGCAGTTCCGGCGCGTGCTGCGGCCCGGTGCGCCGCTGCTGCTCGCCTTCCACGTCGGTGACGAGTCGCAGCTGAAGACGCAGGGGTACGGCGGTCACCCCATGAACGTCCACGTCCACCGGCGCCGGCACAGCCGGCTGACCGCCTGGCTCGACGAGGCCGGGTTCGACGCCGAGGACCACCGGACTCTGACCTCGGCCGAGAGCAGGCTCGGTGGCCTTCTGCTCGCGCGCCGCCGGTAGCCGCTCGCGCGACAGCCCCGGGGCCTCCTGCCCCTCAGAAGTAGTAGGTGTCCCCGGTGTCGAGGACCAGCACCTCGTGGCGGTCGTTGTCCGGGTTGTGGTCGACGGAGCCGCCGCCGAACGCGGTCGCGATCCGGACGGTGACCTCGGTGGCCGCGGCGGCGAGGCGGACCCGGACGGTGAACGGCGTGCCGTAGGTGTCGGCGGGCAGGGCGCCGGTGCGGCAGCCGACGGTGCGCGGGCCGGTGCGCAGGCAGGCCGCGGGCAGGGTCTGGGCGTCGGCCAGCGGGGCGGACCAGGTGAGGCGGACGGTGGCGTCGGGCACGTCGGAGGGGCCGTGGTTCTGCGGGGTGAGGGCGACGGTGACCCGGTCGGCGGTCATGGTGATGCGGCCGTGGTGGGCGAGGTCGGCCTCGGGGGCGGTGTCGCCGGCGAGCGCGCCGGGCGCCGTGAGCGCGGTGGCCAGGGCGAGGGCGGTGGGGGCGAGGGCGAGCTGCATCGGGACCTCCTGCGGGCATGGGTGAGCGCCGGATCTGTTCCACGCGCCGGGACCTGCGACACCGTCCGGGGCCCGCGTGGCACCCTGTGGCGCATGCTCGTCGCCCGTTCCGTGTCCTTGTTCGTGCTGGCCGCCCTGTTCGAGATCGGCGGTGCCTGGCTGGTCTGGCAGGGGGTGCGGGAGCACCGCGGGTGGGTGTGGATCGGTGCCGGGGTGATCGCCCTCGGGCTGTACGGGTTCGTGGCGACGCTGCAGCCGGATGCCGAGTTCGGGCGGATCCTGGCGGCGTACGGCGGGGTGTTCGTGGCCGGGTCGCTGGCGTGGGGCGTGGTCGCGGACGGCTACCGGCCGACCCGCTGGGACGTGGTCGGCGCGCTGGTCTGCCTGGCCGGCATGGCCGTGATCATGTACGCGCCGCGGGGTGACTGAGGCGGCGACCTATCCTTGGCCGCAAGCGACCACACGTACGAGGAGCAGCCCATGGCCCCCGCAGCCGCATCCCGCATCGCCGTCATCACGGGCGCGAGCAGTGGAATCGGCGCCGCGACGGCGCGGCAGCTGGCCGCCGCCGGTTACCGGGTGGTGCTGACGGCCCGCCGCAAGGACCGCATCGAGGCGCTCGCGGAGGAGATCAACGCGGCCGGGCACCAGGCCGCGGCGTACGCCCTGGACATCACGGACCGGGCCGCGGTCGACGAGTTCGCGACCGCTTTCAAGACGGTCGGGGTGCTGGTGAACAACGCGGGCGGTGCGCTCGGCGCGGACCCGGTGGCCTCCGCCGATCCGGAGCAGTGGCGCCAGATGTACGAGACGAACGTCATCGGCACGCTGAACGTCACGCAGGCCCTGCTCCCCGCGCTGACCGCGTCCGGCGACGGCACGGTCGTCGTGCTGTCCTCGACCGCGGGGTTCGCGACGTACGAGGGCGGCGGCGGTTACGTGGCGGCCAAGCACGCCGAGCACGTCCTCGCGGAGACGCTGCGCCTGGAGATCGTCGGCACTCCGGTCCGGGTCGTCGAGGTGGCGCCCGGCATGGTGAAGACGGAGGAGTTCGCGCTGACCCGGTTCGGCGGGGACGAGGAGAAGGCGGCGAAGGTGTACGCGGGTGTCGCCGAGCCGCTGACGGCGGACGACGTCGCGGACACGATCAGCTGGGCGGTGACCCGGCCGCCGCACGTGAACATCGACCTGCTGGTGGTGCGCCCGCGCGCCCAGGCCTCGAACACGAAGGTCCACCGTGAGCAGTGACGGCGCGCCCCACGACGAGGCGGTGCGGCGGGCCCACGCCGCGATCCAGGAGTACACGCTGTCCGCGGAGGGCTGGCGGTCCTCCCCGAGCGAGACGCTGCAGCGGGTGCTCGCCGACCTGCTGCACTGGTGCGACGACACGCAGCGCGACTTCGACCGGGCGCTGGCGGTGGCGCGCGAGCGGCACGCGGCGGAGCGGCCGGATGGCTGAGCCGTCGGCCGAGGATCCGCTGGACGTGCTGCAGCGGGAGTACGACGAGCGGCGGCTCGCCCAGGAGAAGAAGGGCGAGCGGTACATGTGGTGGTACCTGGGCTACTTCCTCTTCGGGATCCACATCGTCGCGTTCGTGATGATCTACGCGATGAGCCACGCCGGTTAGGCCGGTCGGGCCGGTCGGGCAGGACGGGCCGGTTCAGGGCGTCGGGTAGGCGGTCGGCGGCACGCCCACCGTCGCGGTGAAGTCGCGTACGAGGTGGGCCTGGTCCGCGTAGCCGAGGTCGGCGGCGAGGGCGGCCCAGTCCGGGGCGGCCGCGGAGCCGGCCGCTTCGACGGCCTCGTGGATGCGGTAGCGCAGGATGCACCACTTGGGGCTGACGCCGACGTACGCGGCGAACAGGCGCTGCAGCGAGCGCACCGACATCCCCTCGTCCCGTGCGAGGTCGGCGACGCGGCGCATCCCGCGCTCGGCGCGGATCCGGGCGACGAGGCCGCGCGCGAGTTCGGCCTGGGGGTCGGGCCGGGCGGGCAGGAGCGGCAGCAGGTAGGCGTCGAGGGCGGCGATCCGGTCGCGGTCGTCGAGGTCCGGGCCGACGACGGCCCTCTCGTCGGTGCGGGGGAACACGTCCTGGTAGGGCAGGACGCGGCCGGTCCAGTCGGCGACCGGCACGTCCGGCACGAGCGGCCGGAACGCCCCGGGCCGGAACTTGGCCCCGCACACCCGGCCCAGGCCGCCGATCTTGCGCGTGTAGAGGCCGGGCGCGCAGACGCCGGTGAGCTCTCCGTAGGGCGGGCCTTCGGAGCCGTCCTCGCTGTCCCACTGGAACGTGAGGTGCAGGCAGGGGTGCGGGAGGACGTGCGAGGCGTAGGGCGCGGGCAGGTCCCAGTCGATGAACCAGTAGTTCTCGACGTACGGGCGCAGTGCCTCGGCGGGTTCGTGCCGGCGGAACCGCACGCGCGTGAGCAGCGCGGCCGGGTCGACGATCCCGCGGGTGTCGCGCTCCTGGGCCATAAGCGGATCGTACGGCGGGGCACTGACAGCGCCGCGTCTGTTCAAGGGGGGCGGGGCGGGTGGGCAGTCGTACGAGGTGGCCCGGGAGGTCGTGGGGGCGCTCGCGGACGCGGTGAGCGGGTTCGCGCCGGGCGTGCGGGGTCAGGAATACCTTGCCGTGGCTCTCCGTTCCCCGGGTATAGTTGAAGCATCAACAACCTCGGAGAGTGAGTCGCATGCAGTTCGGGATCTTCACCGTCGGTGACGTCACGGTCGACCCGACGACCGGACGCGCGCCCAGCGAGCACGAGCGCATCAAGGCGATGCTCGCCATCGCGCAGAAGGCCGAGGAGGTCGGGCTCGACGTCTTCGCGACCGGCGAGCACCACAACCCGCCGTTCGTGCCGTCCTCGCCGACGACGATGCTCGGCTACCTCGCCGCCCGCACCGAGAAGCTGACCCTGTCCACCTCCACGACGCTGATCACCACGAACGACCCGGTGAAGATCGCCGAGGACTTCGCGATGCTCCAGCACGTCGCCGACGGCCGCGTCGACCTGATGATGGGCCGCGGCAACACCGGCCCGGTCTACCCCTGGTTCGGCAAGGACATCCGGGACGGCATCGACCTCGCCATCGAGAACTACGCGCTGCTGCGCCGCCTGTGGGACGAGGACGTGGTGACGTGGAAGGGCAAGTTCCGCACGCCGCTCCAGTCGTTCACCTCGACCCCGCGTCCGCTGGACGGCGTCGCGCCCTTCGTCTGGCACGGCTCGATCCGCTCGCCGGAGATCGCCGAGCAGGCCGCGTACTACGGCGACGGCTTCTTCCACAACCACATCTTCTGGCCCGCCTCGCACACCAAGCAGATGGTGAACCTCTACCGGCAGCGCTACGCCCACTACGGGCACGGCACCCCCGAGCAGGCGATCGTCGGCCTCGGCGGCCAGGTCTTCATGCGCCGCAACTCCCAGGACGCGGTGCGCGAGTTCCGCCCGTACTTCGACAACGCGCCGGTGTACGGCCACGGCCCGTCCCTGGAGGAGTTCACCTCCCAGACGCCGCTGACCGTCGGCTCGCCGCAGGAGGTCATCGAGCGGACCCTGTCCTTCCGGGACTACGTCGGCGACTACCAGCGGCAGTTGTTCCTGATGGACCACGCGGGCCTGCCGCTCAAGACGGTCCTGGAGCAGCTCGACCTGCTCGGCGAGGAGGTCGTGCCGGTGCTGCGCAAGGAGTTCGCGAACAAGCGGGCCGCGGGGGTGCCGGACGCGCCCACGCACGCGTCCCGCGTCGCCGCCGAGTCGGCTTCTGTGGAAGGGAGCGCGAAGTGAGGCTCGTCGTCGTGTCGGCGGGGCTGAGCGTCCCGTCGTCGACCCGGCTGCTCGCGGACCGGCTGACGGCCGCGACGGTCGCGCACGTCGAGGCCGAGGTCGAGGTCGTCGAACTGCGGGACCTGGCGACCGAGATCGCCCAGCACTTCGTCACCGGGTTCCCGCCCGCCCGGCTCGCCGCCGCGCTCGACGCGGTGGCCGCGGCGGACGGCCTGATCGCCGTGACGCCGGTGTTCGCGGCCTCGTACAGCGGACTGTTCAAGTCGTTCTTCGACGTCATCGACAAGGACGCGCTGACCGGCAAGCCCGTGCTCGTCGGCGCGACCGGCGGCACCGCCCGGCACTCCCTGGTGACCGAGCACGCCCTGCGCCCGCTCTTCACCTACCTGCGCGCCCTCGTCCTGCCGACCGCCGTGTACGCGGCCTCGGAGGACTGGGGCGAGGAGGGGCTCGCCTCCCGCATCGCCCGTGCGGGCGGGGAGCTGGCGCGGTTCATGGCGCCGTCGGCGCGGACTCCCGACGTCGACACGAGCGCGGCGATCGCGCCCCGGTCCCTGCACGGCGCGATCACGACGGTGGACCCGGCGGGCGAGTACGGGGCCGACGTCGTCCCGTTCGCACAGCGGCTCGCCGCGCTGCGGGTCGACTAGGGCCGGGGTCCTGCGCCGCCCCTTAAGGATTCAGCAGCTGCAACCGGTACGGCGCCGGCGCCTTCCATGCCGTCCAGCCGTCGGTGTGCGGCAGTTCGTAGGGGGTCCAGCCGCGCGCGTACTTCGGGGGTCGCTTGCCCGCCTCGGTGAGGACGGCCGTGGGGACGCGTGCGGAACGGCGCAGGAGATCGCTGCGGGTCGTGGAGGCGTTGTTGCCCTGGGTCTGCGCCGAGGCGCAGCCCGCCGCGTAGCCGACGGGCAGCGCGCGCGGCCCCGTGACCAGGCAGGGCGGGGTGACGCCCATCGCGTGCAGGCCGCGCGCCGCCGCGACGTAGCGGGCGTCGGTGCGTGCCGTCGAGGCCACCTCGCGGTGCAGCACGACGTACTGGGAGGCGAGCTGGAGGGCGATCAGCGTGACCGCGGCGATCGCCAGGCGGCGCGGGCGGCGCATCCGGCGCAGCAGCACCGCGACAGGCAGCGACAGCAGCGCGTAGGCCGGGAGCAGGAAGCGGGGCGCGGAGTAGCCGATGAGCAGGACGTACGGGACGGCGAGCGCGGCGGCGCAGGCGACCGGCACGACGGTCGGGGCGACGGGGCGTACGCGGCGTTCGCGCAAGGTGACGTAGAGCGCGGCCGCGACCAGCACGGGCAACGCCAGCCACCACAGGGCGAGTTCGGGGTGGGCCGGATGGCCTGCCGTGCACGGGCGGCACAGCAGCGGGCCGTTGACGGCGCGCCAGGCCGTGCCGAGGTTCAGGTGCAGGCCCATGTCGCCCTCGGTGGCGCTGGACACGCGCAGCCGCTCGGGCACCCCGCCCCAGCGGACGTACGCCTCCGCGATCCACTGGGCGAGGCCCGCGGCCAGGCCCGCCGCGAGATAGGGCAGGGTGCGCCGCCTGTCCCGTACGACCAGGGCGGTCACGGCCAGGGGCAGGACGAGCCAGGCGGCGTCCGGCGCCCGGAACAGGGCCACCGCCGCGACGCACAGCGCCGGCTGCCAGGTGCCGCCGCGCAGGAACCAGCCGACCGCGCCGACCGCGCCGAACGCCACCCACAGGTTGGGCATCGCCATCGCACCGGACAGCACCGTGATCCACAGCCCGGCGAACAGCAGTGCCGCGAACGCCGTCGTGCGCGCGCCGACCAGCGGGCGCCACACGCGGAACGCGGCGTAGAGCGCGGCCGACGACAGCACGGCGAGGACGCCCCGCAGGACGACGGTGGAGTCGGTGGCCGCGACGAGGGGAGCCGTCAGCAGGCTCGTGCCGCGCGAGCGGGGTGCGCTGAAGAACGCGGCCGGATTGCGGGGGTCGTACTGGGACACGTACACGGCCTCGTCCCAGCCGAGACCGTGCCCCAACTGGGTGACTACCAGAGCGAGTTGGGTCAGGCAGTAGAGGGTGGCGACGAGCGCGAGGCCGCCGTCGGGGTGCCGGGCGGGCAGGGAGGCGGACCGCCGCCGACTGTGTCGGTCCGCCTCCCCGCCCAGGGGAGCCCGCCACCACCGGGGCCCGGGGGCCGTGGAGGACCCGGGTGGCGCGGGCGTACGGGAGGGCACCGCGCGCCGCCTAGGAACGTCCGGGCTGCGCGGCGCCCTGCGTAGGGGCATGGCTGTGTCGTCGGTCATGCGGTGTCCCCCCTGGACCGCCGCCCGGGCGCGGTCGACGCACCGAACGGGCCTTTCTGCGCGCCCAGTTGGTCACCCGGGCGCGGAACCGTTGCCATGCACGACGTCTGCGCGTCACCCGGAGTTCCCCGAACAGACGGTCGTAGCGGGCCACGATCGGCTCCGCGTCGAAGCGCCGGGCCGAGGCGAGCGCCGCCGCGCCCAGCTCCTTGCGGGCCACCGGGTCCTCGATCAGCTCGACCATCGCCTCGGCGAGCGCGCGGGCGTCGCCGACCGGGACGAGCCGCCCGTCGACGCCGTCCGTGATGATCTCGGCGGGGCCGAGCGGTGCGTCGGTGCTGATCACCGGCACCCCGCAGCGCATCGCCTCCACCAGCGTCATCCCGAACGACTCCGCGTCCGAGGCGCTCACCACGAGCGAGGCCTTGGCGAACTCCGGCTCGATCGGCGAGACCGTGCCCATGAGCCGGGCCCGGCCGGTCAGCCCGAGCCCGCGCACGAGCGCCCGCAGACGCGGCTCCTGCGCGCCGCCGCCGTAGATCCGCAGCTCCCAGTCCGGTTCCTTCGCGGCGACCGCGGCGAACGCCTCCAGGAGCAGGTCGTAGCGCTTGCCGGGAGCGAGCCGCCCCGCCGCCGCGATGACCTTCGAGGTGCCGTCCGAGGGCGGGCCCGGGGCCGGGGGCACGATGTTCGGCACGGCCAGCACGCGTACGCCCGGCAGCGCCATCCGCTTCCGGTAGACCGCCGCGTCCGCCTCCGTCATCGTCACGAGGGCGTCGAGCTCCCGGTAGCGCTGCGCGAGGACCGTCAGCAGCTTCTTGCCGTGCGCGTCGTGGCGCAGGTGCTCCTGGCCGACGCGCAGCGCGCCGCGAGGACCCCACAGCGCCAGATAGACGTTGATGCCGGGCCGGGTGCCGACGACGACGTCCGCGTCGCAGCGCTCCTCCAGGTACGCGCGCACCCGCTGGTCGTGCAGGAGCGTGTACTGCTTGTACCGCTTCTCGGCGGCCGGGAAGTCCCGCGACGGCTTCCCGTACGCGTCCTGCCGGGTGTCGGCGCTGCCGGCCCGCGTGTCGACCAGCGGTACGAGGGAGATCCGCGGGTCGAGCGCGAACCGCGGGGTCTCGCGGTGCCGGGACATCGACACGATCTCCACCGTGTGTCCGGCGGCCCCGCCGTGCTCCGCGAGCGCGGCGGCGAGGTTGAGCGTGGTGCGCACCGTCCCGCCGACGGCGTACGCGTTGTGCAGCAGGAACACGATCTTCATAGGTAGTGCCTTCCCCGGCGGGCGACCGGCGCGGACCCGCACATCCCTTCACGTACGGGCACAGCCTGCTCGGGGCAGGTAAGCCGCCGTTCCGCACCGGGTGAGAGGCGGGTAAGAAGCCCATTGGCCGACGGCCGATCAGGGGATGCGCCCAGGTGGGCGGGGCACACTGGGCAGCGTGTCGGAACCTGCTGCCCCCGTGCCCACCGTGCTGCTCGCCGAGGACGACCGTGCGATCCGCAACGCACTGGCGCGCGCCCTGACCCTGGAGGGGTACGCCGTCACGGCCGTCGCCGACGGGGTGGAGGCGCTCGCCGCGGCCCACCGCGGCAGGCCCGACATCGTCGTCCTCGACGTGATGATGCCGGGCGTCGACGGCCTGCAGGTGTGCCGGGTGCTGCGCGCCGAGGGCGACCGCACGCCGATCCTGATGCTGACCGCCCTGGTGGAGACCCCGGACCGGATCGCGGGCCTGGACGCGGGCGCCGACGACTACGTGGTCAAGCCGTTCGACGTGGAGGAGGTGTTCGCGCGGCTGCGCGCCCTGCTGCGCCGCGCCGTCCCCCCGGAGCCGGCGGCCGGGTCCGCCGACGGGAACCGGATCACCGCCGCCGACCTGTGCATCGACCCGCAGGCCCGCCGTGCCTGGCGCGGCGCCCGTGAGCTGGAGCTGACCCGCACCGAGTTCGACCTGCTGGAACTGCTGGCCCGCAACTGCGGCATCGTCCTCGACCACGCCACGATCTACGACCGCATCTGGGGCTACGACTTCGGCCCCGGCTCGAAGAACCTGGCGGTGTACGTCGGCTACCTGCGCCGCAAGGTGGACGAGCCGGCGGGGCTCCCGCTGATCCACACCGTCAGGGGCGTGGGCTACGTCCTGAGGCAGGGATGACGCCCCAGGCGCCCCGGAGCCTGCGCGCCAAGCTGGCCGTCTCCTTCGCGGCGGTGGCCGCGGGCGTCACCGCCCTGGTCGGCTTCCTCTCCTACGACGCGGCGGCCCGTCTGGTCCGCGTCGACCAGCAGGCCGTCTTCGACGCGGTGGTCCACGACCTGCGCGGCCAGGTGCGGCAGCAGAGGCTCGCCCCGGACGACTTCACCTCCGGCGACGGGGACCACGACGGGCCGCGCGAGGACCTGACCCGCCCGGCCGGCACCGTCGTCCAGGTCCTCGGCCCCGGCGGCACGGTCCTCGACGCGGGCGGCCCGAAACTCCCGGTCCCCGCCGCGGCCCGCGGGATCGCGGACGCGGACACCGCGGGCACGGCCGCCGAGGACGACGACGTGGAGATCGACGACGACGCGTACCGGACGGCGACCGTCGCGCTCGGCGACGGGCGGGGCGCGGTGCAGGTCGCGCAGGAGTTCAGCGACACCGAGGACCTGCTGCGGGAACTGCAGAAGCGGACCGTCCTGTTCGCCGCCGCGGTGGTGGTCGCGGCGGGCCTCTTCGGCTGGTGGCTGGCGCGCCGGATCACCTCCCGCCTGGTCCGGCTCGCGCAGAGCGCCGAGGTCGTCGCGTCCACCGGGCGGCTCGACGTCGCGGTGCCGGTCGCGGGCCGCGACGAGGTGGGCAGCCTGGGGCGTTCCTTCGACCGGATGCTGGGGCGGCTCGCCCGTTCCGTGGAGGACCAGCGGCGCCTGGTGCAGGACGCGGGCCACGAGCTGCGTACGCCGCTCACCTCGCTGCGCACGAACATCTCCCTGCTGCGCCGCATCGAGGAGCTGCCGCCCGCGGCCCGCGAGGAGCTGGTCGCGGACCTCGCCGAGGAGTCCCGTGAACTGACCGACCTGGTCAACGAGTTGGTGGACCTCGCGGCCGGCAAGGAGGACGACGAGCCGGTCGTCGCGCTGGCCCTCGCGCAGACCGCCGAGGACGTCGCGACACTGGCCAGGCGCCGCACGGGCCGGACGATCACGGTGCGCGCCGAGGGGGACACGACGATCGCGGGACGCCCGGCCCAGCTCCAGCGGGCCCTGACGAACCTGGTGGACAACGCCGCCAAGTTCGACGCGGGCGGCACCGGTCCGATCGAGATCGCGGTCACCCGTTCCTCGGGCGGCGTCCGCGTCGAGGTCCTGGACCGCGGCCCCGGGCTCGACGAGGGCGACATGGACCGCGTCTTCGACCGCTTCTACCGCGCCCCGTCCGCCCGCAGCCTGCCCGGCTCGGGGCTCGGCCTGTCGATCGTGCGGGAGGTCGCGGCCGGGCACGACGGGGTGCCGTTCGCGGCGCGGCGGGCGGGCGGGGGAGCGGTGATCGGCTTCACGGTCAGGGGAGTGGGGGGTGACGGTACGGGGCGCGGCGGCAGGTGACGGCCGGTGGGCGGCCGGGTTTCCGGGGCGGGAAAGCGGCAGCGGGCCGCCCGCGACTCGGTGAACGGCGCGGACGCCGTCGCCGCCGAGCTGCACCTGCCCGACCTCGCCGCCGCCGCGCACGCCGCGTTCGTCCACGGCACGGACCTGGTCCTCGCCGGATGCGGAATCCTCGCCCTGCTCGCGGCCGTCGCGGCGGCACTGTTCCTGCCGCGCGGGAAGTCCGCGAGTGATGCGGCACTGGGTGGAGGGCGACGGGAAGGAGGACCCTATGGCGCTCTACGACCGCCATCTGCCGCTGCTGTCCCAGGGGTTCACTTTCTGATCGCCCGCCGACCGGGATGATCCCCGGGCGTTTCTCCGGGCGTCCGTCCGCGCCCCCGCCGCCGTGCGCAGCGGGTCCGCAGGCGCCTCACGGCCAGACGAGGCAGTACGCCTGATGTCCCGCGTCGTGCAGACGGTGGCTGAAGTCCTGCCATTCGTGCAGGAGTTGGTACACGTTGAACGCGTCGCGCGGGCCGCCGCGGTCGGGGACCGTGGACCAGATGAACGCCGCGGCGCCGACGGACTCCTCGCCCACCCCGCGCAGCGGGTCGACGACGGTCATCGGCAGCTTCACGACGGCGTAGTCGGGGTGCAGGACGACCAGTTCCAGCGGGGGCACCTTGTGCAGGGGTATGCCCTCGATGCCGGTGAGGACCATCGCGGCCATCGTCTCCGGCTTGATCTTGGTGAACATGCCGCCCATGCCCAGCTCGTCCCCGCCGAGCTCCTCGGGGCGCATGGAGATCGGGACGCGGGCCGCCGTGGCGCCGTCGGGCGCGCCGAAGTATTTGTACGTCACCCCCACCCGGCCACCATTCCCGCTGTCCCCGCTGCCTGTGCCGTCCGTAGTCCGCTGGATGCGGGCTGCTGTGTCCTCGTGGCCCTCGCGTCGGTGCTTACCCCGCCGGGCACGCCGGGGGCCCAGGTCGTCGGTCCCCTCGCCCAGTCCGCCGCCACCGCGATGCATATCTCCACCCGACTGCTGTTCTCAGGGCGCAACGCCCTTTTCTAGGCCGCACGACCGCCGACGCGCAACCCGATCATCGTGTCAGTGACCTCCCCCACGGTCACCCGCCGAAACGTCTCGGTGAACAACTGCGCGAGAGGTTGGCCCCCGCCCGCACGGATTCCGTACCGCGCCCCCGACACTCGTCCCGACAGCCAGAGTCTAGGGGGCGGCGGGTCCGCGCGGAGGGGGCCGAGGAGACGGGCCGTACGCTGAGAGGCATGGCAGAGGCGAACAACACCCCCTATCCCTATGAGGCACCCGTTTCGCAGGGGCTCTTCGACCGTGCGTCGCAGGTCACGCCCGGTGGCGTGAACTCCCCGGTGCGCGCGTTCCGCGCCGTGGGCGGTTCACCCCGTTTCATGGTGTCCGGCACCGGCCCGTACCTCACGGACGCCGACGGACGCGAGTACGTGGACCTCGTGTGCTCGTGGGGGCCGATGATCCTCGGCCACTCCCACCCCGAGGTCATCGCGGCCGTCCAGGAGGCCGTCGCGCGCGGCACCTCCTTCGGCACACCGGGCGAGGGCGAGGTCGCCCTCGCGGAGGAGATCGTCGACCGGATCGCCCCGGTCGAGCAGGTCCGGCTGGTGTCCTCCGGCACGGAAGCCACCATGTCGGCGATCCGGCTCGCCCGCGGCTTCACCGGCCGCGCCAAGGTCATCAAGTTCGCGGGGTGCTACCACGGGCACGTCGACGCGCTGCTCGCCGCGGCCGGCTCCGGCGTCGCCACGCTGGGCCTGCCGGACACCCCGGGCGTCACCGGCGCCCAGGCCGGCGACACGATCGTCCTGCCGTACAACGACATCGAGGCCGTCCGCGCCGCGTTCGCCGCGCACCCCGGCCAGATCGCCTGCGTCATCACCGAGGCCTCGCCCGGCAACATGGGCATCGTCCCGCCGCTGGACGGCTTCAACGCCGGGCTGAAGGCGGTCTGCCAGGAGAACGGCGCGCTGTACATCTCCGACGAGGTCATGACCGGCTTCCGTACGTCGAGGGCCGGCTGGTTCGGCGTCGACGGCGTCGTGCCCGACCTGATGACGTTCGGCAAGGTCATGGGCGGCGGCTTCCCGGCCGCGGCCTTCGGCGGGCGCGCCGACGTCATGGCGCACCTCGCCCCGGTCGGCCCCGTCTACCAAGCGGGCACCCTGTCCGGGAACCCGATCGCCACCGCCGCGGGCCTCGCCCAGCTGCGCCTCCTCGACGACGCCGCGTACGCGAAGGTCGACGCGGTGAGCGAGCAGCTGCGCGGCCTCGTCGGCGAGGCGCTCACCAAGGAAGGCGTCGCGCACGTCGTGCAGAACGCCTCCAACATGTTCTCCGTCTTCTTCACGGACAAGCCCGTGCGGAACTACGAGGACGCGAAGGCGCAGGAGTCCTTCCGCTTCACCCCGTTCTTCCACTCGATGCTGGCGCAGGGCGTCTATCTCCCGCCGTCCTCCTTCGAGTGCTGGTTCGTCTCGACCGCCCACGACGAGCGGGCGGTCGAGCGCATCGCCGCCGCGCTCCCGGCTGCCGCGCGTGCGGCTGCGGAGGCCACGGCATGAGCAACGAGTCCCCGAGGACCCCCGAGTCCCTGACGTCCGACAGCGACATCACCGTCGTCCACCTCATGCGCCACGGCGAGGTGCACAACCCGGAGGGGATCCTGTACGGGCGGCTGCCCGACTACCACCTCTCCGAGCTGGGGCGGCAGATGGCCGACCGGGTCGCCGAGCACCTGGCCCCGCGGGACATCACGCACGTCGTGGCCTCCCCGCTGGAGCGGGCGCAGGAGACGGCGACGCCGATCGCCAAGGCGCACGGCCTCGACCTGAACAGCGACGGGCGGCTCGTCGAGGCGGGCAACGTCTTCCAGGGCAAGACCTTCGGCGTCGGTGACGGCGCGCTGAAGAACCCGGAGAACTGGAAGCACCTCGTCAACCCGTTCAAGCCGTCGTGGGGCGAGCCCTACATCGAGCAGGTCGTGCGGATGATGGGCGCGCTGGACGCCGCCAAGGACGCGGCGCGCGGACACGAGGCGGTGTGCGTCAGCCACCAGCTGCCGATCTGGATCGTGCGCAGCTTCGTCGAGAAGCGCCGCCTGTGGCACGACCCGCGCAAGCGGCAGTGCACGCTCGCCTCGCTGACGACGTTCACGTACCGGGGCGACAAGATCGTCTCCGTCGGGTACACCGAGCCCGCGCGTGACCTCGTCCCCGCTCATCTCCTGGCGGGGGCCAAGCCGGTCAAGGGCAAGGACAAGGCGTTCGGCGCCTGAGCCCGAGGGCGTGCGGGGCCGTCGAACGGCGGCCCCGCACCCGCCCCTCCAAAGCACCGCAAATACATCTGACTTGTCGGAACCCGCGTGTTCGTCGAGCCCTCTGACTGTGTGCCCACCATGAATGGGTGCAGGGCACGACGAATGGGGACGATATGCGCGATGTCAGTCGTAGGGGACTTCTCGGTCTGGGAGCCGGGGTGGCGGCCGCCGCCGCGCTCGCCGGGTGCGGATCGGGCGACACTCCGACTGTCTCGCCCGGCAAGCAGGGCCGCCCCGGTCACCCGGGCCCGCCCCGGCACCCGGTCGGCCGCCCCATCGGCGACGGCTCGACCTCGTACACCGGCAAGCAGCCGCACCAGCCCGCCGCACCCGAGAAGCTCGAACCGGGCCAGAAGCCCCCGCAGTTCGTGATCTTCTCCTGGGACGGCGCGGGCGAGGTGGGCAACGGTCTGTTCCCGCGCTTCCTCCAACTCGCCGAGGACCACGGCGCGCACATGACCTTCTTCCTGTCCGGCCTGTATCTGCTGCCGGAGTCGAAGAAGCGCCTCTACCACGGGCCCAACAACATGGTGGGCGCCTCCGACATCGGCTACCTCACCGACGCCCACATCAAGGAGACGCTGAAGAACGTGCGGCGGGCCTGGCTCGACGGGCACGAGATCGGCACGCACTTCAACGGGCACTTCTGCGCGGGCACCGGCACCGTCGCCAACTGGACCCCCGCGCAGTGGCGCAGCGAGATCGACCAGGCCAAGTCCTTCGTGAAGCAGTGGCGCACGAACACGGGCTGGACGGACCTGCCCTCGCTGCCCTTCGACTACGACAAGGAACTCATCGGCGGCCGCACCCCGTGCCTGCTCGGGCAGAGCGGTCTGCTGCCCACCGCCCGCGAGCTCGGCTGGCGCTACGACGCCTCCTCGCCCGGTGGCAGGCAGCGCTGGCCGGACAAGAAGCAGGGGGTGTGGGACCTGCCGCTGCAGGCCGTCCCCTTCCCCGGGCGCAGCTTCGAGGTCCTGTCGATGGACTACAACATGCTGGCGAACCAGTCCCACAACTCCACGAAGGCGCCCGCCTACAACTACCCGGCCTGGCGCAAGCAGTCCACCGAGGCGTACATCGCGGGATTCAAGCGGGCGTACGAGACGAACCGGGCACCCTTCTTCATCGGCAACCACTTCGAGCAGTGGAACGGCGGGATCTACATGGACGCCGTCGAGGAAGCGCTCAAGCACATCGCGGCCACCGCCGAGAAGCACGGCGACGTGCGCCTCGTCTCCTTCCGGCAGTACGTCGACTGGATGGACGCCCAGGACCCGAAGGTGCTGGACAAACTGCGCACTCTGGACGTCGGGCAGCGGCCTGCGCAGGGCTGGCGGGAGTTCACCTCGGGGCAGGGTGCAAACCCCTCCTGAAGTGGGCTTTTCCCTCGCCGAGGGGGGTGCGGAAGATCCCCTAAACAGACATGCGAAACTTTTCACATGAGTGCCGCCTGCCGCGCCCCCCGCACCTCCGCGACCACGCGCCGCGCCGCCAAGCTGACCGTAGGAGCCGCCGTCGCGGCCCTGGCGCTGACGGCGTGCGGTTCGGGCGGCACCTCCGGGGGCGGCAACAACACCAACTTCGTGACCAATTCGGGCGGAATCGCCACCGTCAAGAAGGGCGAGCGCCACGACGCCCCCGACCTGACGGGCAAGGACCTCGAAGGCAAGCCGATCGACCTCGCCGACTACAAGGGCAAGGTCGTCGTCCTCAACGTCTGGGGCTCCTGGTGCTCGCCCTGCCGGGCCGAGGCACCGAACCTGGTGAAGGTCGCACACGAGAACAAGAGCAAGAACGTGCAGTTCATCGGGATCAACACCCGGGACACCAACACCAGCCCCGCCAAGGAGTTCGAGAGGGGCTTCGGCGTGGAGTACCCGAGCTTCTACGACCCGACGGGCAAGCTGCTGCTCAAGTTCAAGAAGGGCACGCTCAACCCGCAGGCCATCCCCTCGACGATCGTGATCGACCGCGACGGGAAGATCGCCGCACGCGCCCTGAAGGCGCTGAGCACCAACAGCCTGCGGGAGATGCTCGATCCCGTGGTCGCGGAGAAGTGAGCGACGGTGTCCCCCACGCTTGTCACCACCCTCGCCGCTGACGGAATGAACGACACCGTCTTCAGCGGTGCGCTGATCCTGGCCATCCCGGTCGCCGTCCTCGGCGGACTGGTCTCCTTCTTCTCCCCGTGCGTACTGCCGCTCGTGCCCGGCTATCTGTCCTACGTCACGGGCGTCACCGGTACCGATCTGATGGAACAGCGGCGCGGCCGGATGGCGGCGGGCGCCAGCCTGTTCGTCCTCGGCTTCACCGTCGTGTTCGTCTCGGGCGGCGCACTGTTCGGCTTCTTCGGCGCGACGCTGCAAGAGCATCAGCGCATCCTGAGCAAGGTGCTCGGCGTGCTCATGATCCTCATGGGCGTGTTCTTCATGGGCCTGATGCCCTGGATGACCCAGCGCGAGTTCCGCATTCACAAGAAGCCCGCTGCCGGACTGATCGGCGCCCCCTTGCTCGGGGCCCTGTTCGGTATCGGCTGGACCCCGTGCATCGGCCCGACCCTCGGCTCCGTGATCATCCTGTCCCAGGACCAGGGCAGCGCCGGGCGAGGGGCCATACTGACGGTCGCGTACTGCCTCGGCCTCGGCGTCCCCTTCGTGCTCGCCGCGATCGCCTTCCGCAAGGCGCTCGGCGCCTTCGGGTGGGTCAAGCGGCACTATGCCTGGGTGATGCGCATCGGCGGCGTCATGATGATCCTGACCGGGATCCTCCTGCTCACCGGGGTGTGGGACACCCTCGTGCAGCAGATGCAGACCTGGTCCTCCGGCTTCCAGGTGGGAATCTGATCTATGAGCAAGACGAACACCCCTGAGGGCACGGAGTCCACGGAGCAGGAAGCCGGGGCCCAGCTCAGCACGGCTCCCGTCGAGGACCGGGGCCCCACCCTTCCGCGGCTCGGTGTCATCGGGTGGGTCCGCTGGTTCTGGCGGCAGCTCACCTCGATGCGGGTCGCCCTGATCCTGCTGTTCCTGCTGTCGCTCGGCGCCATCCCCGGCTCGCTGATCCCGCAGTCCGGGACCGACCCGCTCAAGGTCACCGACTTCCAGAAGGCGCACACCACGCTCGGGCCGCTCTACGAGAAGCTCGGCCTCTTCCACGTCTACAGCTCGGTGTGGTTCTCCGCGATCTACATCCTGCTGTTCGTCTCCCTCATCGGCTGCATCGTGCCGCGCACCTGGCAGTTCGTCGGCCAGCTGCGCGGCCGCCCGCCGGGCGCCCCCAAGCGCCTCAGCCGCCTTCCCGCGTACGCGACCTGGCGCACCGAGGCCGACCCGGAACAGGTGCGCACCGCCGCGCTCGCGATGATGAAGAAGCGCCGCTACCGCGCGCACCTCGCGGGCAACGCGGTGGCCGCCGAGAAGGGCTATCTGCGCGAGGTCGGCAACCTGGCCTTCCACATGGCGCTGATCGTGATGCTGATCGCCTTCGCCTGGGGCCAGCTCTTCAAGTTCGAAGGGGGCAAGCTCGTCGTCGAGGGCGACGGCTTCTCCAACGTGCTGCCGCAGTACGACGACTTCAAGTCCGGCAACCTCTTCGACAGCGACCGCGACCTGTCGCCGTTCAGCTTCACGCTCGACAAGTTCACCGCGACGTACGCGCGCACCGGTCCGGAGAAGGGCACCCCGCGCACCTTCCGCGCCGACGTCTCCTACAACCAGGGCGCCGACGGCACGTCGAAGAAGACGTCCATCAAGTCCAACCACCCGCTGGACATCGACGGCACCAAGATCTTCCTCAACGGCCACGGGTACGCCGTCAACGTCACCGTCCGCGACGGCAAGGGCAAGGTCGTCTCCCAGCAGGCCGTGCCGATGCTGCCGCTCGACTCCAACATCTCGTCCCAGGGCGCGATCAAGGTGATGGACGGCTACCGCAACGCGCAGGGCAAGAAGGAACAGCTCGGCTTCAGCGCCTGGTTCGTGCCGACCTTCGCGGGCGCCGGCAAGGGCACGATGTTCTCCCAGTTCCCCGCCCTGGACTTCCCCGTCCTCGCGCTCAACGCGACGCACGGCGACCTCGGGGTGGACGCGGGCCTGCCGCAGAACGTGTACCAACTGGACACCTCTCACATGAAGGCGTTCAAGGACTCCCAGGGCAAGCCGCTCAAGTCGCGCCTGCTGCCCGGCGAGACGATGAAGCTGCCGAACGGGGCGGGCTCCATCACCTTCGACAAGAACATCAGCGAGTGGGTCACCTTCCAGATCTCCCACCAGCCCGGTGACACCTGGGCGCTGGGCGGTGCGCTGGCCGCGATCTTCGGTCTGGCCGGTTCCCTGTTCATCCAGCGCCGCCGCGTCTGGGTGCGTGCCGTCGAGGGCCCCGACGGCGTGACCGTCGTCGAGATGGCCGGCCTCGGCCGCAGCGAGTCCGCGAAGCTTCCCGAGGAGCTGGGCGATCTGGTCGGCCAGCTGCACGCCCAGGCGCCCAGCGCCCCCGAACCCGAACCCTCCACCTCACCCACTGCTGTTCCTGCCGCCGAAGGGGCTGAGACGAAGTGATTCTCGCCGCCGCAACCAATGAGAACCTGGCGCACACCAGTAACGTCCTCATCTACTCGTCCATGGCCGTGTATCTGCTGGCGTTCTTCGCGAACATGGCCGAGTGGATCTTCGGCAGCCGCAGCAAGGTCGGCCGCACCGCCGCCGCCCTGACCACGAACGCCGAGGCCGGCGCCGCCGCGTCCGCCGTGAAGATCCAGGTCAAGCAGAAGAACGGGGGCACCGCCGTACTGGAGCGGCCGCAGGTCGTCACGCGGGCCGCCGCCGGTGCGCGCGACGTGCCGGACGGGCCGGGTGCCTCCGGCGGGGACGAGCAGGGCGACCTCTACGGGCGTATCGCCATCTCGCTGACGATCCTTGCGTTCCTCATCGAGTTCTCCGGTGTGCTCACGCGTGCGCTGTCCGTGCAGCGCGCGCCGTGGGGCAACATGTACGAGTTCAACCTGACCTTCTCCACCGTCGCCGTGGGCGTGTACCTCGCGCTGCTCGCGCTGAAGAAGAACGTCCGCTGGCTCGGCCTTCCGCTGGTCACCACGGTCCTCCTCGACCTCGGTCTCGCTGTCACTGTCTTGTACACCGCCAGCGACCAGTTGGTTCCCGCTCTTCACTCGTACTGGCTGTACATCCACGTCTCGACGGCGATCTTCTGCGGCGCGGTCTTCTACGTCGGCGCGGTCGGCACGATCCTGTACCTCTTCAAGGACAGCTACGAGAACAAGCTCGCGAACGGCGGCACGCCCGGCAGGTTCGCGACCTCCGTCCTGGAGCGGCTGCCCGCCTCGCAGTCCCTCGACAAGTTCGCCTACCGCGTGAACGCGGCCGTCTTCCCGCTGTGGACGTTCACGATCATCGCGGGCTCCATCTGGGCCGGCGACGCGTGGGGCCGCTACTGGGGCTGGGACCCCAAGGAGACCTGGTCGTTCATCACCTGGGTCGCGTACGCCGCCTACTTGCACGCACGGGCGACCGCCGGCTGGAAGGGCCGCAAGGCCGCCTACCTGGCCCTGATCGCCTTCGGCTGCTGGATCTTCAACTACTACGGCGTGAACATCTTCGTGACCGGCAAGCACTCCTACGCCGGGGTCTGAGCCACGCCACGCAGCTGACCGCCCAACGGCGAAGGCCGGTTCCCCGACGCATCCGTGATGCGGACGACGGGAACCGGCCTTCGCCGTACGGCACGTATGCCGTTCGGGCCCGTATCCCGTATATAGCGGGCCGCGCGTTCCCGGAGCCGGGGCTCAGGCGGCGACGGAGCGCCAGATCCGCTCGGGCAGGAGGTGCGCGGCCTGGTCGAGGTCGATGTCGCCGACCCCGGCCAGCCAGCTGCGGGCCACCCCGATGACCGGGCCCAGGATCATCGCCTCCAGCAGCGGCTCGGGCAGCGCGGCCAGTTCGCCCGACGCGACGTGTCCGCGGACCCATTGCGTCAGCGGGGACAGCCGCGCCTCCTGGGCGTCCCGCAGTTGCCGGGCCTGCGTCATCGTCAGCCGGTCGGCGCGCGAGGAGTGCAGCAGCCGGGCCGCGTCCGGGTGGTGCGAGAGGAACGCCAGATACGCCCGGGTGAGTGCGCGGATGCCGTCGCGGGCGCTGCGGGCGTGGGCCAGCGGCGGGCCCAACTCGCCCAGGAGACGGCCGAGCCAGCGCATCAGCAGCGCGTTCATCAGCCCGTCGACGCTGCCGAAATGGTGGTACAGGCTGCCGGGACTGACCCCGCTCTCCTTGGTCAGGGCGCTGACCGTGATGCCCGCCTCGCCGCCGTCGGCGTAGAGGCGAAGGGCGGTGTCGAGGAGGCGGTCGGAGGTCTCGGCGCCGCGTGCCTGCTTGGGGGTCATGGTGACTCGCTCACGGTGACTTGCTCATGGGGACTCGCGCATGGGGACTCGCTCATGGGGCCGCCGGCCCGGAAACGCGGCGTAGAACGCCTGGTTCCGTTCGTGGTTTCTATAGTGATTTTCTAGAAAAGTATTCCAGTTCTAGGCCTTCGCGCGCCACACTGGTCACCGTGCCCGCACATCCGAGGGCCGTCGAGCGGCACGGGGGACCGCTCGACGGCCCGCCGCGGGGGACGGCGCGGAGCTACTGCGCCACCCGCAGCAACAGCTTCCCCGTACTGGTCCGCGACGCGATGAGCCGGTGCGCCTCGGCCGCGTCCCGCAGGGCGAACTCGGCGGTGACCGGCAGCTCGATGCCCGGTACGGCGAAGGCCCGTTCGGCGAGCGCCCGCAGCTCCCCGGGAGCGGTCCTGGCCAGCGTGAGGATCGAGAAACCGCTCACCGAGAGCGCCGTCGGGTACAGCTCGGGCTGGCCCACCTGCCAGGCCGGGGCGGACGAGGCGTTGCCGAAGGAGACGAGCCGGCCGAAGACCGCGAGCGCGCCGAGCGACTCGCGCAGGGCGTCGCCGCCGACCGGGTCGAGCGCCAGGTCCACCCCGCGGCCGCCGGTCAACTCCCGTACGGCCGAGCCGAATCCGTCGGTCAGCACCACGTCGTCGTAGCCGTACTTGCGCGCGTACTCCGCCTTGGCCGCGCCGGACACCACCCCGATGACCCGTCCCGCCCCCGCGGCCCGCGCCAACTGCCCGGCCACCGTGCCGACTCCGCCCGCCGCGCCCTGCACCAGCACGCTCTCGCCGGGCTGCAGCCGCCCCACCGAGTGCAGCAGCGCGTACGCCGTCGGCAGCACGGTCGGCAGCGTGGCGGCGGTGCGCAGGGTGAGGCCGGCGGGCAGCGGGAAGACCGTGACGGCGTCGGCCACGACGACCTCCGCGTACGCACCGCCCTCGGTCAGCGCGGCCACCTCCTGGCCGACGGCGAGGCCCTCGACGCCCGTGCCCAGCGCGCGGATCCGGCCGGACACCTCCAGACCGGGGACGAAGGGCAGGGCCGGCACCCGGTAGCCCTCGGCGCGCGCCTTGATGTCGGCGAAGTTCACCCCGGCGTACGCGACGTCGATCGCCACCTGGCCGGGCCCGGGGGCGGGGACGTCCACGTCCACCGCCGTCAGGACCTCGGGACCGCCGTACTCGTCGAACCGCACCGCACGCATGGCGTACACCTCCGCAGACGCGAGTGTTCGCCGCGAAGCGAACACCTGACGTCGCCGACTGTACGACGCGAAGCGAACACTCGGCAACAGGCGGAGGCGGGGCGGGCCGGGTTACTCGCCGATGTCCTCGTTCCACAGCTCCGGCTTGGCCGCGATGAAGTCCTCCATCATGGCCACGCACCCGGGGTCGTCGAGCAGCACGATCTCGACGCCGTGCTCGGCCAGCCAGTCGTGCCCGCCGTGGAAGGTGCGCGCCTCGCCGATGATCACGCGCGAGATGCCGAACTGCCGCACCAGACCGGAGCAGTACCAGCAGGGGCTGAGCGTGGTCACCATCGTGGTGCCCTTGTACGAGCGCTGCCGGCCGGCGTTGCGGAACGCGTCGGTCTCGCCGTGCACGGACGGGTCCGCGTCCTGCACGCGCCGGTTGTGACCGCGGCCGAGGACCGTGCCGTCGGCCGAGTACAGGGCGCCGCCGATCGGGATGCCGCCCTCGGCGAGACCGGCCCTCGCCTCCTCGACGGCGGTGGCGAGCCAGGTGCGGGCGAGATCGAGATCCATGACGTACGGCCTTTCTTACGGAAGGGGGTTCGTGGTGTCGCGCCGGCGCAGCAGCGCGTACAGGAGGGCGCCGAGCGCGAAGCCGACCGGGCAGGTCAGGTCGCCGACGCCCGGCCACTGCGACGGTACCCAGCCGACGAACACGGTCTGGTTGGAGAACAGCGGCACCGACACCGCGACGCCGGCGAGCAGCGCGACCAGGCCCGCGGGACTGGTGAACGTGCGGTCCTGGAGCCGGGCGGCGAGCGCGTCGGCGGACAGCGCGCGCAGCCGGTGCTCCATCAGGACGACGCCGAGCCAGGGCGCGATCCAGTACGCGATGACGAGCAGGAAGTTCTCGAAGGCGTGGCCCGCGTCGGCGAGCGAGGCCCAGCCGGCGGCGGTGCCGACGGCGCCGACGAACGCGACGAGCGAGGCGCGGCCCAGCCGGCTCGGCAGGGGGAGCGACAGGGAGGACAGGGAGACGGCCGCCGAGTAGACGTTCAGGGTGGACGCGGCCATGGCGCCGAGGACGATCGCGACGAGGGTGAGGTTGCCGAGCCAGCCAGGGAGGTGGCCGGTGAAGGCATCGGTGGGGCTCGCCCCGGCGGGCGCGGCGAGGGTGCCCGAGGCCGCGCCGATCACGGACACCACGGCGACCGACACGAACAGGCCGAGGCCCGAGTACCAGGCGGTGGCGCGGCGCGGGGTGTCGGCCGGCAGATAGCGGGCGTAGTCGGCGGCGCACGGATTCCATCCGGCGGTGAACCCGAAGACGGCGCTGAAGGCGAGCATGAACCCGCCGAACCCGCCGCCGGATCCGGACCCTTCGAGGGGCGCGCCCTTGAAGATCCACACCCCGGCGAGCAGGAAGATCACGGCGAGGACGGGGAAGGCGTACCGCTCGAAGCGGTGCACCAGGTCATGGCCGACGTACCCGATGACGACCTCGAGGACGACGAGGATCAGCAGGCTCGGCAGCGGGGCGAGTCCGGTCAGCGAATTG
Source organism: Streptomyces sp. SID14478 (assembly GCF_010548525.1). Lineage (GTDB taxonomy): Bacteria > Actinomycetota > Actinomycetes > Streptomycetales > Streptomycetaceae > Streptomyces. Next base: position 30,054 of record NZ_JAAGMG010000143.1, read on the forward strand.
AGCGCGAAGGCGCCGCCGACGCTGTTCACGGCGAACCAGCCGACGCCCGAGACCAGCGCGTTGACCGCGGACGGCAGGGCGTTGCCCCGGTACCCGAAGGAGAGCCGGCCGATCACCATCTGCGGGACGCCGAAGCGCGGCCCGTCCGTGGAGAGCACCCCGTGCGCCAGCGAGCCGAGCCCGGCGCCGAGCACCAGTGCGGCGGCGGCCTGCCAGAAACCCAGGCCGAACGCGGAGACCGACAGCACCCCGATGAACACCGTCGCGAACCCGACCTGGGGCGAGGCCCACGTCCAGAGCAACTGGCGCGGGCTGCCGTGGCGCCGCTCGTGCGGCACGGGTTCGGCCCCGTGCTCCTCGACGGCGATGAGCTTGTCGGGGCCGGTCGCGACGTCGGGCGCCGGGTCATGCGGGGGTCTGGACATGGCCTTCAGGGGGATGCGGTGGCGGAGGGAGGTGTTCCGCATCCAGTGTGCGGCACGCCGCCCGCGGGTCCGAGGGGCCCCGGCTCAGTCCGTGCCCTGCTCGCCCTCGCGGCGCCTGAGCTCCTCCTCGCGGCGCCGCAGGTCGGCTTCCCAGTCCTTGAGCTGCGCCTCGTCCTTCTTGTGCGCGTCGTCGAGGGAGGCCAGGAACTCGGGGTTGTCGTCCGGGGCGACGTACCGGGTGCGGTGGTCGCGGTGCCACGGCGCCGGCGCGGAACCGCCGGCGGGCGCCTGGCGCCGCTTGCCGGCCACCAGCCACGCGACCGGCCCGACGAGGACCTCGCCGAAGAGCAGGATGATGAGGACCCACACCACCTTGGGCAGGCCGCGGACCTCTTCCTCGGGCGTGTTCAGACAGTCGATGAACGCGTAGATCCACAGCGCCAGGACCAGCAGGAACGGCAGGTAGCGGAGCATGGTGTCGCGGTCCCCCAAGGAGCGGTACGGGGCCGCAGACGGCCCCCGGTGACCGGGCCAGGGTAGCGGTTGCCGGATACTGGAACGCATGGCTTACGACGATCTTCGCTCCCTGCTGAGGGCACTGGAGCGCGAGGGCGACCTCAAGCGCATCAAGGCCGAGGTCGACCCCTTTCTGGAGGTCGGTGAGATCGTCGACCGCGTGCAGAAGTCCGGCGGTCCGGCCCTGCTCTTCGAGAACGTGAAGGGCTCGGCGATGCCCCTCGCGATGAACGTGTACGGGACCGACCGGCGGCTGCTGAAGGCGCTCGGCCTGAAGGCGTACAGCGACATCAGCGAGAAGATCGGCGGGCTGCTCAAGCCCGAGCTGCCGCAGGGCTTCGTCGGCATCCGCGAGGCGTTCGGCAAGCTCGGCGCCATGACCCACGTGCCGCCGCGCAAGGTCAAGGACGCCCCCGTCCAGGAGGTCGTGCTCACCGGCGACGACGTCGACCTCGACCGGCTCCCGGCGCTGTTCACCTGGCCCGAGGACGGCGGCTCCTTCTTCAACCTGGGGCTGACGCACACCAAGGACCCGGAGTCCGGCGTGCGCAACCTCGGGCTCTACCGGCTGCAGCGCCACGACAAGCGCACCATCGGCATGCACTGGCAGATCCACAAGGACAGCCGCAACCACTACCAAGTGGCCGCCCGCAAGGGCGAGAAGCTGCCGGTCGCCATCGCCTTCGGGTGCCCGCCGGCCGTGACGTACGCGTCGACGGCGCCGCTGCCCGGCGACATGGACGAGTACATGCTGGCCGGGTTCATCCAGGGCAAGCGCGTCGAGATGGTCGACTGCAAGACGGTGCCGTTGCAGGTCCCGGCCAACGCGGAAGTCGTCATCGAGGGGTGGCTGGAGCCGGGCGAGATGCTCCCCGAGGGGCCGTTCGGCGACCACACCGGCTTCTACACGCCGCAGGAGCCGTTCCCCGCGCTGACGATCGACTGCGTCACGATGCGCAGGCGTCCGCTGCTGCAGTCCATCGTCGTCGGGCGGCCGCCGACCGAGGACGGCCCGCTCGGCCGGGCGACGGAGCGCTTCTTCCTGCCGCTGCTCAAGGTGATCGTCCCGGACATCGTGGACTACCACCTGCCGGAGTCCGGCGGCTTCCACAACTGCGCCATCGTCTCGATCGACAAGAAGTACCCGAAGCACGCGCAGAAGGTCATGCACGCCATCTGGGGCGCGCACATGATGTCGCTGACCAAGCTGATCGTCGTCGTCGACTCCGATTGCGACGTCCACGATCTTCATGAAGTCTCGTGGCGCGCGCTCGGGAACACGGACTACGCCCGTGACCTGACCGTCGCCGAAGGTCCCGTCGACCACCTCGACCACGCCTCCTACCAGCAGTTCTGGGGCGGCAAGGCGGGCATCGACGCGACGAGGAAGTGGCCCGAGGAGGGCTACACGCGGGACGGGGGCTGGCCCGAGATGGTCGTCTCCGACCCCCGAACGGCGGCCCTCGTGGACCGCCGCTGGAAGGAGTACGGACTCTCGTGAGCAGCGCTTCCGCAGCGATCCCGCAGCAGCCGGGCCGGACCAAGGCGTTCCTGCGCCTGGTCATGATCGAGCACTCGGTCTTCGCGCTGCCCTTCGCCTACACCGCGGCGCTGACCGCGATGTTCGAGCTGGACAAGAACATCCACTGGGGCCGGCTGCTCCTGGTCACCATCTGCATGGTGGGTCTGCGTACGTTCGCGATGGCGGCGAACCGGATCATCGACCGGGAGATCGACGCCCGCAACCCGCGCACCGCGCACCGCGAACTCGTCACGGGCGCGGTGTCGGTGAAGTCGGCGTGGACCGGCGCGCTGATCGCGCTGGTCATCTTCCTGGCGTCGGCCGCGCTCCTGAACCCGCTGTGCCTGGCGCTCGCGCCCATCGCGGTGATCCCGATGGTCGTCTACCCGTACGGCAAGCGGTTCACGAACTTCCCGCAGGCCATCCTCGGGCTCGCGCAGGCCATGGGGCCGATCGGCGCGTGGATCGCCATCACCGGGTCCTGGTCGTGGGACGCGGTGATCCTCGGTCTCGCCGTCGGCATCTGGATCGGCGGCTTCGACCTGATCTACGCGTGCCAGGACGTGGAGACCGACCGCGAGGTCGGCGTCATGTCGGTGCCGGCCCGCTTCGGCATCCCGGCCGCCATCTGGGGCGCGCGGGTCTGCCACTTCCTCACGACGGCCCTGTTCGTCTGGTACGCGCTGGCCACCGGCGCCGGCACCTTCTTCTGGGTCGGCCTGGTGATCGTCGCCGGGGCCTTCCTGTACGAGCACAGCATCGTCAAGCCGCACGACCTGTCCCGCCTCAACCGGGCGTTCTTCCAGGTCAACGGCTTCATCGGGATCGCCCTGTTCGTGTGCGCCCTGCTGGATCTGCTGGTGCGGGGGCTGACGGTTTAGTTGCCGGGGCGTGGGCCGGGACGCTCGGCGATGGATCACTTGCGGGTGAAGCCGCCGGGAAGGGCGGACGCACGGCCGTACGCGCTCGTGACGTGCGGCCTACCATCGAGAGCAGGACCCAGGGAGGGCCACCGTGACGACCACGGAAAGCGACCGCCTGCACTCGCAGCCCAGCCGGTTCGAGGACATGTTCCCCGGCTACCGCATGGAGATCGTCGAGGGCAACATCATGACGAGTCCGGTCAAGCCGCATCACGGGCAGACCATCCGCCTGGTCTGGAACGCGCTGGAGGCGCAGGTGGGCCCGGATTGGGGCTTTACCAGCGACGTGGCCTTCCCGTTCGACGACGAGAACGAGTTCTGCCCTGACCTGGCCGTCATCCCTGCGCCGGACGTCGAGAAGAACAAGAGCGCGTACTCTCCCGATCTCGTCGAGCTTGTCGTGGAAGTCGTTCCCAAGGGCAGTATCAAGCGCGATTACGAGATCAAGTCCCGCTGGTACGCCTCTCGCGGCATTGCCAACTACCTGATTCTCGATCCGCTCCAGGGCCACTGCGTGACCATGTGGAACCCTGGGCCGGACGGCTATCGGGGCCAGGACACCGTCCTGTACGGCACCGATGTTCGCGTGGACTCCCCGCTCGGTGCGTTGGTCATCGCTACAGCGCAGTTCCCCGTCGACCCTGGCGCACCCGCTCAGAACCGGGGCTAGTTCGCCGCAGCACGAACGCCGCCGCCACCCCCGCGACCAGCCCGATCAGGTGTCCCTGCCAGCTCACGCCGTCGTTCGTCGGGGACAGGCCCGCGAGGAACGTCGTGCCCCAGTACGCGGCCACCAGCACACCGACGACGATGCCGAGGGGGCGGCGCTCCACGAAACCGCTGAGCACGACGAAGCCGAACAGGCCGAATATCAGGCCCGACGCGCCCGCCGTGTTCGAGTGGGCGGGCGCCACCAGCCACACCCCGAGGCCGTCCGCGACGACGATCAGCGCACTGGCCAGCAGGAAGCGGCGGATGCCGGAGAGCGCCGCGATGAAGCCGAGGACGAGCAGCGGGATCGAGTTCGCCGCGACGTGGCCGAAGCCGAAGTGGATGAAGGACGCCGGGACGACGTCGACCAGCTCGGAGGGGTCGCGCGGCTGTATGCCGAAACTGTCGAGGGCGTGCCCCGACGCCGCGTCGACCGCTTCGAGCAGCCACAGCAGTGCCACCCAGCCGACCATCAGCTGACCGGCGGCCATCGCCCGCCCGGTCGTCCGTACCGCACCCGTGCCGTTCGCCATGTCAGCCCCCACCCCCATGGGCCCGCCTGTTACGGACCCAACGCCTACGGCCCCTGCGCAAGTTCCCATTGTGGGCCGCCGGATAGGCTCGTGGTGTGGAGCACGTCAACGCAAACAGCCGCACCCCCTGGGTCGTCGGGGTGTCCGGTGCGTCAGGGACCCCGTACGCCGCCTCGGTGCTGCGTGCGCTCCTCGCCGCGGGCGAGGCCGTGGACCTGGTCGTCTCGCGGGCCTCGCGGCTCACGCTGCTCGACGAGACCGGGATCTCGTTCCGGGACGCGCACTGGCGCGAGGACCTGAGGGAGTGGCTGGCGCGGGGCGCGGACGGCAAGCCGGGCACGTTCGGCGGCATCGACCTGAGCGACGTACGGCACTGGCCGGCGGGCGACCTGGCGGCCGGTCCGTCCTCGGGCTCGTACCCGGTCAAGGGCATGATCGTGGTGCCCGCATCGACGGCGTGCGTCGCGGGAGTGGCCCTCGGCCTGTCGAAGGACCTGCTGCAGCGCGCGGCGAGCGTGACGCTCAAGGAGCGGCGCACGCTGGTGGTGGCGGTACGGGAGACGCCGCTGAACGGGCAGACGCTCAAGCACCTCGTGACGCTCGACGAGGCGGGCGCTGTCGTGCTGCCCGCCTCGCCGGCGTTCTACGCGGGTGCGACGCACATCCAGGATCTCGTGGACTTCGTCGCGGGGCGGGCGCTGGACGCGGCGGGAGTGCCGCACACGCTGTACCGCCGTTGGGAGGGAGAGCTGGGGGGAGGCTCTCGTGAGCGTTAGCGCTTCTTGGCGCGGGCGGGCGACTGCTTGTTCGCGCGGCGCCCGGCGACGGCGGACTGGTGGACACGGGAACGATTGGCCTGGTCCTGCATCTCGCGCATGCGGGCGTAGGCCATCTCGATCGTGAACACGGTGACAACACTCCTGAAATTCGATGAATCGGCGGATCTTCGGTGATTCGCTGACTGAGCTTTAGATCTTGCGGGGTGTCATCCCCGCACGCCTTAGATTCTACACGTAAACTCGCGTCAACGCTGAATAATGAAAGGCTTTGGACCTATGGACGCCGTGGACAGGCAGCTCATCCAGGCCCTGCGCGAGAACGGCCGCGCCTCGTATGCGGAGTTGGGCCGGCTCGTCGGCCTGTCCGGGCCGAGCGTCACGGACCGCATCAACCGCCTGGAGGCGGCCGGGGTCATCACCGGCTACCGCGCCACCGTCGACTCCGCCTCGCTCGGCCTCGGTGTCACCGCGCTCATCGGCATCTCGCTCTCCGACGCCGCCGACCACGAGGACGTCGCACGCCGCCTGAAGGACCTGCACGAGATCGAGGACTGCTGGTTCATCGCGGGCGACGACTCCTACATGCTCAAGGTGCGCATCGGCGACGTCGACGGCCTGGAGAAGACCATCCGCCGCCTCAGCGGCACCAAGGGCGTCTCCCGCACGCGCACCACGATCGTGCTCTCCACGAAGTGGGAGAACAGGGTGGGTGAGCTCCCCGAAGAGGTGTGAGAAGCGCTGTCGGTGCGGGGGCGTACGGTGGGCGAAGTCTTTGATTTGAGGAGAGGTACGGGCATGGACGCAGGGCTCAAGCGCGAGCTGGAGCAGAAGGTCGCGGACGGTGAGCGGCTGTCCCGCGAGGACGGCATCGCGCTCTACGAGTCGGACGACCTGGCCTGGCTCGGCGGCCTCGCCCACGAGGTGCGGACGAGGAAGAACGGCGACGTCGTCCACTTCAACGTCAACCGCCACCTCAACATGACCAATGTGTGCACCGCCTCCTGCGCCTACTGCTCGTTCCAGCGCAAGCCGGGCGAGAAGGACGCGTACACGATGCGCATCGAGGAGGCCGTCAAGCTCGCCCAGGCGATGGAGTCGGAGAACCTCACCGAACTGCACATCGTCAACGGCCTGCACCCGAACCTCCCCTGGCGCTACTACCCGCGCTCGCTCAAGGCCCTCAAGGAGGCCCTGCCGCACGTCGGCCTCAAGGCGTTCACGGCCACCGAGATCCACCACTTCGAGAAGATCTCCGGGCTCTCCGCCTCCGAGATCCTCGACGAGCTGATCGACGCCGGCCTGGAGTCGCTGACCGGCGGCGGCGCCGAGATCTTCGACTGGGAGATCCGCCAGCACATCGTCGACCACGACACCCACTGGGAGGACTGGTCGCGCATCCACCGCCTGGCGCACGAGAAGGGCCTCAAGACCCCCTCGACGATGCTCTACGGGCACATCGAGGAGCCGCGCCACCGCGTCGACCACGTGCTGCGCCTGCGCGAACTGCAGGACGAGACCGGCGGCTTCCAGGTCTTCATCCCGCTGCGCTACCAGCACGACTTCGTCGACATGAAGGACGGCAAGGTCAGGAACCGCCTGCAGGCGCGCACGACCATGGCCACCGGCGCCGAGGCCCTCAAGACCTTCGCCGTCTCGCGCCTGCTGTTCGACAATGTGCCGCACGTGAAGTGCTTCTGGGTCATGCACGGCCTGCAGACCACGCAGCTCGCGCTGCAGCACGGCGCCGACGACATGGACGGCTCGGTCGTCGAGTACAAGATCACGCACGACGCCGACAACTACGGCACGCCGAACAAGCTGACGCGCGAGGACCTGCTCGACCTCATCCGCGACGCCGGGTTCCAGCCCGTCGAGCGCAATACGCGCTACGAGATCATCCGCGAGTACGAGGGCCCGGACGCGGCCCGGCGGGACACCCCGCAGGCGATGCGCGTCTGACGCCCCGCGCCCGTTCTCCCCGCTGCCGCTCGGCCGAAGCCGGCCTGCCGTCGCCCCGGCCGGCCTCAGCCGAGCGGCAGCATCATGAACACGTCGTCCCGGTCGTCCCCGGGGGCCACGCGGATCGCCCCCGGGACCCGGCCGACCTCCTTGTAGCCGCACGCCGCATAGAAGGCGTCCGCGCCCGTGCCGCCGCGGCACGTCAGCCGCAGCGCCTCGATCCCGGCGAAGCCGCGGGCCGCGTCCTGCGCGGCGGACATGAGCGCCCGCCCGTACCCCTTGCCCTGGTGCGCGGGGTGCACCATCACCGTGTATAGCCACAGGTGGTGGCGCATGAGGCGGTGCTGGCTGAAGGAGAGGAAGGCCGTCGCCGCGACCGTGCGCTGCTCGTCGCGGCCGACCAGCAGCCGGGTGCGCCCCTCGGCGATCCCCGCGAGATGCCGCACCAGCTCGGGGCGTATCTCGTCGGGCGTGACGGGCGGGACGAAACCGACCGCCCCGCCCGCGTTCGAGACGTCCGCCCACAGGGCGAGGACGCCGTCGCGCAGGGCCGGATCGATCGACGGATCGAGGGTGAAGGTAAGAGGCATGAAGCGACCGTACCCATTACATGCGGGACCGCTCAACAGGGTTGCCCCGGCCCGTGCTTCACTGGAGGGACCCATTTCGCAACGGAAGAGTGGATTGACATGCTCCGCTACACGCTGATGCGCCTCGGCATCTTTGTGGGCTGCTTCCTCGTCGTCTGGGGTCTCGTCTCCACCGGCATCGTTCCGCGCGGCCTCGGCGGCTCCAACTACCTGTGGATCGCCCTGCTTTCGCTGGTCATCTCCGCGCCCCTCAGCTTCGTACTGCTGCGCAAGGAGCGCGACCGGGCCTCCGAGAAGATCGTCGCCCGCGTGGACCGCGCGAAGGCCAACATGGACGCCAACCGCACCATGGAGGACGAGGCGGACGACGCCGCCCGCGCCCACGGCGCGTAGGTCCCGACGCGTAAGTTACGTCACAGAAGGTTCGGCCCCGGCACCGTACAGGTGTCGGGGCCGCCTGTGTTTTCAAGGTAAATGCGGCTTAAGGGGCATACGAGCCTCCCGGCTTCCCCAAAGAAGCCCTTTGATGTTCTCAAAGCACTGGTGTTAACGTTCCCGTCATGAAGACATCAGCAGCGCACCGCATTGCCATGAGCGTCCCGCTCGTGGCGCGCCTGCATGTCGATCTCTGCCGCTGCATGTCCGCGGCCTGTCGCGCCTGACGCGGCCTTCCCGATGCAGCGGCGCCGCTGACCCGTCTCGTGGTCGCCGCTCCAGTACGTCCCGTACCTCCCCGCCTTGTCCCCGCGCGTCCTCACTGGAGTGCCCCCGTGTCCGCGAACACCCCCGCAGCCGACGAGAAGTCCGGCTTCCGCATACCGAAGATCCCGTTCTGGGCCCAGGTCCTGCTCGGTCTCGTCCTCGGCCTGGTCCTCGGCTACGTCGCCCGCACCGCCGACATCGACTGGCTCGCCTCGACCCTGGAGAAGGTCGGCAGCATCTTCGTCCAGCTCCTGAAGCTGGCCGTCGCCCCGCTCGTCTTCTTCGCGATCCTCGTGTCGATCACCAACCTGCGGAAGGTCGACAACGCCGCCCGGCTCGCCGGCCGCACCCTCCTCTGGTTCATGATCACGTCGCTGATCGCGGTCGTCATCGGCCTCGCCATCGGCCTGCTGACCAACCCCGGCGACGGCACGTCGCTCTCGGCCAAGGACGCCGTGAAGTCCGACACCCAGGGCTCCTGGATCGACTTCCTCACCGGCATCATCCCGACCGACGTCATCACGCCGTTCACCCAACTGAACGTGCTGCAGATCGTGTTCATGGCCGTCGTCGCCGGCATCGCCATCCTGAAGATCGGTGAGAAGGCCGCCCCGGTCCTCACCCTCTCCGAGTCCGTCCTGGAGCTGCTGCAGAAGGCCCTGTGGTGGGTCATCAAGCTCTCCCCGATCGGCTCCGCCGGCCTCATCGGCAACGCGATCGTCGAGTACGGCTGGGACCTCCTCGGCAAGTACGCGACCTTCACCGCCGACATCTACGTCGGCTGCGCCCTGGTCCTGTTCGGCGTCTACCCGCTGCTGCTCAGCACCGTCGCGAAGCTGAACCCGCTCCAGTTCTTCAAGGGCGCCTGGCCCGCGATCCAGCTGGCGTTCGTCTCCCGCTCCTCGGTCGGCACCATGCCGGTCACCCAGCAGTCGGCGGTCCGCCTCGGCGTCCCGAAGGACTACGCCTCCTTCGCCGTGCCGTTCGGCGCGACCACCAAGATGGACGGCTGCGCCGCGATCTACCCGGCCATCGCCGCGATCTTCGTCGCCAACTTCTTCGACGTCCACATGGGCATCAAGGAGTACCTGCTCATCGCGTTCGTCTCGGTGATCGGCTCGGCCGCCACCGCCGGCCTCACCGGCGCGACGGTCATGCTCACCCTGACCCTGTCCACGCTCGGCCTCCCGCTGGAGGGCGTGGGCCTGCTCCTCGCGATCGACCCGATCCTGGACATGATGCGCACGGCGACCAACGTCGCCGGCCAAGCGCTGATCCCGGTGCTCGTCGCGTCCCGCGAGAAGATCCTCGACCACGACAAGTACAACGAGGTCACGGCGTCCCCCGTCGACGAGCCGCAGCCGGCGGTGGCTGCCGCCGCCTGACGTCCCCCGGCTCGTCACCCACCGACCGTGCCCCGCCCCCCGATTCGGGGGGCGGGGCACGGTCGCGTCGCCTTCGCACGCCGCGCTCACCGGCGGCACGGTCGTCGCGCGGCTGGGCCGATTCCGGTTCCGTGCGGTGGACGACGCCACCGTTCTCGTACGGCTGCTGCGCACGGATCTCCACGCTGCCGACGCGTTCCTCGGCAGTGCGCAGGTGCTGCAACTCGACGACGAGGTCCACGGGCCGCTGCGCGAGGGCATCGCGGCGAGGCTCGGCTCCCGTGTCGACGTGCTGATCGCGCCGCTGGCCGCCCCGCCCGGCGCCTCCGGGCGGTGAACCGCCCGTCCCTCGCACTGAACGTACGCTGACCCGTGAACGTAATGCGCGGGAAGGCGGGGGACGAGGTGGGTGCGAAGCAGCGGCAGAAGCGGATGCCCAGGGCCGAGCGGGAGCGGCAGATGGTCGACGCCGCGGTGCGGGTGTTCGGCGAGCGGGGGTACCAGGCCGCGTCGATGGACGAGATCGCCGAACTGGCCGGTGTCTCCAAGCCGTTGGTGTACCTGTACCTGAACTCGAAGGAAGACCTGTTCACCGCCTGCATCCGGCGCGAGGCGGATGCGCTGGTCGCCGCCGTGCGCGCCGGGGTGAGCACCGACGTGGCCGCCGACCGGCAACTGTGGGACGGGCTCACCGCCTTCTTCACGCACACCGCCGAGCACCCCGAGGGGTGGGCGGTGCTGCACAGCCAGGCGCGGTCGGGCGGGGACCCGTTCGTGGCCGAGGTCGGGGCGATGCGCGAGGAGATCGTCGCGTTCGTGACGTCGCTCATCGCGCGGGCCGCGCGCGCGGCGCACGACGACCCCGAGCTGGCCGAGCGGGAGGTCGTGGGCCTGGCACAGGCCCTGGTGGGCGCGGCCGAGGCCCTCGCGGGGTGGGCGAACACCGATCCGTCCGTGTCCGCGAAGGAGGCCGCCGCGACGATGATGAACTTCGCGTGGGCGGGCCTGGGGAATCTGATGGACGGGCGGCGCTGGTCAGTCCGTTAGCGGCTCGGCGCGGCCGGTGAGGTGGACCCGGTCGTCCTTCGCCGCCCTCAGCTCGAAGGCCGGCCCCTTCGCCGCGTACGTCACGGTGCCGGGGAGCAGTACCGGCGCCCTGAACTGTGCCTGTACGTGGACGGGCCCGTGCGCCCCGAACTCCGCCAGGCAGCGGGCGGCCGTCCACATGCCGTGGGCGATGGCGCGGGGGAAGCCGAAGAGGCGGGCCGTGAGCGGGTGCAGGTGGATGGGGTTGCGGTCGCCGGACGCGGCGGCGTAGCGGCGGCCGAGGTCGCCCGCCAGGTCCCAGCGCTTGAGCGCGGGGAGGGGCTCGGGCGTCCCGTCCTGGGGTGCGGCCGTCGTCCCGGACGTCTTGTGCCGGGCCAGGTAGGTGCTGGTGGACCGCCACGCCGGGGTGGCGTCGCCGTCGGCGAGCAGCTCCGTGCCGACCACGGCCTCGGTGCCGCGCCGGTGGGGCCGCAACTGCGTCACGGACACGCTCAGTTGGTACGTGTCCGCGGGGGACAGGTCGCGATCCTGGGTGATGTCGAGGGACGTGTGGACGAGCCCGAGCAGCGGCAGCGGGAACGCGCGCTCCGACATCAGCCGCATGGCGAGGGGGAACCCGAGGACGTGCGGGTAGGTGACCGGAAGTTCGGACCGGCCCGTCGCGAAGCCGCAGGTGCGTTCGTAGGCGGCGAGGTGGGCGGCCTTGACGGTCGTCCCGGGGACGGTCAGCCGGGTGCCGGGGAGGTCCGCGTCGGGGCGGGGGCGCTTGAGGGGGGACGTGAGCGCTCCGCGGAGCATCTGGGGGAGCAGGGCCGGGGGTGAGGTCAGGGTGGTGGTGCGGGGCATCTTCTGCTGGTCCTTCTCGCCGTAGGGCTGCTGGTCTCGGTCCGGTGGGCGGGGCGGTCCGGTGAGTGGGGCGTCTGGGCGGTGCGATCCGGCTCGGCGGTGCGTCTGGTGTGTGGTGCGATCCGGCCCGGTGGGGCTTGCCCGCAGGGCTCCGCGCCCCCGGGGATGCGCACTTCGCGTGCCCTCCCAGGGTGCGCGGCGCAAGGGCGCCGCCCGTCAGGCGCCCAGCAGGCTCTGGCCGCAGACCCTGACCACCTGCCCGTTGACGGACCCGGAGGCCGCGGACGCGAACCAGGCCGTCGTCTCCGCCACGTCCACCGGGAGTCCGCCCTGGCCGAGCGAGTTCATGCGGCGTCCCGCCTCCCGGATGAAGAGGGGGACGGCCGCCGTCATCTTCGTCTCGATGAAGCCGGGGGCCACCGCGTTCACGGTGACGCCGTGCTCGGCGGCGGCCCGCGGGGCGAGCGACCGTACGAGGCCGACGATGCCGGCCTTGCTCGCCGCGTAGTTGGTCTGGCCGGCGTTGCCCGCGATACCGGCGATGGACGCCGTGGCGACGATGGACCCGCCGCGTCGTACGGCCCCCGCCTTGAGCAGGGCGTCGGTTGTGCGCAGCACGCTCGCGAGGTTCACGTCGAGGACCGAACTCCAGCGCTCGGCAGGCATGTTGGCCAGGCGGCGGTCCCGGGTGATGCCCGCGTTGTGCACGACGACGTCGAGGCCGCCGTCGGGCGCGGAGACGAACTCCGCGATCCGCTCGCCCGCGTCGTCCGCCGTGATGTCCAGCGGCAGGGCCCGCCCGCCGAGCCGCTGCGCGACCTTCGCCAGGTCGCTCTCGGCGGACGGCACGTCGAGCAGGACGACCTGCGCCCCGTCACGGACCAGCGTCTCGGCGACGGCCTCGCCGATGCCGCGGGCGGCGCCGGTGATCAGCGCGGTGCGCCCGGCCAGCGGCTGCGCCCAGTCCGCCGGGGGAGTCAACTCGCCCTCGGGCGTGCCGACTTCGATGACCTGGCCGCTGACGTACGCGGACCGCGGCGAGAGCAGGAAGCGCAGCGTCGACTCGGCGGCGCCCACCGGCCCCGCGATCCGCACCAGGTTCACCGTGCGGCCGCGGCCGATCTCCTTGCCGAGGGAGCGGACGAAACCCTCCAGCCCCTGCTGTGCCGCGGCCTGGTGGTGGTCGTCGGCGGACGGCGGCGCCCCGAGCACGACCACACGCCC
>NZ_JAAGMG010000171.1 GCF_010548525.1 Streptomyces sp. SID14478
GGCGAGCGCCCCCGGGCCGCCGACCGGCGGGCCGCGGCGCGGACCCGTAGAAGACTGCGGTCGTTCTTCTCGGCCCTCGACGCCGTGTACGCGCCGCCCGCGCACTGGGCCGAGCAGGTCACCGACGACACCCTGGTGTGCCGCTGCGAGGAGGTGCCGGCCGGTGCGGTCCGCGCGGCGGTCGACGCACTCGGCGCCACCGATCTGCGGACCGTCAAACTCCTCACCCGGGCCGGCATGGGCTGGTGCCAGGGCCGTGTCTGCGGGCCCGGCGTCGCGGGAGTCGCGGGCTGCCCCTCCGGTGCGGCCAGGCGGCCCTTCGCCCGCCCCGTCCCCCTCCGTGTTCTCGCCGACCCCGAAGCACCCTCCGAGCAGGAATGACAGGAAGAGGCTCCGATGTCCCTCACCGAGCACCACCCCGTCTGGCGCGGCGTCCTCGTCGCCACCGCCCTGCCCCTGAACGACGACCTGAGCGTCGACTTCGCGGCGTACGCCGACCACTGCGCGTGGCTGGTGGCCCAGGGCTGCGACGGCGTCGTCCCGAACGGCTCCCTCGGCGAGTACCAGGTCCTCACCCCCGAAGAGCGCGCCGAGGTCGTCGAGACGGCGGTCGCCGCCATCGGCGGCGCCAAGGTGATGCCCGGTGTGGCGGCCTACGGCTGCGACGAGGCGAAGCGCTGGGCGCAGCAGGCCAAGGACGCGGGCTGCGCCGCCGTCATGCTGCTGCCCCCGAACGCGTACCGGGCCGACGGGCGTTCGGTGCGCGCGCACTACGCCGCCGTCGCGGAGGTCGGCATCGACATCGTGGCGTACAACAATCCGCACGACACCAAGGTCGACCTGACCCCCGAACTGCTCGCGGAACTGCACGCGGCCGGGTACATCAAGGGCGTCAAGGAGTTCTCCGGCGACCCCCGTCGCCTCTACCGCATCGAGGAACTCGCCCCCGATCTCGATGTGTTGATCGGCGCCGACGACGTCCTGCTGGAGCTGGCCGCGGGCGGCGCCAGGGGCTGGATCTCCGGGTACCCGAACGCGCTGCCGAAGTCGGCGGTCGAGCTGTACCACGCCGCGGTCAAGGGCGATCTGGCGACGGCCGTGCCGCTCTACAAGAAGCTGCACGCACTGTACCGCTGGGACTCCCAGGTGGAGTTCGTGCAGGCGATCAAGTTGTCGATGGACATCGTCGGCCGCCGCGGCGGCCCGTGCCGTGCCCCACGCGTGCCGCTCCTGCCCGAGCAGGAGAAGGCCGTGCGCGAAGCCACCGAGAAGGCCGTGGCCCTCGGTCTCCGTTAGGGCTCCGCCGAGAGGAAGGCACCCACCATGCGCAGCAAGCTCGTCCTGCACGCCGTCGACTCGCACACCGAGGGCATGCCCACCCGCGTCGTCACCGGCGGCGTCGGTACCCTCCCGGGCGCCACGATGGACGAACGCCGCCTGTGGTTCCGCGAGAACCGCGACGATCTGAAGCAGCTCCTGATGAACGAGCCGCGCGGGCACGCCGCGATGAGCGGAGCCGTCCTCCAGCCGCCGACCCGCCCCGACTGCGACTGGGGCGTCGTCTACATCGAGGTGTCCGGCTACCTGCCGATGTGCGGGCACGGCACGATCGGGGTGGCGACCGTCCTCGTCGAGACCGGCATGGTCCCCGTCGTGGAGCCGGTCACCACCATCCGGCTGGACACGCCCGCGGGGCTCGTCGTCGCCGAGGTGGCCGTCGAGGACGGCGCGGCCAGGGCCGTCACGATCCGCAACGTGCCGTCGTTCGTGGTGGGCCTGGACCGCAAGGCCATCCTGCCCGACGGGCGCACCGTCACCTACGACCTGGCCTTCGGCGGCAACTTCTACGCGATCCTGCCGCTCGACCGGTTCGGCCTGCCCTTCGACCGGGCCCGCAAGGACGACATGCTCGACGCGGCACTCGCCCTGATGGACGCCATCAACGCCGAGGACGCGCCCGTCCACCCCGAGAACCCCTCCATCCACGGCGTCCACCACGTCTACCTCGCCGCCCCCGGCTCGGACGCCCGGCTCTCGCAGCACGCCATGGCCATCCACCCGGGCTGGTTCGACCGCTCACCGTGCGGCACCGGCACCAGCGCCCGCATGGCCCAGCTGCACGCCCGCGGTGAGCTTCCGCTGCACCGGGACTTCCGCAACAGGTCCTTCATCGGCACCGAGTTCACCGGCCGGCTCGTGGCGGAGACCGACGTGGCGGGCACGGCCGCCGTGGTGCCGACCGTGACCGGGCGGGCCTGGATCACCGGCACCGCCCAGTACCTGCTCGACCCCGGCGATCCGTTCCCCGCGGGGTTCGTGCTCTGAGCCCCACCGCCCGCGGGAATACTGGGGGCACGTGACATTGGAGGACCACCCATGGCCGTTCGGCGCACCGAGGCCCCGGCGGGCCCTGCCCTGCCCAGCCTGGGCGGGACCCGGCCCAACTACCGGGAGAGCGTGGTGCATGCGCTGCGCGCCGCTCTCGTCGCCGGTGAACTGCGCCCCGGCGAGGTCTACTCGGCGCCGTCGCTCGCCGCCCGGTTCGGCGTCTCGGCCACCCCGGTGCGCGAGGCCATGCTCGACCTCTGCAAGGAGGGTCTGGTCGCTCCCGTGCCCAACAAGGGGTTCCGGGTCGCCGCCGTCTCCGAGGCGCAGCTCGACGAGTACACCCACATCCGCTCGCTCATCGAGATCCCCACGACCGCGTCACTCGCCGACTCGGCGGACCCCGTCGCCGTGGAGGCGCTGCGGGAGGCGGCCGACGCGATCGTGGCGGCCGCGGCGGACGGTGACCTCATCGCGTACGTGGACGCGGACACCACCTTCCATCTGCGGCTCCTCGCGCTCGCCGGCAACCAGCATCTCGTCACCGTCGTCGGGGACCTGCGAGGGCGCTCCCGGCTCTACGGTCTGACGGCCCTGGTCGAACAGGGCCGCCTCCAGGCATCCGCGGAGGAGCACCACGAGATCCTGGACGCGCTGCTGGCCCGCGACGCGCCACGCGTACGCGACGTGATGTCCCGTCATCTCGGGCACGTGCGCGGCATCTGGGCGCACTGAGCACCCGACGCTGCGCTAAGAGGCGTCGTCGTTGCGGGAGTTGCGGTGCGTGAAGCGGAACAGGTGGGGGTGTTCGGCGTGTTCGGCGGAGCGCGCGCGCTCCAGCAGTTCCGGGGTCACCGCGTGCACCTGCCGGCCGCCGCACTTGGGGCAGATCGCCTCGACCAGCGGTGACCGCACCGCCGCCCCGGCCTCGTCCACGTACTCCTGGCGCGTCAGGCCCGCGGGGTCGGTGAAGAACATGACCTCGTAGGTCCGCTGCCACGTCTCGCCGCAACTGCCGCACGCGAACGCGAACGTCTCCTGCACCGTGTCGCCGGAATCGGCCATGGCCCGCACCCCTCCATCGATGTTCGCTCCGGAGGGCCAGGCCATCACCCGCCGCCCCCGGCGGCCAACTGTCCGGGCCGTCCGGGTGACGGCGGCGGGCATTCACCGGGCCACGGCATCCGTGATGCCGCCGCATCCGGAGCTCTCCCCGTGCTGGACGAGTTCACCTCCAGCGGCGACGACCGCGACGAGGAAGCCGACGTCGAGCGACCGGCGCGCGAGGTCGAGCGCATCGGTGCGGACACGAGCGGCGTCGACCCGGTCCCCTTCCGGGACGACGACACCGTCTGGTCCGTGATCGGCGAGGAGATCGCCATGGGCCGGCGCTTCCGGGGCGACGGCCCGGGAGCGCGCTCCGTCCATGGATGACCGGGGCGCGTGATCAGGGCGCGGCGCGGTGGACGCTGACGGCGTAGCCGCCCCCGTCGTAGGCGTCGGCGTCCCAGGAGGCGAAGCGCTCGACGAGGGCGAGCCCGGCGGCGGAGCAGCACGCGTCGTACTGCGGGAGCGTGAGGCCGGGCGGCACGGGCAGGTGGGCGGCGTCCAGGCCGAAGCCCGCGACCAGCAGGCCACCCGGCTTCAGGGCCGCGGCCAGCCGCTCGACCACCGTGGCCTCGGTGCCGGGCGCGAGCAGCGGGAAGACGTTGCCGGCGGCGACCACGAGGTCGAAGTCCGCGGCGAGGCCGAGCGCGGCCGGGTCGAACGCGGCGAGATCCGTCCGCACCCACGGCAGCTCGGGCGCCTCGGCCCTCGCCACCGCGAGCATCGAGGCGTCGAGGTCGGTCCCCACACAGTCGTACCCGAGCTCGGCCAGCCGGATCGCGACCCGCCCCGTGCCGCATCCGGCGTCCAGCACGCGCGCCCCGGGAGGCACCAGGGCCGCGCAGAACCGGGCCTCGCCGTGCACGTCCTTCCCACTGCGGGCCAGCGCCGCGAAGCGCTCGGCGTACTCGCTTCCGGAGGTGCCCCCGGTCAGTTCCTGCCAACGACTCATGAGGGCGACTGTATGCCGTGGTGCGGCGGCGGCCGAGGCGGCCCCGGGGGCCCTGACCTCGGCGCGGCCCGCCGGAACGCCTCAGCGGTACCCGGACGGCCGCTCGGTCAGCTCGACCTCGACGCGCCGTCCCTCACGCTGCGCGAGCACGCCCGCCTCGCTCACCACCGCCGCCGCGTAGCCGTCCCAGACGCTGGGCCCGGTGACCTCGCCGCGCCGGGTGGCGTCCACCCACGCCTGGACCTGCCGGTCGTAGGCGTCCTCGAACCGCTCGATGTAGTCCGGCGTGATGCGGCCGCCCCAACGGCCGTCGGCGCTCACCCGCGGGCCCGGCTCGTCCCCGATGCGCACGGCGCCCCGTTCGCAGACCGCTTCCGCGATCACCTGGTAGCCGAAGCCGCAGTGTCCGAAGATCTCGACGTCGACGAGGGCGCCCGACCCGGTCTCGAACAGGACGAGCTGAAGGTCGTCCAGGCCTTCGGGCGCGAGCGACGACGGGGCCGCCTTGCGCACGCTGACCGCGGTGATCTCCTGATCGAGGAGCCAGCGCGTCACGTCCGTCTCGTGCACCACCGAGTCGGTGATGAGCATCGCGTTGGTGAACCCCGGCGGCAGCGACAGGTTCCGGTGCCGGTGGTGCAGCATCAGTGTCCGGCCCAACTCGCCGCTGTCCAGGAGGCGTTTGAGCTTCAGGTACTCGGCGTCGTACCGCCGCATGAAGCCCACCTGGACGCGTCGGTGCCCGAGGCGCTGCTCGGCCTCCAGGACGCGCAGCGCGGAGGCCGCGTCGGGGGTGAGCGGCTTCTCGCACAGGACGGGCAAGTCACGGCCGAGCGCCGCGAGGAGAGCCGCCTCGTGGGCGGTGCCGGACGAGGCGATGAGGACGGCGTCCACGTCGTGCGCCGCCATGGCGGCGGCGGGCTCGGTGTAGGCCGTGCACCCCTCGATCGCCTCGGCCAGGGGCTTGGCCCGCTCCGCCTCGATGTCGACGACGGCGGTCACCCGCGCGCCGCTGATGACCCGCTCGATGCGGCGCACGTGGTCCGCGCCCATCTTGCCGGTGCCGACGACGGCCACACCGAGTTCTCGCTGAGCTGGCATGTGTGTGATGTCTCCCCACCTGGGTCCGTTCCCGCCCACACGGCTTTCCTTATGGGGAGATGGAACCCCCGGCCTGCCTCGGGGGTCAACGGAGATGTCCTTGCAGGTGTCCGGCCGGCCGCCGCAGGGACGTGCGGGAGGCGCCGGCCGCGACCGGCGCCCCGGCCCACGTCACTGCCCTCGGAGCCCCGCCGTGGGGAGGGTCAGGACGCGGGCCGGGGTCATCACCCGTGCGTCAGACCCGGTCCGCCGCGATGAGGAGGTACTGGAAGGAGCCGTCCTTGTACGAGTTGATGAACGCGTCCTCGATCCCCGTGACCAGGGAGGACGTGGCCCTCAGCTCCCAGTAGGGCAGCGTGGCGGGGGTGAGGTCGACGACGGCCTGCGGGACGAGGCGGTTGTCGGCCATGGCGCGCAGGTACTCCCGGCGCGAGTGGATGTTGCACTCGAAGTGCGCGTTGATCTGCGAGACCCACTTCGAGGGCTGGCCGTAGCGCGGGTTCCAGCATCCGGTGATGGTCACGTAGCGGCCACCGACCTCCAGCACGCGGGAGTGCTCCGCGAAGAGGTCCTGCAGATCGACGTACATGCTGGACTCGTTGTTCCAGGACGCCGCGGCCTGCCCGGTCTCGAAGGGCATGGCGAGCATGTTGCGGACCTGTGCGTGCACGTGGTCCTGGATGCGCAGTTCGCGGGCCCGCCGGTTGGCGAACTCGGCCTGCTTGGCCGAGAGCGTGACGCCCTCGACGGAGCAGCCGAAGCGCTGGTGCGCCATCACCATGGAGCCGCCGCGCCCGCAGCCGGCGTCCACCAGGGTGTCGTCCCGCCCGATGTCGCCGAGGTGGTCGAGGAGGAACTCGGCCTGCGCGGACTCCAGTCGGTGGAGTTCGGCGATCAGCCTCTTCTCGCTCTCGCTGTCCGCGGCGTCACCGAGGGCGGCGTGGTCGACGTCGCCGATGCCGTAGTGGTGGTGGTAGAGACCGTCGACATCGCCGAGGCGCAGGTTCACGGGCCTGGCCTCCCCGTCCCAGTAGCGGGCGATGTCCCCCTGGTAGGGCGTCGCCGGGCCCGGGATGCTCAACGTGGCGTCGGGGGCGGTGAGTTCGGTGCTGGTCACAGATGCGTCCATTCTTCCTACCAGAAGTCGGGCAGGCTGTAGCGATAGGTGTTGGTGCGGTGCCAGTGGTGGTTGCCGTCCACCCAGGCGGCCACGCCGCGCAGGAAGCGCTGCACGCTCGGGACGGGGCAGGCGGCGACCAGGGCCGCGGCCTGTGCCTCGAAGTCGTGCATGAGCTCGTTGTGGACCTCGACCGACTTGAGATAGGCGTCCTTGGCGGACAGTCCCTCTCGTTCGGCGATCACGACGGGCAGGTTCAGGTGCGTGCCGGGTGCGTCGAGTTCCTTGGTGTACGAGTAGAGGTCGTTGACGATGGTCGTCGCGTTCCCCGCCAGCGCGATGACCTTCTGCAGGGCGGGTTGCGCGTGCAGGTCCGCCGGCAGTTCGTAGCCGCCGACGGTGTCGGTGATGGTCGGGCAGGGGCGGAAGTTGTTGAACTGGCGCATCGCCAGGTACTCCCACACCTCGGGTACGTGGTCCAGCTGTGCCCAGGCCGCTTCGGCGAGGTAGCCGAGGTGCAGCCGGGCCATGTCGTGCCGGTACCGGTCGGTCTGGGAGGGGCTGGCCTCCTGGACGAAGTACTCCATGGCGGAGCGGTAGGCGCGCCGGGGTGCGTCCGCGTGCAGCGACTGCGCCCACTGCGGCTGGTACTCCTGCGTCGTGTACAGGGGGTCGAGTGCGGTGTGCGCGAGGAGCAGGCGTTCGCCGAGGCCGACGGGCGAGCCGCCGTGGTCCTCGCAGTAGCAGTCGTCCACCGCGTTCTCGGCCACCATGAGACGCGTGGCGATCATCACGTGGTCGACGGTGGGCGCGTCCGGATGGCAGCCCACCATGTAGCGGCCCACGGAGAAGCCGTCGAACTCCTCCTCCCAGTCGTCGGGGTACAGGCTGACCTCGTCCAGCGCCCACGCCTTGATCCTGCGGCTGACCTCCTCGACCCGCACCGGGTCGGGCTCGGCCACCGGGTGGTGGTACAGGCCCGGGATCGGCCGGCCGTCGGTCGCGGGGTCCTCGGGCGGCCGCGGTTCCTGGCGCGGGGTCGGGTAGAGGCTCGCCGTGCCGAGGCCGCTCGGGCCGCGCAGGATGCGTTGCAGATCGGCGAACGGTGTCGGCACCGGAACGGACATCGAGGGCTCCTCGGGAAAATGGGCGACTGCGTACTGCTGCCTGGGCGCTGCTACCGGGGCCAGCGGGAGATCTGCACGTTCTCCAGCACGCCCACCGCGTCCGGCACGAGGACGGCCGCGGAGTAGTAGGTGCTGACGAGGTAGGACGTGATCGCCTGCTCGTTCAGGCCCATGAAGCGGACCGACAGTCCCGGTTCGTACTCGTCCGGCAGGCCGGTCTGGTGCAGGCCGATGACGCCCTGGTTCTCCTCGCCGGTACGCATGCAGAGGATCGAGCTGGTCCGCTCCGGCGTGATGGGGATCTTGTTGCACGGGAGGATGGGGACCCCGCGCCAGGCCGGGACCTGCTGGCCGCCGAGGTCGACGTGGTCCGGGTAGATCCCGCGCGCGTTGAACTCGCGCCCGATCGCCGCGATCGTCTTGGGGTGGGCGAGGAAGAACTTGGAGCCGCGGCGCCGGCAGAGCAGTTCGTCCATGTCGTCGGGGGTGGGCGGACCCGAGTGCGGCTGGATGCGCTGCTTGAAGTCGGCGTTGTGGAGCAGCCCGAACTCCCGGTTGTTGACGAGCTCGTGCTCCTGCCGTTCGCGCAACGCCTCGATGGTGAGCCGGAGTTGTTCCTCCGTCTGGTTCATCGGCCCGTTGTAGAGGTCGGATACCCTCGTGTGGATCCGCAGAATGGTCTGGGCGACCGAGAGTTCGTACTCGCGCGGCTTCGTCTCGTAGTCGACGAACGCGCCGGGCAGTTCGTGCTCGCCGGTGTGGCCGGCCGACATCGCGATCTCCGCCTCGCCGCGGTGGTTCTGCCGGCGGCCGGCGAGCGAGGTGAACTCGTCGATGTGTTCCTGCAGGCCCGGCGCGCCGGACACCACGGCCGCGAAGTCGGCGCGCGACAGCGTGAGCAGGGTGCCGGAGGTCTCGGCGGTGGCGGTGTGCTCCCACCGGGCGTCCTCGTCCAGCAGGGCGTGTTCGCCGAACTGGGATCCGTCGGCGAGGACGTCGAGGGCGAGTTCGTCGCCGTACTGGCCGACGGTGGTCTGGCTGATGCGGCCGTGCGCGATCAGGTGCAGCCGGTCCGCGGGCGCGCCGCGTTCGACCAGCGTCTCGCCGGCGCGGAAGTCATGTTGCTCGCACCGGTCGGCGAGGGCCGTCAGGACGTCCACGTCGTCGAAGCCGCGCAGCACCGCGAGTTCGCCGAGCTCCCGGGGGATCACCCGGACGCGGGCGCCGTCCTGGACGAACTCCACGGTGCCGTCACCGACGGTGTAGGACAAGCGCCGGTTCACCCGGTAGGCCCCGCCCTTGGTCTCCACCCACGGGAGCATCCGCAGCAGCCAGCGGGAGGTGATCTCCTGCATCTGCGGGGCGGATTTGGTCGTGTGGGCGAGATTGCGGGCGGCCGCCGTGCCCAGGCTGGTCTGCCGGGGCGTCTCCGCTCGCTCTTGCGGGCTCAGGTCAACAGTCATCGGGCGAGCTCTCCCTACTCGGGGCATGCGTGTATGAGGGCGCCATGAGGCGACGAAGCGATAAGGGAATAAGGGGCGCAGGGTTGAGAATCCGTATAGAGCCGGTCGATCCACACAGAGGCGGTGGATCCGTCCAGATCCGGTGGAACAGTAACCGCCGGTTCGCGCCCCGAGCCAAGGAAAGCCGCCGGGATTAACTCGATACGCTGATCGCGCCCGGGCGATGTTTGCCCCTGCTGCGGCGGAAACCAGCCGTCCGCCGATGACGCCCGCCAGGCGCGTAAGTGCCGTTTGTACCAGCCCAGTTGTGGGCAGGCGGGCGGGCCGCTCACTGCTCCGGCGCAGTCACGCGTCGAAGGGCGGCGAGCAGCGCGTCGGCGACCCGGTCCCGCCGGGGCGGACACACAGCGGATCCGACTCATGATCATGAGTGCTGAGAGAATAATTTTTTGAGACAGGATGCCAACTCTCGTGTACCGTCGCCGACATGTCCGCGCCTGAAGACTCCGACCTCACGCTCGGGGACCGCCTCCGGCGCCGCCGCAAAGCGCTCCACCTGACGCTGCAGCAGGTCTCCGAAGCCACGGGCATCACCGTCGGCTACCTGTCACAGCTCGAGCGCGGGCGGGCCAACGGAAGCGTCAGCACCTTGCAGAAGATCTGCGGCGTGCTGAAGCTCGACGTCGGTGATCTCTTCGCGTCCAGCAGCACGCCGACCCGGCCGGTGCTGCGGTTCGCGGACGCCACCAGCAGGCAGTTCGGCAACAAGGCCGCCAAGGTCAAGCTGACCCCGGCGCACTTCGACCACCTCGAAGTCCTCCTCGGCACCTTCGAGCCCGGCGGCGACACCGGCACGGACCAGTACACGCACGGCGCTTCGGAAGAGCTCCTCGTGGTGCTGGAAGGCCAGGTCGATCTGCAGGTCGGCGCCACCACCCACGCCCTCGGACCGCTCGATTCCGTGAGCTACAACAGTGGCCACCCCCACAAGGTCGTCGAACGCACCGGCACGCACCCCGCGAAGGTCATGTGGGCCATGGCGCCCCCCACTTACTGACCCGCACCCCACCGCGGCCCGTACGCCGGAATCGAGGTCTGACCCCATGTCCCCTGCGCGCATCGCCGTGATCGGAACGGGAACCATCGGAGCGCAGACGCTCTGGCAGCTCGCCCGGCACGGCGCCGACGTGACCGGGTACGAGCTCTTCAGCCCAGGGCACTCCCGCGGAGCCGCGGGCGGCGAGACCAGGCTGTTCCGCCACATCGACGCGGAGCACCTGGAATACCTGCCGCTCACCGGCCGCTCCGACCTCCTGTGGCGCGAGCTCGAGAAGGAGTCCGGGCGCACCCTGCGCAATCTCACCGGCGCCCTCGCCCTCGGCAGCACGGCAAGTCCCGCGACACGGATCGCCCTTGAGAGCGCAGCCGTCCTGGGCAGCCGCGCCGAGGTGCTCGGCCGCGAGGAGGCACAGCGGCGCTTTCCCGCGTTCCGGCTGCACGAGGACGAGGTGGCGATCCTCGACAAGGGCGCCGGGATCATCTTTCCCGAGCGCAGTGTGCGTACCGCCGCGGACGCGGCCCTCGCACGCGGCGCACGCATCCTGCGCGAATGCCGCGTCACGGCCGTCGACCAGGTCGGCGACCAGGTCGACGTGGTGACCGGCGAGGGCAGGGAGCGCTATGACCGCGTCATCGTCGCGGCGGGCGCGTGGACCGCCACCCTGCTGCCGGACATCGCCCCGTACCTCGCGACGCGCCGCCTCCTGTCGTCGTGGTACCTGCCGAAGGCCGGTCACACGCTCGACGGCATGCTCCCCTACCTGCGCACGGAACCCGACTACTCCTACGGGCTGCCGACCGCGGACGGCCTGGCCATGAAGCTGGGCGTCGGGTTCCGCGACCACCTGCCCGTCGAGTCCCCGGACACCGCGCCTCTGCGCATCAGCGACGAGGACCTCGCTCCCGTCCGGGCCGTCGCGCGGGACCTGTTCCCGACGCTGGACGACTATCCGATGCGCGCCCAGGCCTACTTCGAGGCCTACACGCACTCCCGCATCGAGTTCCTGCGGGAACATCCGGGCATGCCTGCGGTCCTCGTCTGCGCCGGCTTCTCCGGCAAGGGCTTCAAGAACGCACCGGTCTTCGGCGAGATGGCCGCCCGCGCGGTCCTCGGCCTGCCGCCGGCGAGCGAGGGCGCGGCGTTCGTCCTCGACGCCGCGCACCCCTCCCGCTGAGCGGCGACGCCTCCACGGGCGGCATGCGAGGATCGCCGGGATCTTCCGTGTCCGATGCCGAACCGGGCCCGCGCCGTGGGGCGTTGGGGCCCCGTGCACCCTGGAGCGTGTATGTCCGCGATACCGGTCAGCGACGTCGATCTCTACACCCCCGCGGCGCGGGCCGACCCGTACCCGATCTACGAGCGGTTACGCGCACTCGGACCGGTGGTGCACCTGACCCGCCACGACCTGTACGCCCTGCCCCGCTACCAGGAGGTGCGGGCGGCGCTCATGGACTGGCGGACCTTCTCCTCGGCCCGCGGGGTGTTCGTCGACCCGGGGATGAACGCCCAGTTGGAGGGGATCACGCTGTGCAGCGACCCGCCCGAGCACACCGCGATGCGCGCCGTACTGGGTCGTCCGCTGCGCCAGGACCGGTTGCGCGAGGTGACCCCCACCATCGAGGCGGAGGCCGAGCGGATCGTCGCGAAGCTGGTCGCCCGGGGCCGGTTCGACGCCGCGACCGAACTTGCCGAGCACCTGCCCATGGCCGTCGTGTCCGACCTCGTCGGCCTGCCCGACCGGGGGCGCGACAAGATGCTGGAGTGGGCCGCGGCGATGTGGGACATGCAGGGCCCCGCCGACGAGCGCTTCACGCAGGCGGCGCCCGTGGTCGGGGAGTTCATGGACTTCGTCGCCCACGAGGCGGTCCCCGGGCGCATCGACCCCGACGGCTGGGCCGCGCACCTGCACCGGGCGGCGGACCGCGGGGAGTTGGCGCGCGACAAGTGCCCGGCGCTGATGCTCGACTACGTCACGCCGAGCCTCGACACGACCATCCTCGCGATCACCGGCACGATCGCGCTCTTCGCCCGACACCCCGACCAGTGGGGCCTGTTGCGGGCCGACCGGACCCTGATCCCGCACGCGATCAACGAGTCGCTGCGCCTGGAGTCCCCGGTCCCGCAGTTCAGCCGGGTCCTCACCGAGGACCACGAGATCGACGGGGTCTCGCTCCCCGCCGGCAGCCGGGTGGCACTGCTCTACGGCAGCGCGAACCGGGACGCGTCCCACTACCCGGACCCGGAGCGCTTCGACATCACCCGCCGCCCCTCGGACCACCTGGCGTTCGGCCGCGGCGAGCACGTCTGCGTCGGTATGCACCTGGCCCGCCTCGAAATGGGCACGCTCCTGGACCGCCTCGCCGACCGCGTGAGCCGGTTCGAGATCGTGGACTCGAAACCGCTGATCAACAACGGTCTGCGCGGCCTGGAGCACCTGGAGGTCACGGTCCGCACCGATGCGTCCGACCCGTCGGAACCCGCCCCGTTTGCTTGAAGCTGCTCGAAGTACCGTCCCTTCGCGCAACATTGACAGTGCATCTTCAAGGTGGTCTAGTCCGCTAGAGCATGTGCCAACCGTGGAGGCTCGCCTATGTTCCGCACGAAGCACAGAACTCGCAGGACGCCCCTCATGGCGGTCGTCGCCGTGGCCGCCCTGACCGCCGCTCCCCTCACGTTCGGCTCCGGCCAGGCCCTCGCCGGGCCGGCGCCGGACGGAGGGCCACCCGCCATCACCCCGACTCCGCACACCGAACAGCAGCGCACGGACCGGATCACCCTCACCCCCACCGTCACGGTCGTCACCGGCGCGACATCGGACCCGGCCGCCGTGGACCTGACCACCGCCACGCTGAAGGCGGCAGGCGCCCGGCACGTCACCACGTCCCGCCACGCCCCCGCGAGATCCGGCGCGCTGACGGTCTACGTCGGCGGCCCGGCCGAGAACCCGGCGTCGGCGCCCGCGCTCGCCGCCCTGCACACCGACGGCCCCTCCGGGCTC
>NZ_JAAGMG010000210.1 GCF_010548525.1 Streptomyces sp. SID14478
CGCCGCCGCAGCAGCACCCGGGCGGCGGAGCGCAAGGCTGGCCGCACCAGGCAGCGCCGCAGCCGCAGATGCCTCAGCAGCAACAGCAGCAGGCATGGTCGCAGCCGCAGCAGTCCCAGCAGCCGCAGCAGCCGCAGGTCCAGAGGATGCCGAACCAGCAGGGACCCGGCGGTGTCGCGGGGGCCCCGCCGGTCTACGGCGACCGCAGCCCGACCACGTTCCACCAGCTGTCGCTCGGCCGCGTCATGCGCATCGGCCGTGCCCTGGAGAACGAGCTGGTCGTCTCCGACCTCCAGGTCTCGCGCCTGCACGCCGAGTTCCACGCGACGCCCGACGGCCGCTTCGAGATCCACGACCTCGGCTCGCACAACGGCACGTACGTCAACGGCCAGCCGATCCCCAAGAGCGGCCGCGCCCTGCTCGGCCCGAACGACATCGTCGGCGTCGGTCACTCCACGTTCCGCCTGGTCGGCGACCGGCTCGAGGAGTTCGTCGACACCGGTGACGTCTCCTTCTCCGCGCGGCACCTGACGGTCACCGTCGACGGCGGCAAACAGATCCTCAAGGACGTCTCCTTCGGCGTCCCCGAGAAGTCGCTGATCGCCGTCATCGGCCCGTCGGGCTCCGGCAAGTCGACGCTGCTCAAGGCGCTGACGGGCTACCGCCCCGCCAACCAGGGCGACGTCCTCTACGACAACCGGAACCTGTACAAGCAGTTCGCCGAGCTTCGCCAGCGCATCGGTCTGGTCCCGCAGGACGACATCCTGCACAAGGAACTGACCGTCAAGAAGGCGCTCAAGTACGCGGCCAAGCTCCGCTTCCCCGCGGACACCAGCAACCAGGAGCGCGACCAGCGCATCGACGAGGTGCTGCGCGAGCTCAAGCTGGACATCCACAAGGAGAAGAAGGTCACCTCCCTCTCCGGTGGCCAGCGCAAGCGCGTCTCCGTGGCCCTGGAGCTGCTCACCAAGCCGTCGCTGAT
The DNA here is from genome assembly GCF_010548525.1 of Streptomyces sp. SID14478. Taxonomy (GTDB): domain Bacteria; phylum Actinomycetota; class Actinomycetes; order Streptomycetales; family Streptomycetaceae; genus Streptomyces. Next base: position 983 of record NZ_JAAGMG010000210.1, read on the forward strand.
CTTCCTGGACGAGCCGACCTCCGGCCTCGACCCGGGCATGGACCGCGACGTCATGCAGCTGCTGCGCGGACTGTCCGACGACGGCCGCACGGTCCTCGTCGTCACCCACTCCGTGGCCGAACTCGCCCTGTGCGACAAGCTGTTGGTGATGGCGCCGGGCGGCGCGGTGGCGTACTTCGGCCCGCCGGAGGAAGCCCTCAACTTCTTCGGCTACGACACCTGGGCCGATGTCTTCTCGGCCTTCGAGAACTACCGCGACTACGACTGGGCGGGCCGCTGGAAGGGCTCGCAGCACTACCAGATGTACGCGTCCGACATCGACGCCGTCGCCCCGCAGTCGGTGCAGATGCCGCCGCCCGCCGCGATCAAGCCGCCCAAGCCGCAGCCCTGGGCCGCCCAGCTGCTCACGCTGATCCGCCGCTACGTGTCGGTCATCGCGTCCGACAAGGGCTTCATGGGGCTGATGGTGATCCTGCCCGCGGTGCTGGGCGTGGTCTCCGTGGTCATCCCGGCCGACTTCGGCCTGGCGCCGCCCAAGCCGCCGTCCAAGTTCAACGGCGACGCGGGCACGATCATGCTGATCATCGCGGTCGGCATGTGTTTCTCGGCCGCGGCCAACTCGGTCCGTGAACTGATCAAGGAACGGGTCATCTACGAACGGGAACGGGCCACCGGCCTGTCCCGTTCCGCGTACCTGATGTCCAAGGTCATCGTCCTCGGCGTCATCACGGCCATCCAGGGCGTCATCATCTGCGCCATCGGCTTCATCCCGCGCGACCTTCCGAAGGAAGGTCTCCTGATGCCGCCGGCCGCGGAACTGTGCATCTCGATCATCGCGCTCGGCTTCACGTCGATGATGTTCGGCCTGGTCATCTCCTCGCTGGTGAAGACCTCCGAGAAGACGATGCCGCTGCTGGTCATGTTCGCCATCGTCCAGGTCGTCTTCACCGGTGTGCTCTTCCAGATCTACGGCTCGATCGGCCTGGAGCAGTTCGCCTACCTGATGCCGTCCCGCTGGGCGATCGGCGCCGCCGGCGCGACCCTGGACCTGTCGCACCTGATGCCGCCGTGGGACCCGCAGAAGCCGAACGACCTCGACCCGCTGTGGGAGCACTCGGTCAGCCAGTGGGGGATCAACATCGCGGTCCTGCTCGCGCTGGGCGTCATCTGCGGCTTCGCGGTCGCGCGCCTGCTGCGCCGCCACGAGCCCGAGGTCATGCGCAAGTAACGGCTCCGGACGACAGAGATGGGCGGCACCCTCGCGGGTGCCGCCCATCTCTGTCGTGGGGGTCAGCGTGTTCCGGACCCAGAGGTCCCTTCAACGGGTCTAGTACGCGCTGTTCACGTTGTCGATCGAGCCGTACTTGTCGGCCGCGTAGTTCGCGGCGGCCGTGATGTTGGCGACCGGGTCGTAGATGTTCGTCGAGGTGCCGTCCACGTGGTACGCGCTGAACGTCGGCTGGATGACCTGGAGCAGGCCGATCGACGGCGTGCCGTTCTGGGCGTTGACGTCCCAGCCGTTCATGGCGTTCGGGTTGCCCGTGGACTCGCGCATGATGTTGCTGTAGAGCCCGTTGTAGGTACCCGGGATGCCCTTGGACTGCATGATGTCCAGCGACTGCTTGATCCAGCCGTCCAGGTTGTTGGCGTAGACGGGCTTGCGGGCGGCGGCGCGGGAGGCGGCCTCCTTGGCCTCGCGCTCCTTCTTCGCCTTCGCGTCCGCCTGGGCCTTCGCCTCGGCCTGCGCCTTGGCCTCGGCGTCCGCCTTCTTCTTCGCGGCGGCGTCCTTCTCCGCCTGCAGCTTCGCGGCGGCCATCTTGGCCTTCTGCGTGGCGGAGGCCTGCTGGTCCGTGACGCTGGCCTGCACGTCCTTGATCTGCTTCGCCCCGGCGTTCGTCGTGAACGCGACGGGAGCGGCGGAGACCGTCTCGGCGGCCGTGGCCTGCGTGTCGTGACCCGGCACCAGCGTCACCGCGAGGGCGGCGGCACCGAGAGCGGCGACACCGGCCATCGAGAACTTGTGGGTGCGGGTCAGCCGACTATGGCCGGAGGTGGCGTGCTTCGACATGGAGATGGGGACCTCTCGAATTGCGTTTGGGACATCGCCGCTGCGGGTAAACCGGGGTCCGGTGCCCAGCGACGGGGGCAATTCTTAGCGGCCGCAAAATTCTGTGGCAAAGGTGTGACGTACGAAGGCGGGTAGTGGCCCGGGGGCAAGACAAAAGGGACCGGAAGCCTTGTCTCGGCTCCCAGCCCCTGCACAGCCTCGGGACTTAAGTCCCTTACTTATCCACTAGGGCCCTTCGTACGTGACGTGCGCCCTATGCGCGGCGTCACACCCGACCTCGCGCATTGTCACCGATAGTTGCCACTGCAACGCATATCGTGAGGCCCCTCCTCCGGAAGGATGAGGTGGACGTCCCCGAACTCGTGCCACAGGTAGAGCTCCCGCAGCGCCGCCTCGTACGTACGGCTCACCGCCGCCCTCCCGGCGATCGCCTCCAGCATCAGCAGATGGGACGCCTCCGGCTCGTGCAGCCCGGTCAGCAGCCCGTCCACGCCCCGCACGCCGCGCTCCGGCGTCACGACGAGCTCCGTCCAGCCGCCCGCCGCCCGCACCACCCCGTCGGCCCCCGTCGCCGACTCGACGGCCCGCACGGCGGTCGTCCCGACGGCGAGCACCCGGCCCCCACCGGCCCGCGCCGCGTTGATGAGCCGGGCCGACGCCGCCGGCACCGCGAAACGCTCCGCATAAGGCGGCTCGTGCCCCTCCGCGGACGACACCCCTGTATGCAGGGTGATCGGCGCGAACTGCACCCCCCGGCTCACCAGCCGCGCCACCATCGCCTCCGTGAACGGCCGCGCCGCACTCGGCATCTCCGCGCTGCCCGCACCGTCGGCGTACGGCAGCGCGAACACCGTCTGATACACGGACAGCGGCTGGTCCCGCTCCGTGTACGCGTAACGGATCGGCCGCCCGTGCCGCCGCAGCAGCGCCGACACGTCGCCGTGCGGACGCGCCCACCACAGCCGCTCGTTCCCCGTCACGACCGGCTCCTCGGACACGAGGTGGACGCAGCCGGGGAACGACACCACCAGCCCCGCGGGCCCGCCCGGCCGCGGTCCGGTGGTGCCGCGGCCGTCCGGCTCCCGCATCTCCACGGCCCAGCGCCCGTCGTCGCCCCGCGTCGAGAAATGCACGACCACGCGCGCGTCCCCGGTCGTCCCGTCCACCGCGGCGGCCAACGTGGGGGAGGTGTTCACCACGAGGAGATCCCCGGCCCGCAGCACGCCCGGCAACGCGGCGAACCCGCGATGAGCCACCTCGGTGCCGCGCGACACAAGAAGGCGCACGGACGACCTGTCGCGGCCGGGACCCCGCTGCTCGGCCGGAACCCGCGCGGACAGCTCCTCCGGCACCCGCAGCGCGAGGGTCATCGGATCTCCAGGAGGCTCGGCGCCGCATAGCGTCCGCTCGCCGGCCGCCTCTCCAGCAGGCGCAGGAACGCGGGGACCACGTCCTGCGGGAGCGGCACCCCGCTCAGGTCCTCGTCCGGCTCGGCCGCCGCCAGCATGTCGGTCCGCATCCCGCCCGGATCCACCGCCCAGACCCGCAGCTGCGGCTCCTCCACCGAGAGCACCGCCGACAGCTGGTCCAGGGCCGCCTTCGTCGCCCCGTAGGCGCCCCAGGTGCGGTACGCCTCGGCCGCCGCGTCCGAACTCATGTTGATCACCGCACCGGCCGGCGCCCGACGCAGCAGGGGCAGCGCCTCCTGAAGAAGGCCCAGCGGCGCCACCACATTGACCTCCAGCGCGCTGCGGAAGGCGTCCAGCGCGTGCCGCTCTAGCGGTACCAGCGGCGCGACGCCCAGCACCCCCGCGTTGTTCACCAGCAGATCGAGGCCGCCCAACTCCGCGGCGGCCGCGACCAGTTCGCCCCGGTGGCCACCGTCGGTGACATCGCCGGACCGGGACGTCACCGCCCCGCCGTACTTGCGCAGCTGCTCCGCCACCTCCTCCAGCGGCCCCGCCGTGCGCCCGTCCAGGACGAGATCCCACCCCCGCTGTGCCAGGGCCGTGGCGAGCGCCCGGCCGAATCCCCGCGAAGCCCCCGTGATGATCGCTACTGCCATGACAACCGTCCCCTTGGAGTGCCGTCCTGCGTATGCCCTCAACGTAGGAACCCGGCCGCCCCGGCACCTCGTGCGCGGGCCGCAACACCGCAAGGTCCTTCGGCCTACGCCCCAAGCCCTAGGCAGGGGCCGCCACAGGTCCGATACGCACTGTCACACCCCGCCGGTACGGTGAGGTCATGAGTCAAGGTCCACAGACCAGGGGGGCGAGCCCGCAGGGCTCTCGGTTGAGGGGGGCGGCGGGGGACGGGCGGGCCGGACTGGCCGCGGTGAGCGCCGCACTGCTGGCCATGAGCAGGCACCTGGAGGTGCGCGACGTCCTCAAGACGATCGTCGCCTCGGCGCGCGAGCTGCTCGACGCCGAGTACGCGGCACTGGGGGTGCCCGACGACCACGGCGGCTTCGCCCAGTTCGTCGTCGACGGCGTCAGCGACGCGCAGTGGAAGGCCATCGGCCCGCTGCCGCGCCAGCACGGCATCCTGGCCGCCATGCTGCGCGAGGCAAGGACGGAGCGCCTCGCCGACGTCCGCAAGGACCCCCGCTTCGAAGGCTGGCCGTCCGCCCACCCGGACATGTCGGACTTCCTGGGCCTGCCCATCAAGGACGGCGACGAGACGATCGGCGCCCTCTTCCTGGCGAACAAGACCTGCCCCAAGCCGGAAGGCGGTTGCGGCTTCACCCAGGAGGACGAGGAACTGCTCCAGATCCTCGCCCAGCACGCCGCGATCGCGCTGACGAACGCCCGCCTCTACGAGCGCAGCCGCGAGCTCACCATCGCCGAGGAGCGCTCCCGGCTCGCCCACGAACTGCACGACGCGGTCAGCCAGAAGCTCTTCTCCCTGCGCCTGACGGCCCAGGCGGCCGCGAAGCTCGTGGACCGCGATCCGGACCGCGCCAAGGGCGAGTTGCAGCACGTGGTGGAGCTCGCGGCCGAGGCCACGGACGAACTGCGCGCCGCCGTCGTCGAGTTGCGCCCCGCGGCTCTGGACGAGGACGGCCTGGTGGCCACGCTCCGCACCCAGATCCAGGTCCTCGACCGCGCGCACGGCGCCCGCGTCACCTTCGGCACCGGCGGCATCAAGGCCCTGCCCGCGGCCCAGGAGGAGGCGATGCTGCGCGTCGCCCAGGAGGCGCTGCACAACGCCCTGCGGCACTCCGGAGCCGAGCGGGTCGACGTGACGCTCGACAAGCACGGCGCCGGCGCGGTGCTCCGCATCACCGACGACGGCTCCGGCTTCGACCCGAAGGCGATACGCCACGCGGGCCGGCACCTGGGCCTGGTCTCCATGCGGGACCGGTCGAGCGGCGTCGGCGGCCGGCTCACAGTGGAATCGGAGCCCGGCAAGGGCACGACGGTCGAGATGGAGGTCCCCGGTGGCTGAGGCAATCAAGGTACTGCTGGTTGACGATCACCAGGTGGTCCGCCGGGGGCTGCGTACGTTCCTGGAGATCCAGGGCGACATCGAGGTCGTCGGCGAGGCGGCCGACGGGGCCGAAGGAGTCGCCCGTGCCGAGGAGTTGAAGCCCGACGTCGTGCTCATGGACGTCAAGATGCCGGGCATGGACGGCGTCGAGGCCCTGCGCAAGCTGCGCGAACTGGCCAACCCCGCCAGGGTGTTGATCGTCACCAGCTTCACCGAGCAGCGCACGGTGGTCCCGGCCCTGCGCGCCGGAGCCGCCGGCTACGTGTACAAGGACGTCGACCCCGACGCCCTGGCCGGCGCGATCCGCTCCGTCCACGCGGGCCACATCCTGCTCCAGCCCGAGGTGGCCGGTGCCCTGCTCTCCCAGGAGGAGGCCAACAACGGTCAGGGCAGGGGCGGTTCGCTCACCGAGCGGGAGCGCGAGGTGCTGGGCCTGATCGCCGACGGCCGGTCCAACCGGGAGATCGCCCGCGCCCTCGTCCTGTCCGAGAAGACGGTGAAGACCCATGTGTCGAACATCCTGATGAAGCTCGACCTCGCGGACCGCACCCAGGCCGCGCTGTGGGCCGTACGCCACGGAGCCGCGGGCTGACCGCGGCCGCGCGAGCGCCGCACACGCTCCGGCGCACTACTCCACGCCACCGTGGACGGTTCCGCTCCGTGCAGAGATTCATACTGTCGTGTGGATGTCCTCCGTATGGCGCATCCCGCCGGACCCGGCCGCGTTCTCCAGTGCATGCTGCGGCGGCTGGCCGCGGCAATCGCAAGGAGGATCCCGAAGTGAAGAACCTGAAGAAGGCCGCGGCTGTCACCCTCGTCGCCGGTGGCCTGGTCGCCGCCGGTGCCGGTCTCGCCTCTGCCACTGATGGTGCGCACGCCACCGGCAAGGCCGTCCACTCGCCGGGCGTCGGCTCGGGCAACCTGGTCCAGGCCCCGATCCACATCCCGGCGAACGTCGTGGGCAACGCCGTGACCGTCATCGGCGGCCTGAACCCGGCGTTCGGGAACGTCGGCCTCAACCGCTGACACGCGCTCAGGGTCCCCAGGACCAACGGCCCCCCGGGTACGCCCCCGGGGGGCCGTTCCGCTGTCCGCCCCTCGGCCCGAGGGCCCGGCCGCGCGGACCGACAGGTGATCAACTTCCGCACTCCGCGCACCCATTGATCAAATCGTCGGCAAATTGATCCAAACGGGCGCATCGCCGCCCCGCCCCGTGTCGTCCACCCGGCCCCTGCGTTGCTCAACGTGCGGCCCCGCGGCTGGGGTCGGAACGTATATCTGGAGGAACACTTCTCATGAACATCGCCAAGAAGGCCGCCCTGGCCGTCGCCGTTGCCGGTATCGCCGCAGGCGCTTCCGCCGGTGCCGCCTTCGCCGACGCCGACGCCGAGGGCGCGGCCGCGGGGTCCCCGGGTGTCGTCTCCGGTAACCAGGTCCAGGTCCCGGTCCACGTCCCGGTCAACGTCACGGGCAACTCGGCCAACGTGATCGGCGTCCTGAACCCGGCGTTCGGCAACACCTCGGCGAACGACTGACGTTCGCTGCCGTACAGGCACAGCGAGGCCCCGCGGACACCGTCCGCGGGGCCTCGCCCCTTTTCCGCGAGCCTGTGTCCCGTGAGCCGGTGTCAGCCCCGCTCCCGCTCCTCCACGAAGGCGTTGTACGCGGCGACCTGCGCCCGCCGGGCGGTCCGCTCCACCGGCCGCAGCGCCACCGCCCGCGCCCCCATCTCCGACGCGCTCACCGCCCCGCCGTGCCCGCTCTCGTACGCCACGGAAATCAGCAGCCCCACCCGCTGCGCCAACTCCAGGACCCGTACCGCCCGCGGCGGATACCCGGGCGAGAGCACCTCGCGACCCCGCTCGGCCCGTGCCCGGTAGGCATCCACGGCCGCCTCCGCCACGGGGCCCGACCCGGCCACGTCAAGGCGCGTCAGTACCGCCGTCGCGTCCCGCAGGGCCTCCGCGAGCTCCCGCTCGGCCTCGCCCAGCGAAGGCACGTCCGCCGGCGGGGCCTCCCGCACGGGCAGGCAGTGCCACAGCACCTCCACATGCACATCGCCCTCGGGCCCGGCCTCGTACACCTCCGGTACGAGCCCGAGAGCGGCCCCGAAACAGACCACCGCCTCCTCGGCGTCAAGGGCCCGCGCGTTGAACTCCGGCGGCCCGCTCAGGCCCAGCGGATGCCCCGGCGCGGGCAGCGCCACGCGCAGCCCGGTGACACCGAGCACCCGCAGCCGCCCGAGCGCGAGCGTCAGACCGACGGGTCCCGTCTCCCCGGGAATCCCCTCGACCCGGTGCACCGCGTCCTCCCCGACGATCGCGAGCACGGCGTCATCAGGAGCGACAAACCCGGCCAACAGGGCATTTCCCCAGGCCGCCAGACGTCCAGAGCGTGGTTCCGAGAGCATGCACTCCAGCTTAGGAGCCCGAGAAGACGCCAAAACCCCGGCCGATGGAATGGACCACCGGACCAGTGGCGTAGGTTTTCCCTGGGGGCTGCGTCCAGCGACAAACAAGCCGAACCTCTACGGACGCACGCGAGACGGCCGAGACTGCAATGGGAGACAACGCGCTCATGAGCGATGTGCTGGAGCTGGAGGACGTATCCGTGGTCCGCGAGGGCCGGGCTCTGGTGGACCAGGTCTCCTGGTCGGTGAAGGAGGGGGAGCGCTGGGTCATCCTCGGACCCAACGGCGCGGGCAAGACCACCCTCCTGAACATCGCCTCGAGCTACCTCTTCCCGAGCAAGGGCACCGCCACCGTCCTGGGCGAGACCCTCGGCAAGCCCGGCACGGACGTCTTCGAACTGCGCCCTCGCATCGGCATCGCCGGCAACGGCCTCGCCGAGAAGCTGCCCAAGCGCCAGACCGTCCTGCAGACCGTGCTCACCGCCGCGTACGGCATGACGGCCGGCTGGCAGGAGGAGTACGAGGACATCGACGAGCAGCGCGCCCGCGCCTTCCTCGACCGCCTCGGCATGAGCGACTACCTGGACCGCAAGTTCGGCACGCTCTCCGAGGGCGAGCGCAAGCGCACCCTGATCGCCCGCGCCCTGATGACCGACCCCGAGCTGCTGCTCCTGGACGAGCCCGCCGCGGGCCTCGACCTCGGCGGCCGCGAGGACCTCGTACGCCGCCTCGGGCGCCTCGCCCGCGACCCGATCGCCCCCTCGATGATCATGGTCACGCACCATGTCGAGGAGATCGCCCCCGGCTTCACGCACGTCCTCATGATCCGCCAGGGCAAGGTCCTCGCCGCGGGCCCCCTGGAGCTGGAGCTCACCTCCCGCAACCTCTCCCACTGCTTCGGCCTCCCGCTGGTCGTCGAGCAGCGCAACGACCGCTGGACCGCGACGGGCCTCCCGCTGAGCTGACGCCCGCGGCCGACCGTGCGGGCCGGTCGTCCCCTGTCCGCAAGGTCACCCGCGGATCTACCATGACCATGTGGCAGACATCGATGCATGGGTGTGGTGGCTGATCGCAGCGGCCGCGCTCGGAATTCCGCTCGTCATCACCGCCATGCCGGAGTTCGGCATGCTGTCCGCGGGCGCCGTCGCCGGCGCCGTGACGGCCGGACTCGGCGGTGGTGTGATCCTCCAGGTACTGGTCTTCGCCGTCGTCTCCTGCGCGTTGATCGTCGTCGTACGTCCCATCGCCGCACGCCACCGCGCACAACAACCCCAGCTGGCCACCGGTGTCGACGCACTGAAGGGCAAACAGGCCGTCGTGGTCGAGCGGGTCGACGGCAGCGGCGGCCGGATCAAGCTCGGCGGCGAGATCTGGTCCGCCCGCACCCTCGACAGCGACGCCGCCTACGAACCGGGCCGCCAGGTCGACGTCGTCGACATCGAGGGAGCCACGGCGATCGTCATGTGACCTCACGGGTGAACCCATCGGTGAACCGAACTCCCCACGCCACAGAGGTGGTTCTGACAGACTCGACCAGCAAGATCCGATGATCTTCCGGATTCCCGGCGGGACCGCGCCGGGGGACGACGGCACGAAGGGCACAGGAGAGACGCGATGTCAGCGATCATCATCGTCCTGATCATTCTGGTGGTGTTGGTCTTCATCGCCCTGATCAAGACCATCCAGGTCATCCCCCAGGCCAGCGCGGCCATCGTGGAGCGCTTCGGCCGTTACACCCGCACGCTGAACGCGGGCCTGAACATCGTCGTTCCCTTCATCGACTCCATCCGCAACCGCATCGACCTGCGTGAACAGGTCGTGCCGTTCCCGCCGCAGCCGGTGATCACCCAGGACAACCTGGTCGTCAACATCGACACCGTCATCTACTACCAGGTGACCGACGCCCGGGCCGCGACGTACGAGGTGGCCAGCTACATCCAGGCCATCGAGCAGCTGACGGTCACCACCCTGCGCAACATCATCGGTGGCATGGACCTGGAGCGGACCCTGACCTCCCGCGAGGAGATCAACGCGGCGCTGCGCGGCGTCCTCGACGAAGCCACCGGCAAGTGGGGCATCCGCGTCAACCGCGTCGAGCTCAAGGCGATCGAGCCGCCCACCTCCATCCAGGACTCGATGGAGAAGCAGATGCGCGCCGACCGCGACAAGCGCGCCGCGATCCTCACCGCAGAGGGCATCCGCCAGTCCCAGATCCTCACCGCGGAGGGCGAGAAGCAGTCCGCGATCCTGCGGGCCGAGGGTGAGGCGAAGGCGGCGGCCCTGCGCGCGGAGGGCGAGGCCCAGGCCATCCGTACGGTCTTCGAGTCCATCCACGCCGGAGACGCGGACCAGAAGCTCCTCGCCTACCAGTACCTCCAGATGCTCCCGAAGATCGCCGAGGGCGACGCCAACAAGCTCTGGATCGTGCCCAGCGAGATCGGCGACGCCCTCAAGGGCCTGAGCGGCGCCATGGGCAACTTCGGCCCGATGGCCGGCGCCCCGAGCCCGTCCGGCGGCGGCAAGGAACGCCGGGAACAGCCCCCCATCGACTGACCGCACACGACAGCGGGCGGGCCCGCCGACCTCCTGGTCGGCGGGCCCGCCCGCTGTCGTGCAGATGCCTCACGCCGCGACCTTCTGCTGCCCCAGCCACACCGGCAGGGCCTCCCGCCCGTCCGCGCCCAGTGACAGCAGCATCGCGTCGGCCGGCGTCGGCTCGAACGGCTGCCGCAGCAAGGGCATCCCGGCCTGCTCCGGCGTCCGGTCCGCCTTGCGGTGATTGTCCTCGGCGCAGGAGGCCACCGTGTTCAGCCACGAGTCCGCGCCGCCCTGCGACCGCGGCACCACGTGGTCCACGGTCGTCGCCCGCCGTCCGCAGTAGGCGCACCGGTGCTGGTCCCTGATGAGCACACCCCGCCTCGACCAGGGCGCGCGTCTTCGGAACGGCACCCGGACGTATCTGCACAGCCTGATCACCCGCGGAACCGGAATGTCGAGCGCCGCTCCGCGCATGCGCAGCTCGGGGTGGGCCTGCTCGACGACGGCCTTGTCCGTGAGCACCAGCACGACGGCTCGGTTCAGCGTCACCGTCGAGAGCGGCTCGAAGCTCGCGTTCAGCACCAATGTTTCCCGCACCCTGCCCACCTCCCGTACGCAGCGGATCACCCCTCGGCGTCCGTGCGTCAACTCTGGCCGTGCACGCCGAGATGGACAACGCAATAAAAATGCCCGCCTCTGATCACTTCCAAGACCAGAGGCGGGCAAACGTTCAGTGAACGCTTCGCTGGGTGCTAACCCTCCGCGGGAGCCGCGTACTCGACGACGACCTGAGCCCGTGCGAGCGTGTGGAACCGCAGGTTGAACCCCACGAAGGCGGGGGAGCCCTCGGAGTCGGGCCCGAGCTCCTCCTGGTCCACGGCGTACACGGTGAAGACGTAACGGTGCGCGGGGTCCCCGGCCGGCGGCGCGGCGCCACCGAACTCCTTCGTCCCGTAGTCGTTGCGCACCTGTACGGCGCCCTCGGGAAGCCCCTCGAACTTGCCGCTGCCCGCACCCGTCGGCAACTCGGTCACCGAGACCGGAATGTCGAACACGGACCAGTGCCAAAAACCGCTTCCGGTCGGCGCGTCCGGGTCGAAGCACGACACGGCGAAGCTCTTGGTCTGTGGCGGGTAACCCTCCCACCGCAGATGCGGCGAAGTGTTCCCGGCGGCGTAGACCTGAGCGTCGTCCAGCACACCACCCGCCTCGAAGTCCTCGCTCACGACGGTGAACGACGGCACCTGCGGATGAAACTCATGCGGCAGCGGGGCCCTCTTGGGCTGCTCGGTCACAACGACACCTCCTGGATCCACGGAGTACTGCAGGGTCAGGTTCCGACCCTGCCGGACCCTGAAACCCTAGAACCAGTTCTTCTTGCTGCCGACCTCCGACAGCCACTGGTGCAGATACGCCGACCAGTCGGTCCCCTGGAAGTCGTTGTGCCCGACGACGAACGAGCGGAACGTGTCACTGCCCTCACTGAACAGACCGGGCTTCTTGTCCATCTCCAGGACGACGTCCATCTCCCGGTCGTCGGCCACGAAGCTCAACTCGACCTGGTTGAGCCCCCGGTACTGCTGCGGCGGGAAGAACTCGATCTCCTGGTAGAAGGGCAGCCGCTGCCGCGTCCCCCGGATGTGCCCACGCTCCATGTCCGCGCTCTTGAAGCGGAACCCGAGCCCGATGAAGGCGTCGAGCAGAGCCTGCTGCGACGGCAGCGGGTGCACGCTGATGGGGTCCAGGTCGCCGGAGTCCACGGCACGCGCGATCTCCAGCTCGGTGGTCACCCCGATGTTCATCCCGCGCAGCGGCTGCCCGTCGATCGTCGTGACCGGCGTCTCCCACGGGATCTCGAGCCCGAACGGCACGGAGTGCACCCCGTTCGCCTGAAGGTGGAAGGCGCCCCCGAGCCGCACCTTCGTGAACTCGATGTCCTGCTTGGTCTCCTGATCGGCGCCCTCGACCTCGACGCGGGCCTGGAGCCCGACGGACAGACCCTCGATCTCCTGGTCCACGGAACCGCCCTGGATCCGCACCTCACCCTGGACGACACCACCGGGCACGACATTGGCCTCGGTGAGCACCGTCTCGACGGAGGCCCCACCCGCACCCATGCTTGCCAACAGTCGCTTGAAGCCCATGACTCGATCTCCTCCGTACGTGAACCGTGATCCCGCGATGACTGAACATGCTGGTACTGCTGACTACAAACGCGGTACGCCTGCGCCCGGTTCCGCGCCTCCCCGTTCCGTCCGCTCCACTACCCTCGGACGGCATGATCAAGGTCCCTGACCGTACGCCTCTCAGCCGGGAGTTCTTCGACCGCCCTGTGCTCGACGTGGCCCCCGACCTGCTGGGCCGCACCGTCGTACGCCACACCGCCGACGGACCGATCGAACTCCGCCTGACGGAGGTCGAGGCGTACGACGGCGCGAACGACCCCGGCTCGCACGCGTTCAAAGGACGCACGGCCCGCAACGACGTGATGTTCGGCCCGCCCGGACATGTGTACGTCTACTTCACGTACGGCATGTGGCACTGCATGAACCTGGTCTGCGGCCCGCCCGGCACGGCGAGCGGGGTCCTGCTCCGCGCCGGCGAGATCGTCGAGGGCGCCGAGCTCGCCCGCAAACGTCGACTCTCGGCCCGCAACGACAAGGAACTGGCCAAAGGGCCCGCACGCCTGGCGACGGCCCTGGCGGTGGACCGCGCCCTGGACGGCACGGACGCCTGCGCCCCCACGGACTCCCCGCTGACGATCCTGCACGGCACCCCGGTCCCCACTGACCAGGTACTCAACGGCCCCCGCACCGGAGTCTCGGGCGACGGCGCCGTCCATCCATGGCGCTTCTGGATCGCCAACGACCCGACGGTGAGCCCTTATCGGGCCCATACCCCGCGCCGTCGCCGAACTTGACGCGGTCTTGCGGGATCCGTAATGTGGCCCGAGCCGCTTGACCCGGGTACGGCGATCTGCCAGCAGCCGGAAGCGGCCAAACCACTACCTATGACTTCCCTCAGCGGGGATCATTTCGGCGTGCCCGCATGCCGAAATTCGAACTCGCCGCACTCGATTATGAGTTGCAGAGGGAATCGGCTAACGTAGCGGACACGCCGAAAGGCAAAGGCCCTCCAGCGGCCACCGGAAATGAATTCCGAACCGGAAACGGAACGGAAAACGGATCTGGTAAGGTTGGAAACGCAAGACCGAAGGGAAGCGCCCGGAGGAAAGCCCGAGAGGGTGAGTACAAAGGAAGCGTCCGTTCCTTGAGAACTCAACAGCGTGCCAAAAGTCAACGCCAGATTGACAACCCTGTCCCGGCCTTCTCGGTCGGAACACGGTTCCTTTGAAAAAGTCCTTCCACTTGATTGTGGGAGGCGCACAGCGAGGACGCTGTGAACCGGGGGGATTATTCCTCTTCCTGGTTCCGCTCTCGTGGTGTCACCCCCGATTACGGGGAAACATTCACGGAGAGTTTGATCCTGGCTCAGGACGAACGCTGGCGGCGTGCTTAACACATGCAAGTCGAACGATGAAGCCCTTCGGGGTGGATTAGTGGCGAACGGGTGAGTAACACGTGGGCAATCTGCCCTTCACTCTGGGACAAGCCCTGGAAACGGGGTCTAATACCGGATAACACTCCCGCACTCCTGTGCGGGGGTTAAAAGCTCCGGCGGTGAAGGATGAGCCCGCGGCCTATCAGCTTGTTGGT
>NZ_JAAGMG010000253.1 GCF_010548525.1 Streptomyces sp. SID14478
TCGGTGCCGACCTCGCGGGCGACGCGGGTGACCTCGTCGGCGAAGGCGGAGAGCTGGTCGACCATCGTGTTGATCGTCGACTTCAGTTCGAGGATCTCGCCCTGCGCGTCGACGGTGATCTTCTGGCTCAGGTCGCCGTTGGCCACGGCCGTGGTGACCTGGGCGATGTTGCGCACCTGTGAAGTCAGGTTCGACGCCATGAAGTTGACGTTGTCGGTGAGGTCCTTCCAGACCCCGGAGACGCCGCGGACCTGGGCGCGGCCGCCGAGCTGGCCCTCGGTGCCGACCTCGCGGGCGACGCGGGTGACCTCGTCGGCGAAGGCGGAGAGCTGGTCGACCATCGTGTTCACGGTCAGCTTCAGTTCGAGCAGTTCGCCCGTCGCCTCGATCGTGACCGTACGCGTCAGGTCACCGCGCGCCACCGCCGTCGTCACGAGCGCGATGTCCCGCACCTGTGCGGTCAGGCGCGACGCCATCGTGTTGACCGCTTCCGTCACGTCCCGCCAACTGCCCGAAAGGCCCTGCGCCTTGGCGCGGCCACCGAGCCGGCCTTCGGTGCCGACCTCGCGGGCGACCCGCGTCACCTCACCGGTGAACAGGGACAGCTGGTCCACCATCTTGTTGACCGCACGGCCCAACCGCCGCAGATCTCCCCGCAGTTGACGGTTCCCGTCGTGCAGGTCGACGCGCTGGGTGAGGTCACCGCCCGCCACCGCGTCGAGCACCCGGGTGGCGTTGGCCGCCGGGGCCACCAGCGCCCCGATGATGGTGTTGACGTCGGCGACGCGGGTCGCCCACGCGCCCTGCCCCGGGCTCGCCTCCATCCGCTCGTCGAGCCGGCCGTGCCGGACGATCTCCCGGCGCACGCGGGTGAGTTCGCCGTTGTAGTGGACGCTGCGGTCGATGAGCTGGTTGAAGACCGCCGCGAGCTCACCCACCATGCCCTCCCCGCCGTCGGGGAGGCGCGTGAAGTTGCCGTCGCGGGCTGCCGAGATCGCGGCGAGCAGCGGTCGCAGATCGGGCGGACGGATGACCTCGCCCTCGAGACCGTTCGTATGCACACGCATAGCATTGTTCTCACTCATGACGGCCCACTTCGGTAACTCGGTGCTTATGGGCGAGGTCAGTCTGTCACTCTGTTCCTGTCGCCTGAGGCGTCTTTGCCCGAACTGCTCAGGAGCCGAACGTGGGGTCCATTCCTCTTCAGCGGGAGACCACCTTCAGCGCCACGAATATGCCGGACCACCCGCACGGAGGCCCGAACGTGGTGCGTACGTCGCTGCCCGGGAACCCGCTCGCACCCGCGGCCGCCCGCCGTTTCCTGCGGGCCGCGTTCGCCGACTGGACCGAGCAGGAACTTCCGCAGGCCGCGGCCCTGGGCGACCGGCTCGCCGACGACGCCGTCGTGGTCCTGAGCGAACTCGTCACCAACGCCGTCGTGCACGCGGGCACCAGCGTCGAGCTGCTGTGCCGGCTCGACGAGGCCACGCCCGACGGCGTCCCCGCGGCACTCGTCGTCGAGGTCACCGACCACCACCCGGCCCGCGCCGTGCGCAACGACCGCGGCAGCCGCACCCCCGAGACCCCCGAGTACGGCCGCGGCCTCCGACTCGTCGCGTCCCTGGCCGAGTCGTGGGGCGTCACCTACCGCCCCGGCACCAAGACGGTGTGGGCCCGCCTGCCCGTCGACGAGGTGGCGGCCACCCCGGCCGACCCCGGTGTGCACTCCGCGGTACGCGCCCTGGAGCGCGGCCTGCGCGCCGCCGAGCTCCTCCCGCCCGAGGCCCGCAACCCGCCGCACGACCGGGACTGGATCAACCGCGGCGCGCTGTCCTTCCTCGCCGAGGCCTCCGACCTGCTCGGCGGACAGCTCGACGAGGACATGGTCGCCGCGCTCGTCGGCCAGCTCCTCGTGCCGCGGCTCGCCGACTGGTGCGCCGTCTGGTTCTACGACGAGGAGGGCCGCGGCCTTCCGGGCACCGCCGACCACGACCTGCGCGCGGCGGGCCCGATGCCGCTGCCACGCCTCGCCCGGGTCTGGCACATGCGCGAGAGCCGCACCGAGGAGCTCCGCCGCATCCTGGAGAAGGAGCCGCCGCGGCTGCCCGAATCCGTGCGCACCGGAGCCGTCCCCGTGCCCTGGCCCTTCGAGACGCGGGGCGGCTGCGCCCCGGACGACTCGGGCGCCGCGCTCGCCTACCCGCTGTCCGCCGGCGGGCGCACCCTCGGCATCCTGCTCATCGGCCGCGCGGGGCTCCCGCGCTTCCCCGACGAGATCACCGGGCTCGTCGAGGACTTCAGCCGCCGCGTCGCGCTCGCCGTCAGCGCGGCCCGCCGCTACACCCGGCAGGCCACCATCAGCCGGATCCTCCAGCGCGGACTGCTGCCCACGGCCATCGCCGAGATCCCCGGCATGAAGAGCGCCCTCGTGTACGAGCCGAAGGAGCAGGGCGGACCGGGCGGCGACTTCTACGACGTGTTCCCCGCCGGTGACGGCCGCTGGTGCTTCGCCCTCGGCGACGTCCAGGGAAAAGGGCCCGAGGCCGCCGTCGTCATCGGCCTCGTCCGGCCCTGGCTGCGCCTGCTCGCCCGCGAGGGATACCCCGTCTCCCAGGTCCTCGACCGGCTCAACCGGCTGCTGCTCGACGACGCCACCGAGGCCGCCGACTCCGCGGCCCGCGCCCTCGCCGCCGCCGGCGGCCAGGGCATCCCGCCGGAGGGCACCAGCTCCCGGTTCCTGTCGATCCTGTACGGCGAGCTGACCCCGGCCGAGGACGGCAGCGGGGTGGTCTGCACGCTCGCCTCCGCCGGGCACCCGCTGCCGCTGCTGATGCGGCCCGGCGGCGAGATCGTCGCGGCGGCCGCCCCGCAGGTGCTGCTCGGGGTCGTCGACGACCCCGACTACACCAGCGAGACGTTCGAGATGCTGATCGGGGACACCCTGCTGTGCGTCACGGACGGGGTGACCGAGCGGCGCTGCGGGCACCGCCAGTTCGACGACGGGGACGGGCTCGCGCACGCCCTGGCCGGGTGCGCGGGCCTGACGGCGCCCTTGCTCGCCGAGCGCATCCGGCGCCTCGTGCACGCCTTCGCCGACAGCCCGCCGGACGACGATCTGGCCCTGCTGGTCCTGCAGGCGCACTGACCTTTCCGGGAGCGCTGCCGAAGGCTGGACAATGGGGGCATGCCTTCCGCCCTCCCCGATGGTGAGCCCGTGCCCGACGACGGCTCGCTGCCCGCCTCCGCCCTCCCGTCTCCCACCACCGCCGTCGACGGGGACCCTTCGGGCCGCTTCTACGACGCGTACGACGCGGCCTCGCGTCCGCTCGGCTTCTACCTGCACGTCCCGTACTGCGCCACGCGCTGCGGGTACTGCGACTTCAACACGTACACGGCGACCGAGCTCGTCGGTTCCGGCGGTGTGCTCGCCTCCCGGGACAACTACGCGGACACCCTGACCGACGAGGTGCGCCTCGCCCGCAAGGTGCTCGGGGACGACCCGCGGCCGGTGCGGACCGTGTTCGTCGGCGGCGGGACGCCGACGCTGCTGCCCGCCGCCGACCTCGTACGGATGCTGGGGGCGATCCGCGACGAGTTCGGGCTCGCGGACGACGCCGAGGTGACCACCGAGGCGAACCCGGAGTCGGTCGACCCGGCCTACCTGGCCGAACTGCGGGCCGGCGGCTTCAACCGGATCTCGTTCGGGATGCAGAGCGCGCGGCAGCACGTCCTGAAGGTCCTCGACCGCACGCACACCCCCGGGCGGCCCGAGGCGTGCGTGGCCGAGGCGCGGGCGGCCGGCTTCCAGCACGTGAACCTCGACCTCATCTACGGCACCCCGGGGGAGAGCGACGACGACTGGCGGGCCTCGCTCGACGCGGCGCTCGGCGCCGGGCCCGACCACGTGTCGGCGTACGCACTGATCGTCGAGGAGGGCACGCAGCTCGCCCGGCGGATCCGCCGGGGCGAGGTGCCGATGACCGACGACGACGTGCACGCGGACCGGTACCTGATCGCGGAGGAGCGGCTGTCGGCGGCCGGCTTCGACTGGTACGAGGTGTCGAACTGGGCGACGTCCGACGCCGGGCGCTGCCTGCACAACGAGCTGTACTGGCGCGGCGCCGACTGGTGGGGCGCGGGCCCCGGGGCGCACTCGCACGTGGGCGGGGTGCGCTGGTGGAACGTGAAGCACCCGGGTGCGTACGCGGCGGCGCTCGCGGGCGGGAGGTCGCCGGGCGCCGGACGCGAGGTGCTCGCCGACGAGGACCGGCGGGTCGAGCGGATCCTCCTCGAACTGCGGCTCCGGGAGGGCTGCCCCCTGTCGTTGCTGAAGCCCGACGGGCTCGCGGCCGCGCGCACGGCGCTGGCGAACGGGCTGCTGGAGGCGGACCCGTTCGCCGAGGGGCGCGCCGTGCTGACCCTGCGGGGACGGCTCCTCGCCGACGGCGTCGTGCGCGACCTGGTCGACTGACGGCGGGCCCTCACCTCAGGAGCTACTCCGGCGGAGCCGTGACGAAGTCGATCAACTCTTCGACCCTGCCCAGGAGTTCGGGCTCCAGGTCCTTGTACGTGCGGACCCGGCTCAGGATGTGCTGCCAGGCCTCGCCCGTGTTCGCCACGCGCCAGCCGAGCGCCCGGCACACGCCGGTCTTCCAGTCCTGGCCGCGCGGGACCCGGGGCCAGGCCTCGATGCCCACCGCCGACGGCTTCACGGCTTCCCAGATGTCGATGTAGGGGTGGCCCACGACCAGCGCGTGCCCGCTGGTGACGGACTGGGCGATGCGCCATTCCTTCGAACCCGGCACCAGGTGGTCGACCAGCACGCCGAGGCGGGCGTCCGGCCCCGGTGCGAAGTCGGCGACGATCGCCGGGAGGTCGTCGACGCCCTCCAGGAACTCGACGGCCACGCCCTCGATGCGCAGGTCGTCGCCCCAGACCCGCTCGATGAGTTCGGCGTCGTGCTTGCCCTCCACGTAGATGCGGCCGGCCCGGGCCACGCGGGCGCGGGCCCCCGGGACCGCGACCGAGCCGGACGCGGTGCGCGTGGGCCGGGCGGGCCCGCCCGCGGAGGCACGTACGAGCGTGACGACCTTGCCCTCCAGCAGGAAACCGCGCGGCTCCATCGGGAACACGCGGTGCTTGCCGAAGCGGTCCTCCAGGGTCACCGTCGGGCCCTGCGCCGACTTCTCGACGCGGACGACGGCCCCGCAGAAGCCCGTGGAGACCTCCTCGACGACGAGATCGAGTGCGGCCGGGACCTCGGGGACGGGTTTGTTCCGCTTCCAGGGAGGGGTCAGGTCGGCCGAATACCGACGGCTCTGCGGGCCCGACGGGCCCTCGGGGGAGGGGCGGTGGCGGGAGATGGGGGGGACCATTCGGCCGACGATAGGACGAGCGCGCAGGTCCCGGCTACGACACGCCGGAGCGGGACGCCAGTGTGGCGCGCTGCGCACGGACAAAGTCCGCATTCACCACGGAACCGTGGCCCGGGACGTAGTGCGCGTCCTCGCCGCCCAGCGCGAGGAGCCGGTCGAGCGCCGCCGGCCAGTGCCGGGGAGCCGCGTCCGGTCCCGCCTGGGGTTCGCCCGACTCCTCCACGAGGTCGCCGCAGAAGACGATCTCCGGCCGCGGAGGGACGCCCGGCACGAGGACGGCCAGGTCGTGGCCGCTGTGCGCCGGGCCCACGTTCGCGAGCAGCACCTGCAGGCCGCCGCCCAGGTCGAGGGTCCACTCGCCGCAGACCCGGTGGTGCGGGGAGACGAGGACGTCGGTCGCCGCGGCGGCCGCCTCCGGGTCCAGGCCGTGGCGCACGGCGTCGGCGCGCAGCCCCTCGGCGCCCGTCGCGAACACGGCGTCGATGCCCACGGCGCCGTACACCTCCACGCCCGCGAACGCCGCCGTGCCCAGCACGTGGTCGAAGTGCGGGTGGGTGAGCGCGACGTGTGTCACCCGACCGTGTGCACCCAGGAGGCGACGGGTGTCCGCGCGCAGCCGGGCGCCTTCACGGAGTGAGGATCCCGTGTCGATCAGCAGGGCCGCGCCGTCGCCCACGACGAGCCCGGCCGTGCAGTCCCAGTCGGGCAGCCGGACACGTCCCACGTACGGCGCGAGTCTTTCCCAGCCTGCCGATTCCCAGTCGATGACCGCCGTGCTGTTCATGGCTCCGACGGTAGGGCCTGTCCGGCGGAACCAGAGCGCGGCTCGGGCGGCCGCGCCGTTTGTGTGCAGATGTGCGTGCCCGACCCCGCGTCCGCGACGGGATCCGCCGGGCAGGCCCCGACGGCCTTGCCCGGGTCGCACCCACCGGCCGTACACTGACCCGGGGACGACTGGCACTCGCGCGCAGCGAGTGCCAAACGAAAGAGATCGACGACCGCAGAGCCAGTAGTCAGTAGTGGGAGGTGTGCGCCGTGCTCAGTGAACGCAGACTCGAAGTGTTGCGCGCCATCGTCCAGGACTACGTCGGCACCGAGGAGCCGGTCGGCTCCAAGGCGTTGACCGAGCGGCACCGCCTGGGCGTCTCCCCGGCGACCGTGCGCAACGACATGGCCGCCCTGGAGGACGAGGGGTTCATCGCCCAGCCGCACACCAGTGCCGGGCGCATCCCCACCGACAAGGGGTACCGCCTCTTCGTCGACAAGCTCACGAACGTGAAGCCGATGACCGCGCCGGAGCGGCGCGCCGTCCAGAACTTCCTGGAGGGCGCCGTCGATCTGGACGACGTCGTCGGTCGGACCGTGCGGCTGCTCGCGCAGCTGACGCGGCAGGTGGCGATCGTCCAGTACCCGTCCCTGACCAGGTCCACCGTGCGCCACGTCGAGCTGCTCTCGCTGGCGCCCGCCCGTCTGATGCTCGTGCTCATCACGGACACCGGACGCGTGGAGCAGCGGATGATCGACTGCCCGGCGCCGTTCGGCGAATCGTCCCTGGCGGATCTGCGGGCCCGGCTCAACAGCCGTGTCGCGGGCCGCCGGTTCGCCGACGTACCGCAGCTGGTGCAGGACCTGCCGGAGGCCTTCGAAGCGGAGGACCGCGGCACGGTCGCGACGGTGCTCTCCACTCTCCTGGAGACGCTCGTCGAGGAGTCCGAGGAACGGCTGATGATCGGCGGAACGGCCAATCTCACCCGCTTCGGACATGACTTTCCCCTCACTATCCGTCCCGTCCTCGAAGCCCTTGAGGAGCAGGTCGTGCTCCTCAAGTTGCTGGGAGAGGTGGGGGATTCGGGCATGGCCGTACGCATCGGTCACGAGAACGCCCACGAGGGACTCAACTCCACGTCCGTCGTGTCGGTCGGCTACGGTTCGGGCGGCGAGGCAGTAGCCAAGCTCGGCGTCGTCGGACCGACACGCATGGATTACCCGGGAACGATGGGAGCAGTACGCGCAGTGGCACGTTACGTCGGACAGATCCTGGCGGAGTCGTAAGTGGCCACGGACTACTACGCCGTACTCGGCGTGCGCCGCGACGCTTCCCAGGACGAGATCAAGAAGGCCTTTCGCAGGCTGGCCCGTGAGCTTCACCCGGACGTGAATCCGGACCCGAAGACTCAGGAGCGGTTCAAGGAGATCAACGCCGCCTACGAGGTGCTCTCCGACCCGCAGAAGAAGCAGGTCTACGACCTGGGGGGCGACCCCCTGTCGCAGTCCGGCGGAGGCGGGGCCGGCGGCTTCGGCGCCGGCGGGTTCGGGAACTTCTCGGACATCATGGACGCGTTCTTCGGTACGGCGTCGCAGCGTGGACCCCGGTCCCGTACGCGCCGCGGCCAGGACGCCATGATCCGCCTGGAGGTCGAGCTCGACGAGGCGGCCTTCGGTACCACCAAGGACATACAGGTCGACACGGCCGTCGTCTGTTCCACCTGCAGCGGCGAGGGTGCCGCTCCGGGGACGTCGGCCCAGACCTGCGACATGTGCCGCGGCCGCGGCGAGGTCTCGCAGGTCACGCGGTCCTTCCTCGGCCAGGTCATGACCTCACGGCCCTGCCCGCAGTGCCAGGGCTTCGGCACCGTCGTGCCGACCCCGTGCCCGGAGTGCGCCGGCGACGGCCGCATCCGGTCCCGGCGCACGCTGACGGTGAAGATCCCGGCCGGTGTCGACAACGGCACGCGGATCCAGCTCGCGGGCGAGGGCGAGGTCGGCCCCGGCGGCGGCCCCGCCGGTGACCTGTACGTGGAGATCCACGAGCTGCCGCACCCGACCTTCCAGCGGCGCGGCGACGACCTGCACTGCACGGTGACGATCCCGATGACCGCGGCGGCCCTCGGCACGAAGGTGCCGCTGGAGACGCTCGACGGCATGGAGGAGGTCGACATCCGGCCCGGCACCCAGTCCGGCCAGTCCGTCCCGCTGCACGGGCGCGGCGTCACGCACCTGCGCGGCGGCGGCCGGGGCGACCTCATCGTGCACGTCGAGGTCATGACGCCGCAGAAGCTCGACCCCGAGCAGGAGCGGCTGCTGCGCGAGCTCGCCGAGCTGCGCGGCGAGGAACGCCCCACCGGGCAGTTCCAGCCCGGGCAGCAAGGGCTGTTCTCGCGACTGAAGGACGCGTTCAACGGGCGGTGAGTCCGTCGGCGGAAGGGGCCCGGGGTCTGTGACCCCGGGCCCCTTCCGCATGGCCGCGCCGAGCACGCATCCGCCGATTCGGAGGTGTCCGCCATACGTGGCACGATGCGGGCATGTCCTCCGCACTGACCGATCTCTGCCCCTGTCCGATCGTGCAGGCGCCCATGGCGGGCGGCGCATCCTCCCCCGCGCTCGTGGCCGCCGTGTCCGAGGCGGGCGGGCTCGGATTCCTCGCCGCCGGGTACAAGACCGCCGACGGCATGTACCAGGAGATCAAGCAGGTGCGCGGGCTGACCGGACGGCCCTTCGGCGTCAATCTGTTCCTGCCGCAGCCCGAGTACCCGGGTGCGGTGACCGGCTCCACCGGGGCGGTGCGCGCCGCGCACCCCGTCACGGCCGCGGTCGACGTCTACCGGCACCAGCTCGCCGGTGAGGCCGCCTGGTACCAGACCTCGCTCGGTGACCCCGACAGCGGGCGCGACGACAACTACGACGCCAAGCTCGCCATCCTCGTCGAGGACCCGGTGCCGCTGGTCACCTTCACGTTCGGCTGCCCCACCCGTGAGGTGATCGCCGCGCTGCGCAACGTCGGCACCCGCACGGCCGTCACCGTGACGACCGTGGACGAGGCGCTGGCCGCGCAGTGGTCGGGCGCCGACGCCGTGTGCGTCCAGGGCATCGAGGCCGGCGGACACCAGGGCACGCACCGGGACAACCCCGAGGCCGACGGCAGCGGCATCGGACTGCTCGCCCTGATCGCGCAGGTGCGGGAGGCCGTCCAGCTGCCGGTCATCGCCGCCGGCGGCATCATGCGGGGCGCGCAGATCGCCGCCGTGCTCGCCGCCGGCGCCGAACTCGCCCAGCTGGGCACCGCGTTCCTCGTGACGCCGGAGTCGGGCGCACCCGCGCTGCACAAGCAGGCCATGACCGATCCGCTGTTCACCCGGACCGAGTTGACCCGTGCGTTCTCCGGGCGGCCCGCGCGCGGGCTCGTCAACCGGTTCCTGCGCGAGCACGGCCCGTACGCGCCCGCCGCGTACCCCGAGGTCCACCACATGACGTCGCCCGTGCGCAAGGCCGCCGCCAAGGCCGGGGACCCGCAGGCCATGGCGCTGTGGGCGGGTCAGGGGCACCGGCTCGCCCGGGAGCTGCCCGCCGGCCAGCTCGTCGAGGTGCTCGCCGCCGAACTCGCCGCCGCCACCGCCGCGCTCGGGCAGCAGGGCGCCGCGTGACCGCGCCGGTGTTCGTCGTCGAGGGCACCGTCCCCGGCGCGTGCACGTACGTACTGGACGGGCCGGAGGGGCGGCACGCCGTGTCCGTGAAGCGGCTGCGGGCCGGGGAGTCCGTCGTGCTGACGGACGGTCTCGGGGCGTGGAGCGAGGGCGTCGTCGCGGGCAGCGAGGGCAAGGACCGCCTCGTCGTCGAGGCCGGGCCGGTGCGCGTCGAGGACGAGCCGCGTCCCCGGATCACCGTCGTACAGGCGCTGCCCAAGGGCGACCGCGGCGAGCTCGCCGTCGAGACGATGACCGAGACGGGCGTCGACGCGATCGTGCCGTGGGCGGCGTCCCGGTGCATCACGCAGTGGCGGGGCGAGCGCGGGGCCAAGGCGCTCGGCAAGTGGCGGGCCACCGCCCGCGAGGCCGGCAAGCAGTCGCGCCGGGTCCGCTTCCCCGAGGTCGCGGACGCCGCGTCCACCAAGGAGGTCGCGGCGCTGCTCGCCGCCGCGGACTTCGCGGCCGTGCTGCACGAGGACCGCGAGGCGCCGAGTGAGGCGCTCGCCTC
>NZ_JAAGMG010000300.1 GCF_010548525.1 Streptomyces sp. SID14478
GGCCGCGGTGCCCGGCGCCGTGGCGACCAGCGTGCACGCGAGCCCCCCGACCAGGGTGGCGAGGGCCGGCCGCCGCAGTCGGCGCAGGCGCGGCCTCGGTGCTTCGGTGCGGCTCAGACGCCCCATGACTTCTCCTTGCCGCTGAGGACATCCGGGAACGAACGGCCGTAGGCGCTTGCGATGTCGTCGGCCATGTCGGGGTAGATCGACAGCTCGGCGAGGTCGCCGTAGGCGTCCCACTCCTCGGGCAGCGTGCCGTACGTGCGCTTGAGGTCGGCCGGCCCCGTGGTGACGGCCACGACGTAGGGCGGGTTGTCGATGCCCACACCGATCTCCGCGACGCCGCCGCCCAGGGCCCGCCAGTTGGCGGCCAGGGTGCCCGGCGCGGCGAGCGGCTTGACGGGCGGTGAGACGGGCTCGCTGGCCCGGGCCGCCGACTTGGCCTCGTAGTAGTCGTTCGACAGGGCCTTCGCGCCCGCGTACGAGTCGGTGACGATGAGCGCCACCGTGGCCGCGTTCTTGCCGCCGCCGTCGACGTACGTGGCGGCCAGCACCCGCTTGCACCCGACCGACTTGGCCTTCTTCAGGAAGACGCCCTGCAGGTTCTTCGCGCAGGAGCCCTCGCCGATGATGCCCTGCCGCATCCAGCCCTTGTTGTGCTGGATGATGCTGGTGTCCTCCAGGTGCGCCGGGAAGATCTGGTCCGTCTTGAGGTTGTGCCAGGCCTTGGGCATGAACGCCGGGTTGGTCTCGGTGTGTTGGGAGTTCTTGACGGCGGCGGCGAACACGGCGGCGCCGATCAGCAGCGGCAGGACGCCCAGCACGATGAGGACCGTGCCCCAGATCCGCGAGCCCTTCCCCGCGGAACGGTTGCCCGGCCCGCCGGGAGGAGGCATCGGCGCGAAACCGCCGCCCTGCGGCGGGATGTTCGGTTGGGGCGGCGCGGGCTGGGCCGGGTAGCCGTAGCCGGGCTGTGGTGGTTGGCCGTAGCCGGGCTGCGGCTGTGCGGCGTGGCCCGCGCCCGGAGACGGCGGATAGCCCCCGGAGGGAGGACCCCCGTAGGCACCCCCTTGGGCAGGGTACGACTGCGGCTCCGGCTGCCAGGGCCCCGGAGCGGGTGTGGACGACACGTGTGCTTCCCCCTCGTGATCTTCGGCCGGTGACCGCGCCCTGTTCAGTCGAGGTGGGGCAGGTCCGGCAATGATCGTGTGCAGGGGCAAAGGTAATAGGAGCATAAGGATCCAGCCGTGGCGGGGCGGGTCTCGTCACAGGAGATCCACGGTCCGGCAAGACTGGTCAGGCAGTGCGTAGCACTTCTTCACGCCGCGTGGACTCCGACGGCCCGACAGTGCGAGGAGAGCCGACGGCGCGCCGTGACCAGGGAGAGGTGGGCGCCGCATGCCCCGGACCCACCCATCGGACCAGGGCCGCCTTCCCGCTGACCGGGAAGCACCCGCTGCGCGGGGCGCGACGCGGTGCGAGGCTCCTCGACGCATCCGCCCGCCGGCCCGAGGAGCCACCCCGTGAGCGCACAGCCCCCTCCCACCCCCGCCACGCAGCCCGAACGGACCGATACGGACGTGGTCGTCGTCGGCGCGGGCGTCACCGGTCTGTACGCCGTCCACCGGCTGCGCGGCCTCGGCCACCGGGTCCGCGCCTTCGAGCGCGCCGCGGACGTCGGCGGCGTCTGGTACTGGAACCGCTATCCGGGCGCCCGCTGCGACGTCGAGTCCTTCGACTACTCGTACTCCTTCGACGACGCCCTCCAGCAGGAGTGGGACTGGACCGAGAAGTACGCCACCCAGCCGGAGATCATCAGCTATCTGCGCCACGTCGCCGACCGCTTCGACCTGCGGCCCGCCTATACCTTCAACACCTCTGTCTCCTCCGCCGAGTTGGACGAAAAGACCCTCACGTGGACGGTGCGCACCGACGCCGGCGAGACGGTGACGGCCCGGTGCTGCGTCTTCGCCGTCGGCTGCCTGTCCCGCGCGCAGCGGCCCGACATCCCGGGCATCGACACGTTCGCGGGCCGCGCCTTCCACACCGGCGAATGGCCGCACGAGGGCGTCGACCTCACGGGACAGCGCGTCGGCGTCATCGGCACCGGCTCCTCCGGCATCCAGTCCGTGCCCGAAATAGCCGCACAAGCAGCACAGTTGACGGTCTTCCAGCGCAGCGCCAACTACTCGATCCCGGCCGGGAACAAGCCCGTCACCGAGGACGAGCGGCGCGCGCTGAAGGCCGGATACGCCGAGCGGCGCCGGCTCGCCCGGCTCAGCGGGGGCGGCTCGCCGTTCACGACGTACCCGAAGAAGACCTTCGACGTCGACGAGGGCGAGCGGCGCGCCGCGTACGAGAGTCGCTGGGAACTGGGCGGGGTCCTGTACTCCAAGACCTTCCCCGACCAGGTGACCGACCTCGCCGCGAACGACGCGGCCCGCGCCTTCTGGGAGGAGAAGGTCCGGGCCCGCATCGCCGACCCGGCCGTCGCCGCGCTGCTCGTGCCCGGTGACCACCCGATCGGCACCAAGCGCATCGTCACCGACTCCGGGTACTTCGAGACGTACAACCAGCCGCACGTGGAGCTGGTGGACCTCCGGCGGAACCCGATCGCGCGCATCGACGAGAAGGGTGTCGTCCTCGCCGACGGTACGCGCGTCGACCTCGACGTCCTCGTGTACGCCACCGGGTTCGACGCGATGACCGGATCCGTCGACCGGATCGAGGTGCGCGGCCGCGGCGGGCGCACGCTGAAGGAGGCCTGGCGGGACGGGCCGCGCACCTATCTCGGGCTCGGCACGGACGGCTTCCCGAACTTCTTCAACCTGACGGGGCCCGGCAGCCCCAGCGTCATGGTCAACGTCGTGCTCGCGGCGGAGCAGCACGTCGACTGGCTCGCCGCCCTGCTCCGGCACCTGGACGCGACCGGGAGGAGGGGCGTGGAGGCGACCGGCGCGGCCGTCGACGCATGGGTGCGCGACTGCCGGGAACGCGCGGCGGCCACCCTGCTGATGCGCGCCGACTCGTGGTACCTGGGCGCCAACACCCCGGGAAAGCCACGGGTGTTCATGCCCTTCGTCGGCGGGTTCAAGGTGTACCAGGACATCATCGACGAGGTCGCCGCCGCCGGGTACGAGGGGTTCGAGCTGCTCTGAGCGGGGTCGGGAGCCGCGCGGCTCCCGACCCCGCCGGCACCGTCAGCGGCGCAGGTCCCGGCCCAGCGCCGCGAACGCCTCGGCCCTGGCCCGTGCCGCCTGCGGCAGGGCGCCCGCCATCGACAGGAACCCGTGGAACATCCCCGGGTAGTGCGCGGACCGCACCTCGACCCCCGCCTCGGCCAGGGCCGTCGCGTAGCCGAGGCCGTCGTCGCACAGCGGGTCGAACCCGCCCGTCACCACGTACGCCCGGGGCAGCCCGGCCAGCTCCGCGTACTCCAGCGGCGCCACGTACGGCTCGCCGCGCAGTGCGGAGCCGGGCGCGTAGCCGTCCCAGTACCAGCGCAGGTGGTCGGCGGTGAGGAAGTGTCCGTGGGCGTTGCGGCGGTGCGAGCCGCCGGTCCGGTCCGGGTCGAGCATCGGATAGTAGAGGGCCTGGCACACGAGTGCCGGGCCGCCGCGGTCGCGCGCCATCAGCGCCATGACGGTGGCGAGATTGCCGCCCGCGCTGTCCCCGGCGACGCCGAGCGGTCGGCCCGGGAACGTCCGCGCCGCCCACAGCAGTGCCGTGTAGCAGTCCTCCGGGCCCGCGGGATAGGGGTGTTCGGGCGCGAGGCGGTAGTCGACGGACACGACGACGGCGTCCGTCGCCACGGCCATCGCCCGGCAGAACCCGTCGTGCGAGTCGAGCCCGCACAGACAGAACCCGCCGCCGTGCGCGAACACCACGACCGGCGCCCCGCCGGCGCCGTCCGTCGGGTCGTACACCCGCACCCGTACGCCGTCGGCGTCCCGGTCGGCGACCCGGGCCACCGCGATGTCCGGGGTCGGCGCGGCGGGGCGTGACGCGAAGAACGCCCGTACGTCGCCGATCTCCGTCAACTCCGTACCCAGAGCCGGGAAGTTGGCGGACGCCGCGTCGATCACCGCGCGGACCTCGGGGGCGGGGGAGTCACTCACCGTGTGGTGCCGCGCTGTTCGAAGGCCGGCATCCGGCCCGCCGATGCCCCGCCGTCCACCGCGAGTTCGGCGCCACTGAGGTACGACGCCTCGTCGGAGGCCAGGAACGCCACCAGACGCGCCACCTCCTCCGGCTCACCGATCCGGCCCAGCGGCGCCGCCGCGTGCTCCTTGCCCTCGACGTGGGCGATCATCGGCGTCGCGATCGCGCCCGGGTGCACGGAGTTGACGCGGATGCCCTCGGGGCCGAGTTCGAGCGCCGCCGTCTTCGTCAGGCCGCGCAGCCCCCACTTGGCCGCCCCGTACGCGCCGTGTCCCCAGATGCCCTGCAGCCCGGCCTGCGAGGAGATGTTCACGATCGAGCCGCCGCCCGCGGTGCGCCGCATCACGGGCGCGGCGGCGCGTATCCCGAGGAACGGGCCGATCAGGTCGATCCGCAGGATCCGCTCCAGCTGGGCCGGGTCCTCGTCGACGATGGGCGACGTGGTGTAGATCGCCGCGTTGTTGACGAGGACGTCGAGCCGCCCGAAGGCGTCCACCGCCGTGGCGACGGCCGCGTCCCACGACGCCGCGTCCGCCACGTCGAGCGCGACGAAGCGCGCCACCCGCGCACCGAGCGACGCGGCGACGGCCTCCCCCTGCTCCTCCCGCACGTCGCCGATGACGACGCGTGCGCCGCGTGCGGCCAGCAGCCGGGCCGCGGCCTCGCCCATGCCGCGCGCCCCGCCCGTGATCAGTGCGACCCTGCCCGCCAGATTCCCTGTGTCCATCGCCGCCTCGGCCCTTCCGTCGGTGGTGTGCGTGCGCGATTGTGCCGGGGGAAGGACCGGCACCGGCAGAGCGGAATCCCGGCCAGTGGGAAGCCCTTCTCGCCGCCCGCCGTCCCCGCCTTGCACACTGCCCGGCACCGGTACCGCAGTGGGAGGAGCACAGGGTGAACGACAGGTTCGAAGGCGCGGTCGTGCTGATCAGCGGCGGCGCGCGCGGGATGGGCGCGGAGCACGCGCGCGGGCTCGTCGCCGAAGGGGCGCGGGTCGTCATCGGTGACGTACTGGAGACGGCGGGCGAGGAACTCGCGGCCGAACTCGGCGACAAGCACTGCCTGTACGTGCCCCTCGACGTGACGGACGAGCGGCAGTGGCAGACGGCGGTGGCCCGCGCCGAGGACGCGTTCGGGCCGCTGACCGGACTGGTCAACAACGCGGGCATCGTGCACACCGGCCCCATCGAGACGCTCGACGAGGCCGACTACCGCAGGGTGATCGACGTCGACCAGGTCGGGGTGTTCCTCGGTATGAAGGCGGCCCTGCCGTCGCTCAGGAGGGCCGGGGGCGGGTCGATCGTCAACATCTCGTCGGTCGCCGGGATCATCGCCTTCCCCGGCATCCTCGGCTACGTCGCGGCCAAGTGGGCGGTGCGCGGCATGACGAAGGCGGCGGCCCAGGAGTTCGCGCCGCACGGCATCCGCGTCAACTCCGTGCACCCCGGCGTGATCGAGACGGACATGACGTCCGCGTCGGCGCAGTCGGGGCAGGCGGTGCTCCACCAGCCGATCGCGCGTGCGGGACGGCCGCAGGAGATCACCGGAATGGTGCTGTACCTGCTGTCGGACGAGTCGAGCTTCGCGACCGGCAGCGAGTTCGTGATCGACGGCGGGTTCGTGAGCCAGTGAGGGGCGGAGCCCGGAGCCGGCGGCGGTGACGGGCGTGGGCCAGTGACGGGCGTGGGCCGGTGCATACCGCTCCGTGCGCCCGTCACCCGCCCACCGCCGCGTCAGCCGGCGTCCCCGAGGTCCTCGGCGATCCGGTTCACGGCCGCCCAGCTGAACGTCATCGCCGGGCCGATCGTGGCGCCGGGCCCCGGGTACGTCTCGCCCATCACCGCCGCCGACACGTTCCCGGACGCGTACAGGCCGCGGACGACGGAGCCGTCCTCGCGCAGCACCCGCGCCGCGGGGTCGGTCACGACGCCGCCCTTCGTGCCGATGTCGCCGGGGTGCACCGGGATCGCGTAGAACGGCCCCTTCTCCAGTGGATGGAGGTTCGGGTTCGGCAGGGTCGGGTCGCCGTAGTAGCGGTCGTAGGCGCTCTCGCCCCGGCCGAAGTCGTCGTCGACGCCGCGGCGCGCGAAGGCGTTGAAGCGCTCGACGGTCGACCGCAGCGCCCGCTGCGGCATGCCGGCGGCGCGCGCCAACTCCTCGACGGTGTCCGCCCGGTGGGCGAAGCCGGACGCAAGCCACTCCTGCGGCAGGGACTGCCCGGGGAACAGCCCCGCGAAGAGGTAGCGGGCCTTGGAGACCGCGTCGAGGATCAGCCACGACGGCACCGTCGACGCGTCCGGCCGGTGGTGCGCGTACATGGCGTCCACGAACTCGTGGTATGGCGAGGCCTCGTTCGCGTACCGCTCACCCACCTGGTTCACGATGATCATGCCGGGGATGGCGCGGTCGGCGACCAGGAAGAACGGGGTGGGTGCGCCCGGCGGCAGGACCGCGGGCGCGCCCCACACCTTGTCCAGTAGGTCGGTGGCGGCTCCCTCGGCGAGCGCCAGCTCCAGGCCGTCACCGGTCTGCCCCTCGGCGGCCACCGACCACGCCGTGTCCGTGGGGTGCGGCAGGTGCTTGTCGCGCAGCGCCGCGCTGTGCGAGAAGCCGCCGGAGGCGAGCACCACCCCGCCGCGCGCCGCCACGCTCACCGTCCGCCCGCCGCGCCGCACCCGCACGCCCGCGACCCGCTCGCCCTCCTTGACCAGCTCCGTCACCGGGCACCGCAGCCAGAGCTCGCCGCCGAGCCGGTCCAGCGAGTACCGCATCCGTGCGATCAACGCCCCGCCCAGGGACAGGAGTTCCTGCCCCGACAGCCGTGCGAGCACCGAGCGCGCACCGACCCGCAGCGCCCGCGCCCTGGCCCTGCCGGTGCGGCTGACCATGTTGAGGTAGCGGAAGTCGTACGACGTCATGGTCAGCCCGCGCGTCGGCAGCAGGCTGCGGCGCAGCGTCCCGCGCTGCTCGCGCGGGAGCTTCTTGACGTCGAACAGCTGCGGCTCGACGGAACGGCCCCTAGCGAAGCCGCCGTCCCGCTCGGGGTAGTAGTCGCTGTACCCGTCGGTGTACATGAACCGCACGAGCGTCCTGTCGTGGAACTCGCGGACCATGCGCGGCCCGTGCTCCAGATAGGCGTCCAGTCGCTCGCCGGGCACCCGGTCGCCGACGGTCGCGGCGAGATAGCGGCGGGCCCGTTCGCGGGAGTCGGGCAGCCCCGCGTCGTGCAGGTGGAAGTTGTCCGGCACCCAGATCGCGCCGCCGGACAGCGCGGTCGAGCCGCCGTACAGGTCCGTCTTCTCGACGATCAGGGCGGACAGGCCGCGCAGTCGGGCGGTGAGCGCGGCGGCGAACCCGGCGGCGCCCGAACCGACCACCACGACGTCGTAGCTGTGGTCCCAGTGCTGAGTCATGGCGGGACCCTAGGCGCGGGCGACGCGGGCCGAGGAGCGCGGTTTCCCGGCGAGTGGGAAACCGGGGGAGCGGCGCGGCCCCGCCTGCGTGTCGGATGGCGCCATGGACGTCACCACCCTGACCCTCGCCGCGCTCCCGGACGCCGCCGCCCGCGCCCACGGGGACCGCGAGGCCCTCGTCGACGACACCGTCCGCTGGACGTTCACGGAACTCGCCGACCGGGTCCGGGCCGCAGCCCGCGCCGCCCTCGCCCTCGGCATCGGGCCCGGCGACCGCGTCGGCATCTGGGCGCCCAACAGCCGCCACTGGATCCTCGCCGCGCTCGGCTCCGTCCAGGCGGGCGCCGTCCTCGTCCCCCTCAACACCCGCTACCGGGCCGCCGAGGCCGCCGACATCATCCGGCGCAGCGGCTGCCGCATGCTGTTCACCGAGCGCGGCTTCCTCGGCACGGACTACGTCGCCGAGCTCGCCACGTGCGGCGAGAACACAGGGCAGTTGGAGCACGTCGTCGTCCTGCGCGGGGCCACCGCCGAGGACCCGCTGGGCTGGGACGCGTACCTGCGGGCAGGTGAGCGCGTGGCCGACGGGCTCCGCGCCGACAGGGCCGCCGCCGTGCGCCCCGACGACCTGTCCGACATCACCTACACCTCGGGCACCACCGGCCGCCCCAAGGGCGTGCTGACCACCCACCACCAGTCCCTGCGCGCCTTCGACGCCCGGGCCACAGCCACCACCCTCACCGCCGGTGACCGCTACCTCCTGGTCAACCCGTTCTTCCACACCTTCGGCCTCAAGGCCGGAATCCTGCCCTGCCTGCTGCGCGGCGCCACCATGCTGCCCGAGGAGGTGTACGACGCCGAGCGCGTCCTGCGCCGCATCGAGGCCGAGCGCGTCACCGTGCTGACCGGGGCGCCCACCGTCTTCCACGGCCTCCTGCACCACCCGCACCGCGCCGCGCACGATCTGACGAGCCTGCGCATGGCGGGCACCGGAGCCGCCACCATTCCGGCCGGGCTCATCGCCGATCTGCGTCAAGTCCTCGGTATCGGCGCCGTGTTCACCGCGTACGGGCTCACGGAAGCGACGGGCGTGGTCACCGTCTGCCCCGTCGACTCGCCCGTCGGCCTCCTCGACTCCACGGTCGGCCGCCCCGTCCCCGGCACCGAGGTCCGCGTCACCGCCCCCGACGGCACCGCTTGTCCGCCCGGCACCCCGGGCGAGGTGCAGGTCCGCGGCTACACCGTGACCCGCGGCTACCTCGACGACCCGGCCGCCACCGCCGAGGCCGTCACCCCGGACGGCTGGCTGCACACGGGCGACATCGGCACCCTGGACGCGCACGGCTACCTGTCGATCACCGACCGGCTCAAGGACATGTACGTGGTCGGCGGCTTCAACGCCTACCCCGCCGAGGTCGAGCGGGTCCTCACCGGCCACCCCGGGATCGCCGAGGCGGCCGTCGTCGGCACGCCGGACGCGCGGCTCGGGGAAGTGGGGGCCGCGTTCGTCGTGCCCGCGGCGGGAGGCTTGCAAAGTGCTTTCTGGCAGGCCGAGTTGACGGCCTGGACGCGCGAGCGGCTGGCCAACTTCAAGGTGCCCGGCGCTTCGTCGCCGTCGACGCGCTGCCCCGCAACCCCTCCGGGAAGGTCCTCGAGGGGGAGCTGCGGGGCAGGGCGAGCGGGAGCTAGCCGAGCAGCCGGACCGTGAACGAGCGGTCCGTCGGCAGGGATGCCGTGCGGACCGTCGTCACGTGCGACTTCCCGTCGTACTTCCAGGAAGAGGCGGGCAGGGAGCGCCCGTTGACCGTCACCCGGTCGGGCGCCGTGCCGCCGTGCACCGTGAAGGTGTAGGCGCGCTTGCTCACCTTCCCCTGGTAACTCCCCTTGCTGGCACCGACGGCGATGACCGAGCCGTGCCGTCCGGTGTCGACGCTCACCCGCTGCGTCGCCGACGCCCCCTTGCGGAAGTCGCGGGTCACGCCGTCGTCCTCGTAGAGCGTGTACGCGCTGCGGCCCCGCTCGGAGGCGTAGACGTCCCAGCTCAACTGCCCCTTGTCCCGGGACTTCCAGGACGTCGTGCCCTGCGGCCACATCGGCACGATCGCCCCGGACTTCACGAACAGCGGGAGCGTGTCGATCGGCGCGTGGTAGCCGTTCAGCGTCATCGGCCCCTTGTACGTCCTACCGGTCCAGTAATCCGTCCACGTGCCCTTCGGCAGGTAGATCCCGTCGCGCGTGTCCGCGTCCTCGTACACCGGGGCCACGAGGAAGTCGTCGCCCGCCATGTACTCGTACTTCGCTTGCGCGCCAAGGGTGTTGGCGTCCTTCGGGTACTCCAGCCACAGCGGTCGTACCCCGCCGACGCCGGTCTCGGACGCCTGCTTCGCCAGCGTGTACAGGTACGGCAGCAGTCGCTCGTGCAGCTGGAGGTACTTGCGGTTGATGGACGTGTACGGTTCGCCGTCCACCCACGGCTGCTGGTTGGTCTTCTGGCCGGTGGTGAGGTCGGTCGCCCAGCCGTCCATCGTCATGAGGGCGGGCAGGAACGTCTTGGCCTGCAGATCCCGCGCGTACATCTTCGCGTCGTGCGAGTAGATCGAGCCCACGTCGCCGGTGTTGTACGCGATACCGGACATCGTGGCGCCCGCGTACGTCGGGATCTGCCAGCGCACGTAGTCCCACGACAGCTTCTGGTCGCCGGACCACAGCACGGAGCAGCGCTGGGCGCCCGCCCACGACACCGGCATCCAGACGAAGCCGCGCGCGTCGCTGTTGTCCTCGATGCCGGCCTTCGCCTTGTCGCAGGCGTCCAGGGCCATGCCGTAGCCGTTGCCGACCCAGGCGACGTCCAGCTTGGCGACGCGCTGGCCGGCCTTGACCTGGTCGGCGAGCTTGTCGATGCCGTCCTGCGTCCACAGCCCGAGCTGGGCGTCGTGGTCCTGCAGGCCCTTGGCGGTCTCGGCGAGGTTCTCGTACCCGCAGCCGTAGCCGTCGTTGACGAGCATCCAGCCGAGCGGCATCTGGTTCTGCGTGTACCCGTCGGCGACCTTCAGCGCGTCCAGGGTGTGCCGCTCGCCCTGGTTCGCGTTGTGCAGGTAGCAGTCGGCGTCGCCCGGTTCGAGACCGTAGACGGGCGGCATGAACGGCTTGCCGACCAGCGAGGTGTACGCGCCGATGACCTGCTTGGCGTCGCCGAGGAAGTAGTACGCGTCCAGGCGCCGCTCCTGCTGGCCCGTGTGCACGGAGGCGCCGAAGTCGTAGACGCCGGGCGCGAACGTGTTGCGGTAGACGCCGTAGCCGGCGGAGGAGAGGTAGAACGGCTGGGAGTTGTTGTAACCGCCCTCGTTCCAGTTCGTGTTGTTGGCGACGTAGACGGTCTTGTCCCGGTGGGAGAAGGAGCCGTTCTGCTCGCCGCCGCCGAAGAACTGCTCGTCCGCTCCGCGCGCGAGGCTCTGCCGCATGCCGCCGGTGGACCAGCGCAGCGGCTTGTCCTCCTGCCAGATGCGCGTCTTGTTGTCCGGCTTGTAGAGGCCGAAGCGCAGCGGCTGCTTGTAGACGCGCAGCACGGCCGCGGAGGAGCGGATGCCGTAGTAGGCGCCCGCGTCGAAGGACCGGGTGCGCTTGTCCACGGCGGGCTGCTCGCGGACGATCTGCGCGCCGGCCGGGTCGGTGAACGCGCCCGTCGGGTCGGCCTGCAGCCGCAGCCCGCCGCCCTTCAGGAAGTCGGCCTTCGCCTTCAGGTCACCGGCGGCGAACGTGTAGCTGCCGTCGGCGCCCTTGAAGGAGGTCAGGTTCCCGGCGTCGGTCGTCGCCGGCAGATAGGCCTTGCCGACGAAGGAGTTGTCGTGCACGTCGTAGGGGACGACGACCACGTGGTACGTGCCGTTCGCCTTCGGGATGACGGTCGCCTCGGGGTCGGCCGTGCCCGCGCTGGAGGCGACCTGCTTGTCCGCGTCGTCGTAGATGTACATGTCGAAGTCGTCGCTGGGCTGTTTCGCCCACTCGATCGAGACCGGCACCCCGCCCTCGGGGTTGTCGTCCCAGTACCCGTCCGGGACCGCCACCTTGAGGTCGAAGCGGTCGCACGTCGTGCCGTCCGGGTCGTCGGCCGCCGTCGGGCACTTCTTCGGGTCGTCGACCGTGCCCTTGGCGTACGTGGGGCTCTGCCACGTGACGCTCGGGTGGTCGGCGTCGAGGCTGCCGCCGCCCGGCGTCGCCGCGCCCGCCGTCGGGGCGGGTGCCCCCAGCAGGGCGGCGGCGAGCGCCAGGGCGGCCGTCGCCGTGATCAACGCTCTTCTGTGCAGCTGTCGTTGGTGCAGTGGTCGCATGGGGCGCGTCTCCGCTCAGAACAACCGTCGCGTGTTTACTTCTGCTTGAAACTTGAATGCTTCATGCATGTTCACGCATGAAGATCTCGCCTCGCGCAGGTTCATGTCAACGGTTGGTCGCGTGTGCGGACCGCGGCGCGACGCCGGTCAGTCGGCCGCGTACGCCCAGAAGTCCCGCATCACCGGCGGCAGCGGAGACGGTCCGCCCAGGGCGAGTTGGGTCAGCAGGACCGTCACCGTCCCGGTCGACGGCGTCAGGTGGGCCGCGGTGCCCGTGCCGCCGACCCAGCCGTAGCGGCCGGGCACGTTCCACGGGTCGCGGCGCTCGACGTCCACGGAGCCGCCGAAGCCCCAGCCCGAGCCCAGCGTGAACAAGTCGCTCGCCGCGCGCTGGGCCGGCGTCAGATGGTCCGTCGTCATCAGGCGCACGGACTCGGCGGACAGCACGTCCCCGCCGCCGTCGAGCAGCATGCGGGCGAACGCCCACCAGTCGTCCACCGTGGAGACGAGCCCGCCCGCGCCGGACGGGAAGGCGGGCGGAGTGCTCCAGTCGCCGTCCGGGGTGTCGACGCGCTCGGCGCCGCCGTCGGCCGTGGGGACGTACGCGCTGGTGAACCGCTCGCGCTTGGCGGCGGGCACGTCGAAGGCGGTGTCCCGCATGCCGAGGGGCGTGAAGATCCGCTCGGCGAAGAACTCCGGCAGCGACTGCCCGGTGACGCGCGTGATCAGCACGCCCTGGATGTCGGAGCAGGTGTTGTACAGCCACGCCTCGCCGGGCTGGTGCAGCAGCGGCACCTGGGCGAGCGCGGCGAGCCAGGTGTCCGGCTCCGGCAGCCGCTGCGGGTGGTGCGGGTCCATCAGGGCGAAGACCGGCTGCAGCGCGGGCAGCGAGAAGTCGGAGCCGAAGCCCCAGCCCGCGCGGAACGTCAGGAGGTCCTCCACCGTGATCGGCCGGGCCGCCGGCACGACGTCCTCGATCGGGCCCGCCGGGTCACGGACGACGTCCGGCGACGCCAGTTCGGGCAGCCAGTGCCCGATCGGCGCGTCCAGGGCGAGACGGCCCTCCTGGACCAGGATCATCAGCGCGGCGGCAGTGACGGGCTTGGTGATCGAGGCGATCCGGAAGAGCGAGTCGCGCTCCATCGGCGACGTGCCCTCGGCGTCGCTGTGCCCGACGGCCGCCACCTCCAGCCGGTCGCCGCGGGCCACCAGGCCCACCGCCCCAGGTACGGGCCCCTTCGTCACGTGCGGGGCCAGTACGTCGGCCAAGGTGTTGGTGTCGGTCATCGGGGTCACCCTCCTGGACAGGCGATGCGCATGTACGTGTACGACAAGGGTGACCCCCGGGCCGCTCTCAACTCATCGGTCGCCGTCCCGGCAGCGTGTCGTGCGTGCGGGGGCACGGCGGTGCGTCGGCGGCATGGACGGGGAGGGATGTCGCGGCCACCGTCGACGACGCCCCTCGTCCCGGGAGGGCTACCGAGCGGGTCGGAGGACGTGCGCCGAGCCGTGTCGTCAGGCGTGCGGGGCCCCTCGCGCGGCGCGCGCGGAACCCTCTTGCTGTCCCGCCGCGCCGGCCCGAGCCCGAACGCGGTCTCCAGCGCTGTGCGGTCCGGCACCGTCATCGTCGTCGCGGGCGCGGTGCTCGCCCTCGCCCCGCCTCCCGGGCCGCCCGCGACGGGCCGGTGATCCGGCACTCACGCCATCTGCCGACGCACCAACTCGTGCAGCCGCCCGCCCGTGTCCGCCAACAGCTCGGCGGGTGCGCCCTGCTGGACGACGCGGCCCGCCGACATCACGACCACCCGGTCCGCGTCCAGGACGGTGGACAGCCGGTGGGCGATGACGATCCTCGTCGCCCGCAGGGCCCGCGTGCTGTCGATCACGATGCGCTGCGTCTCGTTGTCGAGCGCGCTCGTCGCCTCGTCGAAGAACAGGAGGCGCGGACGCCGGATCAGGGCCTGCGCGATCATCAGCCGCTGCCGCTGGCCGCCCGAGATCGCGCCGCCGCCCGCGATCATCGTGTGCAGCCCCATCGGCATCCGCTTGATGTCCTCGGCCAGGCCCGCCATCTCGGCCGCCGCCATCGCCTCCTCCTGCGAGAACGACTCGGCGCCGCAGATGCAGTCCAGGATCGAGCCGGTCAGCGGCTGCGCGTTCTGCAGGACGACCCCGCACTGACGGCGCACCGCCGCCTGGTCGAGCGCCGAGAGGTCCTGGCCGTCGTACAGGACGCTGCCGGACGTCGGGTCGTCGAAGCCGATGAGCAGCCGCAGCAGCGTCGACTTGCCGCAGCCGCTCTCGCCGACCACGGCCACGAACTCGCCGGGGCGGATCGCGAGGGACACGTCGTCGAGGACCAGCGGCCCGTCGTCGGTGTAGCGGTAGGACAGGCCGCGCGCCTCCAACGCGCCCGTGAGCTCGCCCGGCGGGGTGGCGGCCACGCGCACCTCGGGCTCCGCGTCGAGCACCGGCTTGATCTGCTCGTACATCGGCAGCACGGCGGCGGCCGAGATCAGCGCGCCGGTCAGCTGCGTCACCGAGGACAGCAGCATCGTCACCGCCGTGTTGAAGGTGAGGAACGCGGCCGCCGACAGGCTGCCGCGCGCCGGACCCGCCAGCAGCATGAACATCACCAGGGAACACAGCGGCAGATAGACGGAGCCCAGGACCGTCGTCGCGTTCTTGATGCGGCCCGCCCAGCGCTGCAGATCGCGGCTGCGCGCGAACTCCTTCGCCCACGCGGCGTACGCGAAGCTCTCCGCCCCGGCGACCCGCAGCTTCGGCAACCCCCGCAGGGACTGGAAAGCCCGGTTGTTGAGCCTGTTGCCGAGTTCCACCAGGCGGCGCTGCCAGCGCAGTTCCCACAGGCCGAGCGTGAGGAAGACCGCCGCCACGACCACCAGCATGCCGAGCGCCGCGAGCGCCAGCGGCACGCTGTACAGCAGGAGCAGCACGAGGTTCATCGCGCCGATGGTCACCGACTGCACGACCACCGGGCCCACCCCGGACAGCAGCCTGCGGATCCCGCTGATCCCCATCGCCGCACTCGCCAGCTCGCCGGTGGAGCGGGCGGCGAAGAAGCGCGTCGGAAGGCGCAACAGCCGGTCCCAGACGGCTGGTTGGAGGACGCTCTCCACCCGTCCCTCGACCCGCAGCACGGTCATGTTCTGCAGCAGCAGGAAGGCCGC
This sequence comes from Streptomyces sp. SID14478, assembly GCF_010548525.1. GTDB lineage: Bacteria > Actinomycetota > Actinomycetes > Streptomycetales > Streptomycetaceae > Streptomyces. Next base: position 15,091 of record NZ_JAAGMG010000300.1, read on the forward strand.
CGACACCACACTCGTGACGACCACCGCGAGGGACACCTGCGTGATCAGGCTGGTCTGCGCGTGCGGCACGTACGTGCCGAGGACCTGGCCCGTCGCGATCGGCACGAGCGCGCCGAGCCCCACCGTCACCAGACACGAGAGCAGCAGCCTGCGCACGTCGGAGCCCGCCGCGCGCAGGCTGAACCGCATCAGCCGGTACGGCGTCAACTTCCCGTCCGGCAGCGGACGGTAGAGCAGCACGGCCCGCTCCTCGAAGTCCTCTGCCGTGTCCTCGTCGATCCGGGTGCGCCGCTCGCCCGACGCGTGCACGGCCTCGTAACCGCCCCGCCGCCACAGCAGCGCGACCGGCGCCCCGGACGCGGCCCGGAACCCCACCAGCGGGCCCGTGTCCTGCCGCCACCAGTCCCCGACGAGCCGTACCGGGCGGGTGCGGATCCGCGACGCCACCGCGATCTGCTCGACCGGGTCGATCCGGTCGCTGACCGCGCCCCCGCGCCCCGGCTCCACCAGCGTGATGCCGGACGCGTCGGCCACCACCTTGCAGGCCGCGTACGTCGCGTCGACCCCGGCCCGCGCGCCGCGTCCCCGACGGCGCGGCGAGCCGATGGAGGCGAGCAGGGTGCGGTCGGCCTGCTCGCGGACCTCCTCGCCCGCCCTGATCCCGGCCGCCGCCCGGTCCTCGTGCGCGCTCTCCAGGCGTTCGATCCACCGGTCCAGCGTCGACAGGAGCCGGTACTGCTGGTTCACCATGCGCTGCCACAGCGCGCCGTCCACGAGGAGGTCGGCGGCCGCGTCAGCGGCGTACGCCGCCCCGTACTGGACGCTGCCCGGGGCGAGTTGGGGCCACAGCACGTCGTCGTCGGCGTGGAGCTCGCCGTCCGTGGCGCGCCCGGCAGGGTTGTCGAAAGGTGCCTCGAACAGCACCCGCTGCCCGCGCCCGACACCGAGCGCGAACGCCTCCTCCAGCAGGCTCCACGCCATGTCGTAACTGCCGTCGGCCGCCTGGTGGGCCGGGGTGTACGGCAGCTCGCGCAGCGGGATGCGGCGTATCGCGCAGCCCGCCAGCGGCCGCCCCACCAGGGTGTGCTGCGTGCCCTCGACCGGGCCGAGCAGCAGCGTGCCCGGCTCCAGGCGGCCCAGGAAGTGCCAGTGCCCCTGCGCGTACGCGTCCACCGCGAACAGGTCGAGGGCGCCGCCCACCACGAGCCACAGCACCTGCGGCCCCTCCAGTGGCAGACTGCGCAGCCCCGCGCAGTCGACGGCCGCGCCGAGACCCCCGAAGGCCGCGACGACCTGGTCCGACGACGCGGACGCGGTGAACCCGGTTTCCGTGTACGTCACTTCAGTGCTCCCTGACCAGCTCGGCGTACGGCCCGCCGGCCGCCACCAGGTGCTCGTGGCGGCCCCGCTCGACGACCTGGCCGTGGTCGAGCACCACGATCTCGTCGCTGTCGCGCACGGTGCTCAGCCGGTGCGCGATGACCACGCACGCGCAGCCGCGCCGCCGGATGTTGTCCATGACGATCTGTTCCGTCCCGGCGTCGAGGGCGCTCGTCACCTCGTCGAGCACGAGGATGCTGGGGCGGCGCACCAACGCCCGCGCGATCTCCAGGCGTTGGCGCTGACCGCCGGAGAAGTTGCGGCCGTCCTGCTCGACCCGGCCGTGCAGTCCGCCGGGCCGGCGCGCCACCACGTCGTGCAGGCAGGCGTCCCGCAGTGCGTCGGCCACCGCCTCGTCGGGGATCGAGGGATCCCACAGCGCCACGTTGTCGCGGACCGTGCCCTCGAAGAGGAACACGTCCTGGTCGACGAAGGAGACGGACGCCGCGAGGGCGCCGCGCGGAATGTCCTCCAGGCGCGTCCCGTCGATCCTGATGAAGCCCTCCCAGGGCGCGTACAGGCCCGAGATGAGCCGGGAGACGGTCGACTTGCCACTGCCGGAGCCGCCGACCAGCGCCACCTGCTGCCCGGGGCCGACCGTCAGCGAGAACCCGGTGAGCAGCGGCTTGTCGAGCGGGCTGTAGCCGAAGGTGATCTCCTGCAGCTCGACGTGCCCCTTGAGGCGGCGGGTGCTGGGCACGGCCTCCGGCCGCGCGTACAACGTGTCGACGGGGAAGTTCTCGACATCCTTGAGGCGCGCCACGTCGGCGGCGAAGTCCTGCGCGCGCCCCGCCACCGCGTTCAGCCGGGTGATCGGCGCGGTGAAGCGGGTCACGAGCGCCTGGAAGGCGACCAGCAGGCCCACCGACAGATGCCCTTCGACGGCGCGCAGCCCGCCGATCCACAGGATCACCGCGCTGTTCAGGGTGGCCAGCGTCGGCGCGACGATGCCGAGCCAGGCGCTCGGCACGCCGAGCCGCTGCTGCTCCTCCAGCGTCGTCGCGTGCTGCCCCGCCCATCGGCGGAAGTACCCGTCCTCGCCCCCGGTCGCCTTCATCGTCTCGATCAACTGCAGCCCGGTGTAAGCAGTGTTGGTCATCCGCGCGGTGTCCGCCCGCAGCTTCTGCGTCCGGGTCGCCCGCAGGCGTACGACGATCCGCATCGCCACCACGTTCAGCAGGGCGATGCCGACGCCGACCATCGTCAGCTGCGGGTCGTAGCTCCACAGCAGCGCCGCGTACAGCAGCACCACGATGCCGTCGACGCCGGCCGCCGTCAGATCGCGGGCCAGGGTCTCGGCGACCGCGTCGTTCGACGCGAGGCGCTGCACCAGGTCGGCGGGGCTGCGCTGCGCGAAGAACGTGACCGGCAGCCGCAGCAGATGCCCGAAGAAGCGTGCGCTGCTCAGCGTCGACGAGATGATGCGCCCGCGCAGCAGATTCGCCTGCTGCAACCAGGTGAGCACGGCCGTCAGGGCCACCAGCGCACCCATCGACGCGAACAGGGCACCCAGCAAGGAAGTCTGATCACCGATCAGGAACAGGTCGATGTACGTCTTGCTCAGCGCCGGCACCGCCGCGCCCACGGCCACCAGCAGCAGGCTCGCGAGCAGCGCCGCCAGCATGGTGCCCGTCGTGCCGCGCAGCCGCCCCGGCAGAGCGGTGAGCACGCCCGGGCGGCGCCCGCCCGTCCGGAAGTCCGCTCCCGGCTCCAGGACCAGCACGACCCCCGTGAAGCTGGTGTCGAAGTCCTCCGCGGCGACGAACCTGCGCCCCTTGTCGGGGTCGTTGAGGAACACGCCGCGCCGTCCGAAGCGGCGGCCCATGCCCTCGTAGACGACGTAGTGGTTGAACTCCCAGAACAGGATCGCGGGGCCCTGCACGTCGGCGAGCGCGGCCGGCTCCATCTGCATGCCCTTGGCCGTCATGCCGTAACTGCGCGCCGCCTTCAGGAGGTTGCTGGCGCGCGAACCGTCGCGCGAGACGCCGCACGCGATGCGCAGCTCCTCCAACGGCACGTGCCGGCCGTGATGGGCGAGCACCATCGCGAGCGCCGCGGCGCCGCACTCGACGGCCTCCATCTGCAGCACCGTGGGCGTACGCACCGTGCGACGCCGCCCCGTGGCCGGGGGAGCGGGCC
>NZ_JAAGMG010000341.1 GCF_010548525.1 Streptomyces sp. SID14478
GGGCCGGCACGGTGGCGGTGGCCGGTTCGACCTCGCGCCGGGGCCGCAGCAGCAGCGCCAGCCCGCCGAGCAGTCCCCCGGCGCACGTGCCGACGAGGGTCGTCAGCGCGGCGGACGCCGACGAGGGCTCGGTCGGCTTCACGGCCCGCGTGAAGCGCAGCAGTTCGACGTGCGTGTCGTCCTTGGTGTGGCTCGCGTTGGTGGTCAGCGCGCGGGCGACGGCGTTGGCCATCGCCACCGCTTGCGCGGGTTCGTCCGACGAGGCGGAGATCGAGACCATGGGCGCGTCCGGCGACGTCTCCGCCCTGACGTCCGACTGCAGCGTCCCGATCGGCACGCCCGCCGCGACCTGGGCGTCGCTCAGCACCGCGACCTGCGTGGCCACCCTGCTGTACGCCTGCGCGAAGCCGAGGGCGGACATCGGGTCGGCCTTCTCCGTCGGCACGGCGATGACGTAGCTGGTCGCCGTGTACTGCGGCGTACTGACAAGGCCGTACGCGCCGCCGGCGAGGGCGCCGAGCAGGATGCCCGCCGGCAGGGGCCACCACCGCGGCGGCTTCCTCGTGGCGGCGCCGATCCGGGGGAACGGCGCGGGGGAGGTCTTCCTGTCCTGGGCAGCTTCAGTCATGCGTACTCACTCCTGACGTCGGTGCGCCCATGGCCGTCGCGTACACGTCGTGGTGCAGCGCGGCGCTCCGGGCGATGCTGTAGTGGAGGGCGGCCTCCGACGGAGGCCTGGCGCCGCCCGACTCTTTGCGGATTCTTCGGACTTCACGGACGAACGAGGCGGGGTCGCACGAGACACGGACGGCGCGGGCCGCCGTCCCCGGGGGCAGATCGTCGACGGCGGGGCAGGTGACGTAGAGCACCGGCAGGCCACTGGCCTGCGCTTCCACCACAGCCAGACCGAACGCCTCGTCGACGGACGCGGAGGCGAGCACGTCCATCGCGGACATCAGCGCGGGCAGATCGCTCGCGGTGTCCGCGGGGTCCGCGTTCAGGTGGGGGCGTTCCCCGGCGAGGACGACGCGGTCGAGCACCCCGGCGCGGTGCGCCGCGTGCCGCAGTGCCCGCTCCTCCGGTCCCGTGCCGACGAGGAGGAGGTGCACGTCGCTCGGGAGGTTGCACAGTGCGGCGATCAGGACGTCGAACCGCTTGCCTGCCACCAGTCGCCCCACGCCACCGATGACGAAGGCTCCGGGCGGCAGGCCCAGTGCGCGCCGCGTGGCGGCCCGGGCGTCGGCGTCGAAGGCGAAGCGCGGGACGTCCACCCCGTTGGGGACGACGTGTACGCGGTGCGGGGCGACTCCCCACAGGTGCAGCCTCGTGGCCACCGCCGGGGACACCGCGATGGTCGCCCTGCCCAGCCGCTCGCCCGCGAGGTAGAGGGCGCGCACTCCGCGCGTCAGCGGGCGTCCCTCGATCTGGTGGTCGCCGAGGGAGTGCTCCGTGGCGACGACCGCGCGTACACCGGCCGTGCGCGCCGCGATGCGCCCGTACAGGCAGGCGCGGTAGAGGTGCGTGTGGACGAGGTCGTACCGCTCGTTGCGGATGAGTCGCACCAGGCGGGGCAGGGCACGTGTGTCCCGGTTGCCGGCCATTCCCAGGTGTGCGACGCGCACGCCGTCGCGGCGCAGCGCGTCGGCGACCTGGCCCGGATTGGTCAGCGTCACGACGTCGTGCGTGCCGGTCATGTGCCGCAGGAGCAGGCGCAGTTGCTGCTCCGCGCCGCCCGCGCCCAGGCCCGTGATGACGTGGAGGACCTTCACTGCGGGCCTTCCCCGACGTGCCAGGCGCGTCTTCGCAGCCGGTGCATACGGCGCTTGAGTTCGAGCCGCCACGCGGTGTCCCGCTGCCCGACGAACACGCGCGGCAGCGCGTGCACGCCGGTCAGGACGCCCGGGGAGATGGCACAGGCGTAGCGGTAGCCGGCGCGGCGGACGGCCTCCACCGTCGGCCGGTCGACGCACCCGTACGGGTAGCAGAAGCCGTGCACCTCGCCGCCGGTGAGCTCTTCGATGTGCGCCTTGCTGCGCTGGACCTCGGCCCGGCGCTCCTCGTCGTCCGCACGGGTCAGGTCGACGTGCATCAGGCCGTGGGAGCCGATCTCCATGCCGGCGGCCGCGGCGGCCCTGATCCCCTGCGGGGTCAAGAGCGGCTTGCGCGGGCCCTGCACGTCCCACTCGTTCTCCCCGCCGAGCCGGCCGGGAAGGACGAAGACGGTGGCGGAGCATTCGTAGTGCCGCAGCAGGGGCAGGGCGTTCTCGACGAAGTCTCCGTACCCGTCGTCGAAGGTGAGGCCGACCAGACCGCGGCCGACGCCCCGGCTGCGGGCGTCGAGGAGTTCGGCGACGCTGACGCCCCGCAGCCCGCGCGAGCGCAGCCAGTGGAGTTGTTGCCGCAGGCGCTCGGGGGTGACGGTGATGTTGTACGGGTCGTCGGCGCAGTCGTCCACGGAGTGGTACATCGCCACCCACGGAGAACGCCCCGGCAGGAGTTCTCTCGTCCTCGGACCTGGCGGTTCCTGGAGTGCGGAGTCAACGGGCATGGCGGAGCTTTCTGGTCGCGAAGCGGACGGCGGGTACACATGCCTGGACGTTCAGGGCCCACAGGAGGGCGCCGAAGACGGCCCCGATGGCCAGGCACCCGACAGCGAGGGAACCCAGCGGCTGCTCGATCCGGGCCGCGCACACCAGTCCGGCGACGGTGGCGGCCACGGCAGCCAACAGCGTCTTGCCGAGTTCGAGGAACACCGCGGGCAGCCGCACGGGCACGCTCCGCCTGTCCATCGCGGTCAGCAGCAGCACGGCGGTGAACGTGATGCCGAGGGCGTTGGCGGCGGCGATGCCACCGACCCCCCAGGCGCCGACCGCCCACGTGCCCACGCCTGCCGTGAGCGTCATGCCCGCGGCCATCGAGGCCACCGGGTACCAGGTCGGCCGCCCCGCGGAGAAGTAGGAGCGCACCAGCGCGCCGACGAGGCAGTGCCCCAGCAGGCCCAACGAGTAGACGCGCATGATGGCGGCCGTCGCGGCGGTGTCGTCGGCCGTGAACGCGCCCCGCTGGAACAGCAGTTGGACGATCTGCGGGGCGCAGGCGAACACCACGGCCGCGCCGGACAGGACGATGCAGGCGGCGAGCGCCACATCGCGTTCGACCCGGTCGCGGGCGCGCTCGGTGTCCCCTCGCGCCAATGCCTTGGCCACGACCGGGAACGTGACGGTGCACAGCATCAGGGAGAGCACCATCGGCAACTGCGCGACCTTCTGCGCGTAGTTGAGGTGGGAGATCGCCCCGGAGGGCAGGGAGGAGGCGAGGAAGCGCTCGATGAAGACCTGCGACTGCCGGCACAGTGCGAAGAGCAGCACCGTCGCGATCAGCGCGAGGTTCATCGACTGTTTCTTCGACGCCTTGGTGTCGTCGTCGTCGGTACGGGCTCCGCGCGTCGAGCTCCTCAGTCGACGGCGCAGTGACGGCGCCTGGACCAGGACCATCAGGAAGCCGCCCACGGCCACCCCGGCCGCGGCGGCGCGCACGCCCCAGCGGTCGGCCAGCACCAGCAGCGTGACGATGATGCCCGTGTTGTACGCGACGTAGATCGCGGCCGGGGCGAGGTAGCTGCTGTGGGCGCGCAGTGCGGCACTGCAGTAGCCGGTGAGCCCGAAGGTCAGGGCGCAGGTCGCGGTCAACCTCGTGCAGTCGACGGCGAGTTGGGGGTCGGGAAGCCCGGGGGCCAGCAGCTCGACCAGCTGTGGAGCGCCCAGCATCAGGAGCGCGGCGCAGGCCAGGAAGGCCAGCGTGAGGCGGGGCAGGGACGAGGCGACCAGCGCCCGCACCGGGTCCTGCTCCTTCGACGTCGCGGCGCCGCGCGCGGCGATCGCCGCGCTGAAGGCGGGTACGAGCATGAACGCGAGGCCGTCCTCGATGAGGAGGGTCGAGGCCAGCTCGGGAACGGTCCACGCCACGAGGAAGGCGTCCGTCTCGCTGCCTGCTCCGAACAGGTGCGCCAGGGTCTGGTCGCGGACGAGCCCCAGGAGCGATCCGGCGGCGGAGAGCACGGCCGTCAGCAGTGCGGCGCGGGCCAGGAAGGAGTTCGAGGCGCCCCGTGCGTCGTGGCTCTTGTCGACGCCGGCCGGGGCCGCTTGCTGTGCGGGTACCGCGGGGGCGAGAAGGGTCTCGTCCCCGTCGGCGGGAGGCGAGGGTTTCATCGCTCGGCAACCGCCTCGGACAGCGCCGCCGGGGCCAGGGCCCACCAGGCGACCAGGCCGAACACGACGGCGGTGAGCACCGTGGAGGGGCCCCCGATGTCCGCGTAGGCGAAGTCGATCAACTGCCAGGTGAGCAGCCCGCAGGCGATGAGCGCGCAGTCGAGTCCGCGGGCCGCGCGGTGCGCCGTGGCGAGCCGGCGGGCACCGCACACGAGCATCGCGGCCCAGCCGCCCACGATGGCGCACAGGCTCAGCAGGCCCTGCTCGCTGAGGACCAGGAGGTACATGTTGTGCGGCGACAACAGGGGTTGTCTGCGGAAGGCCGCGCCCGCACCGGCCACGTCGCTGCCCGCGGACAGCGCGATCGAGGCGTGGCTGTCGCGGTAGGCGGGGAAGTTCTTGAGCCCGACGCCGGTGGCGGGGTGTTCCTCCCACATGTCGATCGCCGCCGCCCACATGGTGTACCGGTCCGTCACGGACTGGTCCGGCGCCGCGGTGACCTGCGTGATGCTGCTCAGCCGCTCCTGGAGCATCGAGGTGCCCACCCCGAACCCGCCGACGAGGACGACCGCCGCGGCGGCCCCCACGGCGAGCAGGCGCCCGGCCCGGCGCAGTCCGGCGAGGACGATCTGCAGGACGCAGACCACGGCGGTGGCGATCCAGGCTCCGCGGCTGAAGGAGAGGGCCAGGGGCACCACGAGTCCCAGCGCGCAGACCAGCGCGAGGACCCGCTCGCGCGGCGCCCTGCCCGCGAGTCCCAGGCCCACCGCGCAGACCAGGCCGTACGCGACGACGGTGGACATGCCCATCACGTCGGTGGCCCCGAAGGTGCCGACGGCGCGCACGTCCTCCCCCGCGTACGAGGCTCCCGTGCCGGTCAGGTACTGGTAGACGCCGAGCGATCCCTGCCACAGGCCGAGCCCCACCAGGGCCCAGGCGACGAGCCGGAAGTCGTGGCGGTCGCGCACGAGCAGCAGCACGGCGGCCGGGACGAGGACGAGGATCTGGTAGTAACGCACCAGCCCCTCAAGGGCGTTCGGCAGCGAGTCGGCGCCGAGCGCGGCCACGGCGACGGCGACGACGGGCAGCCCGAGCACGACGTACGCGGTGCGCGTCAGGGGGCGCTCCTTGCGCCGCACTGCACGGACGACGCAGAAGAGCACGACCAGACCGGAGACGGCGTCGGCGGGTGTGCCTCCGCTGCCCTCGTGGTCGCTGCCCGCGCCCAGGGGCAGGCCCAGCATGGCGACGAGCAGCAGGACGGGCAGCACCGGCCCCGCTCGGCGCACGGCCTGCCGGCCCGCCGTCACGGGGTCGGGGCGCAGGCCGGGGAACGCAGGGAGCACGGTCACTTCATCAGCTCCCCGTCGGGCGGAAGAATTCAGTCGCCGTGCGCATCAGGATGCTGATGTCGCGCCAGAGCGACCAGTTGTCGATGTACGCGTTGTCGAACCGGCAGCGGTCCTCGATGGACGTGTCACCGCGCAGGCCGTTGATCTGGGCGAGCCCGGTGATGCCGGTCGGCATGCGGTGGCGCTCGCTGTAGCCGGGGTGCGCCTCGCTGAACTTCGCGACGAAGTAAGGGCGTTCGGGCCGCGGGCCGACCAGGCTCATGTCGCCGCGGAAGACGTTCCACAGCTGGAGAAGTTCGTCCAGCGAGCTGCGGCGCAGGAAGCGGCAGAACCAGGACATGCGGTGCTCGTTGGCGACGCTCCAGCGGGTCGCGGACTCCATCGGGTCGGCGGGCCGGTGGGTCCGGAACTTCAGCAGGGTGAACGGCAGACCGTCCTTGCCGATGCGCTCCTGGCGGAAGACCACGCCGGGCCCGTCGCTGATGCGCAGCCAGAGGGCGCACGTCAGCAGGACCGGGCCGGCCAGCACCAGCAGGACCGAGGAGATCGCCAGGTCCAGTGCGCGCTTGCCGGGGTGCGCCGGGAGGGGCGGCCCGACGACCGGCCGGCAGCGGAACCCCGCCAGATGGCCGCCCGCCTCGCGGTCGCGGGGTACGTACACCGCGGGCCTCGGGTCCAACTCCCAGATGTGGCAGTGCAGTTCGGACAGGCCGCGCAGCCAGGGGAGGTACTCCGGGTCGGTGGCGCCGCCCAGGACGATCGCCCGTCGGACATCGTTCTGGATCACTGCGCGCCGCATGTCTCCCACGGTGGTCAGCACGGGCAGGGGCGGTGCGTCGCCGTCCTGCTTGTCGTGCTTGCCCTGGCCCGCCGCGCCGTCACTGACGATGCCCACCAGCCTGACGCCGCTGCGCGGGTAGCGCTGGAGGGCGGCCGCGACGCGCGCCGCCTGCTGTTCCGGACCGACCAGCAGGGCCGTGCAGGGGCGCCGGACCAGGGCCACCCGCTGGCGCCAATAGACGAGCGCCCGCCCCGAAAGGGTGAGGACCGCGTGGGCTGCGCAGCCTGCGAGGACCGCCTTCAGCGGGATCTCCTTGAAGGGCTGCAAGGTCGCCGCTACGGCGGTCAGTACGCACCACGCGATCGCGAGACGCCCGGCGACGGCGGGGCAGTCGTCGAGCACGTACCGCTCGTCGATGCGCCCGTACAGCCCGGCGTTGCGGCACAGGGCGAGGACGAGGACGAGGAACCCGGCCACCAGGAGCGGGGGGCGCTGCAGCGGCGTCAGCACGAGCGTGCCGAGCAGCGCGGCCGTGCTGTCCACCGCGAGCAGGAGGGCGCGGGAGGAGTGGTCCCGCGTGCGGCCGCCGACCAGGGTGATCCTGCTGGTGTCGACGGTTCTCTGCGCGATGACGGTGGCGGCGCCCGCCTCCCCCGCACTCTGTTCCTGGCCGGCGGGGGAGGCGACGGCTCGTTCCGGGGTCACGTCGTGATCGGCTCTCTGCACTCGTTGGTCTCCAGACCCAGAAGTTCGCCGTACACGTCCGCGACTGCCGCGGCCGTGCGCCGCACGTCGTGCTGCGCGCGCACGTGGCGGCGGGCCGCACGGCCCAGCGCGGGCAGGCCTTCGGCGTCGCGCAACAGACCGACGAGGGCCCGGGCCAGGGCCGGGGCGTCGTCCGGCGGTGCCAGACACGTGTGGGCCAGCTGCGGCGGCAGGCTCTCGCGGGCCCCGTCGACGTCCGTGAGGAGCACCGGGCTCCCGCAGCCCATCGCTTCCAGCGGCGCGAGAGCTATGCCCTCCCACCGCGAGGGAAGGACGGTCAGGTCCGCCGCCCGGTACCAGGGAGTCGGATCCTCGACGGCCCCGACGAAGGTGACGGAGGGCGGGGCCGCGGCCCGCAGCCGTGCCGCGTCCGGCCCGTCGCCCACCAGCAGCAGCCGGGCCTGCGGCAGTTCGCGGAGCACCTCTTCCCACGCCGCGACGAGGACGTCCTGGCCCTTTTGCCGGCACAGCCGCCCGACGCACACGACGAGCGGCCCGGTCGCGGGGACGCCGGGCAGCTCCCTGGCGGAGGGCCCGTCGGGGTGGAACCGCTCCAGGTCGACCCCGTTCGGCACCAGCCGCCAGCGCCCTGCGATCCCGTGGCCCTCGCCGGTGTCCTGTTCGGCCCGGCTGACGCAGATCAGCCGGGAGGCCCAGCGCGCCGCCCGCCGTTCCCAGGTCAGCGCCAGGCGCGCGCCCATCCCGCCGACGGCTTCGAAGGACCATGCGTGCGGCTGGAAGACCGTGGGGATCCGGCCCCGTACGACGAGCCGGGCCACCAGGCCCGCCTTGGCGCTGTGGGCGTGGATGACGTCGGGGCGGGTGCGGGCGATCACGTCGGCCAGGCGGCGCAACTCCCCCGGCAGGCCTCTGGCCGGCGACCGTACGGCGCGCCATTCCAGGACCTCGCAGCCGAGGGCTTCGACCTGACGGGCCAGGCCGCCGGAGCCGGGGCAGGCCACCGACACCTGCATCCCGGCGGCGCGTTGCCTGCGCACGAGGTCGGACACCACGCGCGCCACTCCGCCGTCGACCGGTTGCGTCACGTGCAGAACGCGCGGCGGCAAGGGTGCAGACGTCACATGCATCGTCTCTTCCTTGGCTGAGCTGAAGAAGGTAGCTACGGCCGGGCGTCAACGGCGCCGAAGAGCACCCCGATCCAGGCCGTGTCCTTGAGTGAGGTCAGACGGAAGTCCAACGCCTTGCCGCCCCGGGCCACGGCGTCGTCGAGCGCGAACACGTCGGAGTCGTATCCGAGGTTGTTGCCGTGGTCCGGAGTCCGCTTCGGCTGCTGCCCGCCCGGCTGGGAGATGGTCGAGTTGAGCACGTCCCCCGCGGGATTGGCCCGGTCGGAGAGCGCGAGCGGCCTGCCCCGGCCGGTGGAGACGGTCAGCGAGTCGCCGCCGCGTCCGCGGTCGCCGTTGTACGCGACGAGGCCTGCGTAGCCGCTCGCCCCCTCGGCGAGGGCCGTCCTGACGTGGACATCCTTGCTGGGGTGCTGCCGGGTGAAGGTGTCGAAGCCGTCCTGCAGGAAGAGGTGCCGCAGCGGCGCGGCCTCGTCCTCGTACGCGGCCACGAGCGTCCACCCGCCCCACGCGCCCGCGGCGGTGCGCCCCATGGCGACGTTCAACTGCGCCACGGTGTACATCCCGGACCCGCTGGAGCGCACCAGATCGGTGACGTCCGCCGACGCCTGGTACGCGTCCGCGCCGTTGGCGACCCGGTGCCCCACGACGCTGTCGGCGAGCACCTGCTTGTAGTCGCCGCCGGGCTCCGCGACCAGTACGCGCCCGTTGTCGCGAGGGGGCTTCTGCTCTCCGACGCGGAGGTTCCCGCCCCAGTAGAGCCGCGCATAGGTCACGCGTGCGCCGGCGGGAAGACGGAACTCCGCGCCGGACGAGTTGTACGTGTTGGGGTCGCGGTCGATGTCCGTGTAGAACATGTCGAAGTCGCCGTTGCCGGCCGTCGCGCCCGCACGTGCCTCGGCGCATCCCGTCTTCTTGACCGAGACGCTGCCCCGGCACGTGATGGCGGCGTTCGCCGCTCGAACGAATCCGCCATGGAGCGTGGCCTCGTACCGCGGGGTGAACGGGAGGGTGGGCTTCTCGGTGATCGGTGACGGCGCTGTCGCGGTCGCCTGGCACGGCAGGGACACCGCCGCCAAGGACAGCAGACCCACCGTCACACGACGCAGGAAACAGCCTTTGAACCTGTGCACGGCGAGCTTCCCTTTCAGGAATGGGCAGACGCTCTACAGCACCCACGAAAATATGAACATCACACCCGCTGGGCGAATCCCCGCACCTCATACCGCCTGAACGGGGAACGGCCAACAGTAGCGACCACAAAGCGAGTTTCACTTAATACACGAGTGTGTTGGACTTGTGAAATTCCCACTGCCCTGATGTCGACACCTTTCGGCACCCTTCAACACCCGGCGCACCTTCACCCGTTCGGAGCCGCAACTCCTTGCAGGGCCTCCCCGTTGCACCACGCACCGGGCACCTGGCCCGGCCGAACGAAAACCCAAGGAGCATGTTCATGTCGCGTACCGCGAAGGCAGTCGTCTTCTCCGCTGTGGCCGCCGCCGCCATGGCCGGCACTGCCGGCATCGCCGCCGCCGACAGCGGCGCGCAGGGTGCCGCCACCGACTCCCCCGGAGTCCTCTCGGGCAACGCCGTCCAGGTTCCGGTCCACGTGCCGGTCAACGTCTGCGGGAACACCGTCAGCGTCATCGGCCTGCTGAACCCGGCCTTCGGCAACAGCTGCGTCAACAGCTGACGCGCTCAGCCTGACTCTTCCTCAGCCGCCCCTCCTCCAGGGGCGGCTGTTCCTTTTCCCGCTGCTGGGTCCCTGGCCGCCTGCCCCGTATGGAGGTGAGTGCACGGGAGTCGGCCGCAGGGCTCTCACCAGGAAGAACGGCAGAGGCGCAAGCATCGGGCGAACACGGAGAGCGGTCGATCGGTTGCAGGGAGTGGTGTGGCATCCCACGGTGATCTCAAGCACCAACACACCCTCGAAAGGGAAAAACATGCCCGCTTTGCCCGTACGGCGCCTCGCGACCTCCGCTCTCTGCGCGTCCCTCCTGATCGGTGCGGCAGCCCCGGTGTTCGCCGCGGACTCCGCCAGTGAGCGCGCCAGCCGCACGGTTGTGTCCTCCGCCCCCACCCCGTCCGTCGAGGCCCTGCAGGGCCAGGTCAAGACCCTGCAGGGTCTCGGTGGCGTCCTCACGCCGGTCACCGACCTGCTCGACGCCGTGCTCAAGACCAAGGACGGCAAGCTTCCGGCGGACGAGGCCCAGAAGCACGCCGACGCGGTCAAGACCGCCATCGACACGGCGAAGGAGCAGGCGCCCGCGGCTCCGGTTCCGGTCCCGCAGGCTCCCGACGGGGCCGCCCCTGACGACGCGAAGGCGCCGCTCGACGTCAAGGGCGACGCCCTGACCGCACTGCAGTCCGCGGTCGACGCCCTGGTGAAGTCGGCCACGGCGGGCGATGTCACCGCCGTCGCGACCCAGACGCCCGTCGTCGTGACGGGGCTGGTCAACGTCCTCGCGGCCACGCTGCTGAGCGGCGCCCTTCCGGCTCCCAACCTGCCCGGCCTCCCGGCGCTGCCGAAGCTGCCGACGTCCGACCTGCCGGTGCAGCCGCCGGCCCTTCCCGAGACGCCGGCCCTGCCGCAGACGTCGGCGCTGCCCCAGACTCCGGCCCTCCCCCAGACGCCCCTCTCGTCGTAGCCGGACGACACCTGCGGTGACGCGGGTGCAGAGCCCGCCGAGGCAGACAGCCTCGGCGGGCTCTCGGCATGCTCACGCAATTTCATATTTGATTCATCGGGCCGTTCTTTCGAGTGGGGATCAACAAATGGCGGCACACCGGGGTTTCTCCCGGCGGCGACGATCGTTGAGCAGGAAGAAGCAGGACATCAAGACACGGGGCATTCGGAATGCCTGGAACGTGAATATTCCATGCCGATGGCCAAAGCGTCATCGAGGAAAGGATAAAAAAATGAAGGCTTTGAAGATCGCTGCCGTTGTCGCCGGTTCCATGGCGATTGCCGGTGCCGCCGCGCCCGCCTTTGCCTCCGACCTCACGCCGACGAGCCTGAACGGCGCCCTGGACACGATCGCCAGCCAGCCGTCGCTCGACGTGAAGCCGCTGGACAGCAACGTTCTCGACCCGAACGGCGACAACGGCCTCGTCGACACCGTCACGGGTGCCACCGACGGCCTGAACCCGGGCGCCGCCGAGGCCCCCGCCAACCTCCTCGGCGGCCTTCCCGTCGCCAAGTAGGCGACTCTTCGTTCGTTGAACCGAATGGGCGAAGGGTTTATGAAGGCGTGTCTTTTCCGCTGACTGCTCGGGCGCCCCTCATACGATCCACGGAACCCCCGAAGGAAGGTTTGTGAAATGAACACTGCCAAGAAGACCGCTCTCGTCCTCGCCACTGCCGGTCTCGCGGCGGGCGCCGCGTCGGGTGCCGCTTTTGCCGATGGCGGCGCCAGCGCCGAGGGTGCTGCCGTGCACTCCCCGGGCGTGCTCTCGGGCAACGTCACCCAGGTCCCGGTCCACGTTCCGGTGAACGTCTCCGGCAACACGGTCAACGGCATCGCCGGTCTCAACCCGGCCTTCGGCAACACCGCCGTCAACGACTGACACAGCGCCGCGTTCTCCCCGCGCGTGGGAAGCCAAGCACGGAAGGCTGGTTCGGAACTCAGGTTCCTGAACCAGCCTTTGGCGTTCACGCCGTCAATGCACGGACGGGGATCGGACTTGTGTGTGTGCGACCCTCGATCGAGTGCGCCGCGTTCCGCCATTTGAGTGACGACGCCGCTATCGGCACGAACTGTCTCGCTAGGCTTCCTCGGTGACTTCAACGTCGAGCATTGACACCACGTTTCGGGCAGCGGATCTAGGGACGCTCGCCGTCATCTCCTGGAGCGGGGCTCCCGCCGGAGAGGAAGACGACGTTCCCTTTCTGCTCGCCTACTCCATGGGCGACTCCCCCGCGGGCCCTGCCGCCGCGGAGACGGCCGTACGGGCGCTTCTGCACAACAACGGGCTGACGGTGGGCACCACCGTTCACGACGCAGCGCGGCAGCCGCGATTCCCCGTCTCGCTGCTCGTGGAGGCGGGCCAGGCCGTCGTCACGATGCCCCTGCTGAACGCCCAGTGTCCGGTGCGGCCCGAGTGGCTCGCGGCCGCGGAGGCGCGAGGGAACGCGTACTTCATGTTCACGGCCCGCCCCTGGCCCACCGCCGCCCCCGGGCAGCCCGTGACCGAGGAGGAGCTGGAGCGGTTCGCCGGCGACGAGGAGACCCTGACGGCCGCGGCGCACTGCCTGCTGCCGATCCGACGCCTGCGCTGACCGCCCCCACACGCGACCGTGGTGCAGCAGCGGGGGCAATGACTGCCGACCGACTCCTGCACCACGGCGGATGATCTGAGGGCTTGCTCAGCCGAGGCCTACGCCCAGACCCAGGCCCAGACCGAGGCCGAGACCGTCGTGGTGGTGGTGCGAGTGGTGCCAGCACTCCCAGTCGTTGTCGCACGGGTGGGCGGCGGCCACGGACTGGGCGGGCGCCTGGGGCGTGGCGGCCTGAGCCACACCGGTGAGCGGCAGGACAGCGGCGGCAGCGAGCAGCGCGACCACAGTGGTCCGCCTGGCGATCTGCTTCATGGAGGAAGTCCTATCTACGTGCTTTCGGGACATAAGCGACGCTAGCCCCGCTTCTCCCACTTGTCGCGCCGAGCGTCACGATCAGTGACTCTCAGTAATCGCCACTGGTGGCGGCCTCGGGAGGCTCCGTTGAGCACTGCCCGTCGGGAGGCCTCGGCCGCGCGGCGAGCCCGAGCCGGCCGCCGGTCCGAGCAGGCCGGAGGTCCGAACGCCGAACACTCCGACGCCCAGCGGGATCTGACGCAGGGTCCGGTGCGAACTGCCCTTACGCATGCAGCACTTGAAGCGGGCAGCGTGGGATGCCCAAGGTCTTCGGATTAGGCCCATGGGGGGAATTCTGAACTGATGTCACAGAAAGGATCGTTATCTCTGACGAGTCATCACCCGGAGAAGAGAAGGCGCCCAGAATGAACCGCACGGCAAGAGCGACCCTCACCGTACTGACGGCCTGTATCGCCGCCGCAGCAGCTTCAACTCCCGCCCTGGCGGCAGGTGTACCCGTCGAGGTCCCCCTTGACGGCGTGGAGAGTGCGCTGCACGTGGACGCCCCGCGGCTGAGCACCGAAGCACCCATCCCGATGCCGGGGACGCCCGTGGGGCCCCAGTACTCGGCGGATCACGTCCTTCCGCAGCGCGCGCTGCCGCAGCTGCCCCTCAGCAGTGAACTCCCCGCCACCGACGCCAAGGTGCCGCTGCCGCAGCTCCTCGCGACCGAGGACGTGGACCGGCTGGGGCTCACGACCGAAGGGTCGGACGTGCGCACCCTCACCCCCGGAGCCTCCGTGAACCCGCCGCTGACCGGCCCCCGGGCCCACCGCTTCGGGCTGCCGGAGGTCGCGGCTCCGCAAGCCGCTTTCGGCGCCCCCGACGTGCAGGCCCAGCCGGGAGCGGACCTGGCGGTGGGCTGACATCCCGGGGTGGGCCGGACTTCGAAGTCGTCCTCCGGCTCACCCGACTCGACGCGCTTCCCGACAGCAGGCGGGCTCCCGGTCCGCAGGAGGAGATGGCCGTGAATCCCCAAGTGCCCTTCGCTGACCCGCACCCGGTGGCAGCCGCCGCGGCTGCCGCGAGCGCGGACCCTGATCCGGGTACGAGTCCGCTGCTCACACGGCGCAGTGCGGCCCTGGTCCTGCTGGGCGTGACCTCGACCGCCGCGGCCTTCCTCGCAGCCCGGCCACCGACGTCCCCACAGGCGGACGCGCCTCCTGAGGAATTCGGCGAAACCTATCGAGGGCGGCGGATCGCGGGCATCAGAATGCCCGACGCGACAACGGGTGCCGGTGAATGGCAGGTCACCGTCGACGGGCGCCCGTTGCACCTCATGCGCCGGGCCGACGGCTCTTATCTGACCATGGTCGATCACTACGACTCCTGCCCCACCCCCCTGGCCGCGGCGCGACGGGCCGTGGCGGAACTCGGCGAGCAGACACTGCAGGCTCACGATCGGAGGCTGTGAGACCGGTGATTCACACGCGTCAGAACCAGAGCACGCTCACCAAGGCGCAGAAGCGACGCTTCACGAACGCCGTACTCGCCCTCAAGAAGAAAGGGCAGTACGACGAGTTCGTACGAATGCACATCGATTTCTACGTCGGGGACGGTGACGGCGCCTTACGGGTGGCCCATATGACCCCGTCGTTCTTTCCGTGGCACCGCAAATTCCTGCTCGAGTTCGAGAGGGCCTTGCAGAAGGTGGATTCCGGGGTCACGGTTCCCTATTGGGACTGGACGGTCGACCGTACGCCGGCCGCTTCTTTGTGGAGCGAGGATTTCTTGGGCGGCAATGGCCGCCGCTCCGACCACCAGGTCACGACGGGACCTTTCGCCCGGCGGCAGGGGCACTGGACCATCACGGAGGCCGTGACCGACGGCGACTTCCTCATGCGTGACTTCGGCCGGCCGCAGGCGCCGGTCGACCTGCCGAGCAAGGACGAGCTCGCCTGGGCCATGAAGGAGCCCACGTACGACGCGGAGCCGTGGAACTCGCTCGCGCCGCACGGCTTCCGCAACCGCTTCGAGGGCTGGCCCACGCGCCGCGGTGACGGCACGTGGTTCAACCACAATCGTGTGCACCGGTGGGTGAGCGGCCACATGCTGGGCGCCGGTTCGGTCAATGACCCGGTCTTCTGGCTCCACCACGCGTTCGTCGACCTCTGCTGGTCACGGTGGCGGCAGCGGTATCCGAAGGCCGCTCCCTACCTCCCCGTGCAGAAGCCCGCGCTCGGTGACGCGCAGCACGACCGCGTCCTGGTCGCCGGCGACACCATGCCTCCGTGGAACACGCCGATCCGGGACATGCTCGACCACACGTCCCTGTACCGGTACGAGGATCGCCCGTAGACGGGCGAGCGCCCCCGGCACCGTGTGCCGGGGGCGCTCGTCCATGGGGGTGCGGGATGCCACCGTCCCGTCAGCTGTGGCTTCCCGCGGTCCCGACGGGTCAGCCGCCGTAACCGGCGTCGTCGCCACCGTCGCTGTTGACGCACGTGTTGCCGAACGCCGGGTTCAGCAGGCCGATGACGTTCACGGTGTTGCCGCAGGCGTTGACCGGGACGTGAATGGGAGCCTGGACCAGGTTGCCCGACAGCACGCCCGGCGAGTTGGTGGCCGCGCCCTGGGCACCCGCGTCGGCCATGGCCAGACCGGCGCCACTGAGCACCACGGCACCCGTACCGAATGCGACAGCGGCTGCCTTCGCGATGCGAGACATCACGTTCTCCTTTTGCTTGGCATGTGCGGCTGCGTAGTCGCAGCCGTCGCCGTGTTCAACGGGACGGCCCGCCGGCAGTAACGGTTTATGCGGGGATACATCCTGAAAAGGGCAGGAATTCGAGGCCGGTGGCAATGCGGCCGGCCCGAGAGATGCCCGTGTTCAGCTCGCTCCGGCGTCGGAGGGCAGGACGGTCTTCCCGTCGTACACGCCTCCCCGGCACACCTGCGACCCGCCACCCGCGTCGCCTCCCTGCTCCCACCGCATGACGCCGCCGCCGGCCCGGCACTCGTCGGGTGCCAGGTAGTCCAGGTCGAAACGGGGCCGGCGGACGAACGCGAACCCGGGGTCCGAGCCGCCCGCGACGGGGCCCGCCCCTTCGACGTCCTTGACGCACCGATAGGCGTCCGCCCCGTCGTAGACGCGGAACGCCGGGGCGCCCCCTTCCGCCCTGCACTGCGCTGCCGTCAACAGGACCGGGGGATCGTGCGGGTCCGCCGCCGCGCAGGCCGGGGGGAGCCACGCAGTGCTCAGCGCACCGAGCAGGACCGCACATCGCATCAAGAACATCCTCGCGCACACCTTTCAGCCGTCCCCCTCCCCCGCGGCGGCGGGCACCTCCCACACTCGTCCGCGCCGCGCTCCCGCGCAGGCGGAGAGGGCTGAACGGGGCGTCGTGCCCCGGAGCGGGGATCGATCGAGAACCACTTCGCCGTCGCGTCGTTTCCTGAGTAGCACCGGTCCGGCATCTCCCGGGTCCGTGCCTGTCGTGCCGCGCGGGTCCGGCCGCACCGTTGAACAGCACCCGTCACCTGCAGCAAAGGGAGCACATATGAAGGTGGTCTGCGTCGGCGGAGGGCCCGCGTCGCTGTATCTGGCCATCCTTTTGAAGCTGCGGGACCGTCATCGGCACGTCACCGTCCACGAGCGCAATCCCGCCGGGGCGACGTACGGATGGGGCGTCACGTACTGGCCCGACATGCTCGCCACCCTTGCGGCACACGACCGGCCGTCCGCTCGCGCCATCGAGGAGCATTCGGTGAAGTGGGGCGACGGGGTGGCGCACGTTCGCGAGGCGACCACGGTGCACCACGGTGACGAGGGCTTCGCGATCGGGCGCCACGAACTGCTGAGGATCCTGGCCGAACGGGCTTCCTCGCTGGGGGTCGACGTGCAGTTCGACCACGCGGTCCCGCCCGGGGACCCCGCCCTGGACGGCGACTTGATCGTGGCCGGGGACGGTTCCCGCAGCCCGCTGCGCGAACAGCACGCGGAACACTTCGGCACACGGATCACCTCGGGGAACAACCGCTTCATCTGGCTCGGGACGACGCAGGTCTTCCGCTCCTTCACCTTTGCCTTCGTGGAGACCGACCACGGGTGGCTGTGGTGCTACGCCTACGGCTTCGACAGCCGGCACAGCACCTTCATCGTCGAGTGCGCCCCGCACACATGGACGGGCCTCGGCCTGGACACCATGGCAGGGGCCGACGCCCTGAAGCTGCTGGAGAGCCTCTTCGCCGCACCGCTGGAAGGGCACCCGCTGATCGGCCGCACCGACATCGACGGGCCCTCGCAGTGGGAGCAGTTCCGTACGGTCACCAACCGCGTCTGGTCGTACGGCAATCTGGTTCTGCTGGGCGACGCCGCCCACACCACCCACTACTCGATCGGCGCGGGCACCACCTTGGCGATGCAGGACGCCATGGCGCTGGCCCAGGCCCTGCAGAACGCGCCTCTGCCCGCGGCCCTCGGACACTACGAACGGGTCCGCAAGGGCGAGTTGCTGCGCCTTCAGAATGCGGCACGCCACAGCGCCGGATGGTACGAGAACCTGACGCGTTACATCGAAATGGAACCTCACCAGATGTTCGCTCTGCTCGGGCAGCGTCATTCCCCGTTGCTTCCCTACATTCCGCCGCAGCTGTACTACCGCGTGGACCGGGCCGTCGACCGGACGCAGGCATTGCGTTCCCTGAAGCGCTGGCTCGGTCCGCGTATCGCACAGCTATTGGGGAGCTGAGCGGAGAATGCGGCCCGTCTTCCGACACCTCTGGGACACGCCCGCCGACGGCTCAATTCCTCGTCTCAAGTACCCGATGGAGATGTGATAGGCCAGTCATATTCTCTACACCTCTCAGGGAGAATCGATGCGTCTTCGCGCATTCGCAGCCGCCACCGTGCTGGCTGGGACCTCGGTACTGGGTTCCGCGGCCGTGGCCTCCGCTCTGGACGGCCCCGAGGGCGCCAGCGCCTCCGCGGTCGCCGCGCACAGCCCGGGCGTCCTGTCCGGCAACGTGGTCCAGGTCCCGGTCGACGTTCCGCTCAACGCCTGCGGCAACTCGGTCAACCTGATCGGCCTGCTCAACCCGGCGTTCGGCAACTCCTGCGCGAACGACTAGGGTTCACTGCTCTTCGAGTGGACCTGCGGTCATGCCCTGTGGCGCTCTCCGGCACTGTCGGGGAGCGCCACAGGCGCGAGAGAGGCCGGTTCAACAGCCCGGTTCAACGGGGTAGGGGCAGACGAGTCGGGCTGTACGCCGGGTTCTGTTCCGAAGGTTCCTCGCGGAGCCCTCGGCGACGGCCATCCATCTAGGGCCGGCGTTGCCACCGGCCTCGTGCGGTCTACCCGCGGACTCGGGCGGGCAGCCCTCGAACGTCCGCGCAGAGCCACCGAGGTGGCTCCTCTTGACCTTGCTCCAGGTGGGGTTTACCTAGCCGCCTGAGTCACCTCAGGCGCTGGTGGTCTCTTACACCACCGTTTCACCCTTACCCGGCACCGAAGCGCCGGGCGGTCTGTTTTCTGTGGCACTGTCCCGCGGGTCACCCCGGGTGGCCGTTAGCCACCACCTTGCCCTGTGGAGCCCGGACGTTCCTCGGGGAGTCCCGTGAAGGACCCCACGCGGCCGCCCGCCCGGCTCGTCTGCCGTGCCGACCATGGTACCGGTCTAGCGGTGCAGCGCCGCCATCCCCGTCTCCCAGGCCCGCTCCAGGTCCGCGTCGCCGGGAAACCGGCCGTGGATCTCCAGGATCACCATGCCGTGCGCGAACGCCCAGACCGCGCGGGCCAGGTCCCCGTCGCCGTGGCAGGCCCGTACGAGGGGTGCCGCGGCCCGCTCCTCCAGGCCCTCGGGGAGCGCGGCGCGGGGCAGCGGGCGCTCGGTGCCGAGGCAGTAGAGGTGGGGGTGGGCGAGGGCGTACGCACGGTAGGCGGCGCCCAGGGCGGTGAGGGAGCCCGGGGCCTGCTTCTCCGCCTGCTCGCAGGCCTCGGCGGACTCGGCCAGCATCTGCGCCACGAGCTCGACCTCCACGGCGTGCTTGTCGGGGAAGTGCTTGTAGAGGGACGGGGCCTTGATGCCGAGGCGGTCGGCGAGGGCCCGCATGGTCAGGGCGTCGGGCCCGGACTCCTCGAGGAGCACCCGGGCCTCGGCCGCGATCTCGGTGGCGCGCGGCGTGAGCCGCCGCCGTTGCTCAGTGGCCTCAGGCACGCTGGAAGCCTTCCTTCGTCCGCAGTCCGTAGCCGAAGGCGCGATCGTACGAGATGTGGGCGAGCCAGGCGCACAGGGCCGCGAAGGCAGGGGCCCAGGTGAACGGCGTGAAGGGGTACGCGACGATCAGCGCGAGCGGGACCAGGGCCCGGTGGGCGGTGTTGTAGAACGGCACGGCGCGGGGCGGGAGTTGACCCTTCGCCATCCGCGGCGCATCGCCCATGCCGACCAGGAACGTGAAGTCCGGCGCGAGGAAGAAGACGAAGGCCAGCGCTGCCGCGAGCCAGCCGTGGTTGACGCCCTCCAGGACCGCGAAGGCCGACCAGAACAGCGCGTTCAGCAGCCATGCCGTGCGGCGGAGCACGGTGAGCGGCTTCTCGGACGGCTTCGCGCTCGTGGTGGGCGCTGTAGGTGCGGTGGCGCTCATGCGGACCTCCCCGGCCAGGGGCTAACGTTGTTAGCCTCGTTATGGGGAAACCGTACGGCTAACAGCGTTAGCCGTCAAGGTTCCGGGGGTGCTCCGCTTGACCCTTCCGTAGCGTCAACGTTTCTACTGAGGTCATGAGGATCGGAGAGCTGGCCGGGACCGT
This sequence comes from Streptomyces sp. SID14478, assembly GCF_010548525.1. Taxonomy (GTDB): domain Bacteria; phylum Actinomycetota; class Actinomycetes; order Streptomycetales; family Streptomycetaceae; genus Streptomyces. The sequence continues at coordinate 19,574 of NZ_JAAGMG010000341.1, forward strand.
CGGCGTCACCACCCGCGCCATCAGGCACTACCACCACCTCGGGCTGCTCGCGGAGCCCGAGCGGCAGGGCAACGGCTACCGCGACTACGGCCTGCGGCACGCCGTCGAGCTGGCGCGCATCCGGCGGCTGACCGAGCTGGGGCTCGGGCTCGGCGAGGTGCGGGACGTGCTGGCGGACGACGCGGGGCGCGAGCTCGTCGAGGTGCTCGCCGAGCTGGACGCGGACCTGGCGCGGCAGGAGGCCGCGATCCACCGGCGCCGGGAGCGGCTGCGCACGCTGCTGTCGGACGCCGAGCGCGGACAGCTGCCCGCCGAGGGGCCCCTCTCGCCCGAACTGACCTCCTTCCTGCACGAGTTGGGCGACCTGGACGACTGGTCGCCGATGGCCGCCAAGGACCGCGAGATGCTCGCCCTGATCGACACGACGGCGCCGCCCGAGGCCCGCGCGCAGCTGATGGCGGCGCTGACGCCCACCCTCACGGCGCCGGGCGCGCTGGACGCGGCCCGCGACGTGTACGCGCGGCTCGACGCCCTG
>NZ_JAAGMG010000385.1 GCF_010548525.1 Streptomyces sp. SID14478
GGCGGGGGCGGAGCCGGCGACGGCGGCGACCCGCCACCATCCGGCGGCCTCGTCCGCGTAGCCGCGCTGGTGGAGCAGGACACCCAGGTTGTTGGCAGCGGCGCGGTCGCCCTCGCCCGTGGCGGCACGCAGCAGGGGCTCGGCTCCGTCGAGATCACCGCGGCGCAGCAGCATGGCGCCGAGGGCGCTCATCGCCTCGACGTCACCGGCCTCCGCGGCCAGCCGCCGTCGTGCTTCTTCTACCGCCTCGCCGGGTTCGTCCCGGTCGGAAGGCTGCACAAACCGCCCTGTCTCCCACAGAGTTGCCTTGTCCCCCATAACGTCCATCGTCGCACCACCCGCAACCTGGGTACACCTGGAATACCGCAGCCATTGAGGTCACTTCAGCGTTTTGTCGACATGCCCACAGGGAGACAAGTGAAACACAATTTTCCCAACTCCCCCCGGACGGCGCGGCCTTCGTACTGACTTGGTACGCACGGCGCGCACATGCCAGCGGCCCGTGACAGCCGGGGTATCGACGCACCGAAGGCCCGGAAGCCTAAGCTTCCGGGCCTTCGATCATCAGTAGCGGGGACAGGATTTGAACCTGCGACCTCTGGGTTATGAGCCCAGCGAGCTACCGAGCTGCTCCACCCCGCGCCGTTGTGTACAAACCGTACCACGGCGCGGAGGGGTGCCCTGCTCAGCCGCCGGCGGCCTTGTCACCACCGGTCTTGTCGCTGTTCTTGTCGCTGTTCTTGTCACTGGGCTTTTCGCTGCCGCCGGTGTTCTTCCCGGCGTCCTTCTCGGCCTGGGTCTGGGCCTTCTCGGCTCGCTGCAGTGCTTCCTGCAGCTTGTCCTGCGCCTCGCCGTAAGCGGTCCAGTCGTTGTCCTTCAGAGCCTGCTGGCCGTCCTCGAAGGCCTTCTCGGCGTCCGCGAGGGCCGCCTTGACCGTGGAGTTCTCCGGTGGCTGCGTGGTGTCCCCACCGGGTTTCTCCGGTTCGGTCGGTGTCGCCCCGTCCACCTTGAAGGCTTGGTTGAGCGCGTCCGACAGGGAGTTGGCGAAGCCCATGCTGTCCCCGTAGGAGACCGCGACCTTGCGCATCAGTGGGTACTCGGCATTGCGCCCTTGCGCGTAGATCGGCTCCACGTACAAGAAGCCCTTGCCGAGCGGGACCGTGAGCAGATTGCCGTACAGGACCGTCGAGTCCGCGCCCTTCATGTCGCGCACCCACTTCGCCACGTCACCGGAGGAGTTGAGCTTGTTCTGCACCTGCTCGGGTCCTTGGACCTTGTCCTCGGTGACTCTCAGCAGCCTTATGGCGCCGTAGTCCTTACTGGTGGCGTCGGCGTCCACCGCCATGAAGGCGCGCAGGTTGGGCCTGCCGCTCGGCGTGAACGTCGTCGTCAGCGAGAACTGCTGGCTGGTCTGCCCCGGCATCTTCATGGACAGGTAGTACGGCGGGACCGCACTGTTGTCCTTCTTGGTCGGGTCGTTGGGGACCTGCCAGGCGTCGGACGCGTTGTAGAACTGGTCCGAGTCCGTGACGTGGTACAGGGACAGCAGCTCGCGCTGGACCTTGAACATGTCCTGCGGGTAGCGCAGGTGCTCCTTCAGGTCGGCAGGGATCGCGCTCTTGGGCTCGACCGTGTCGGGGAACGCCTTCTTCCAGGTCTTCAGGACCGGGTCGTCGTCGTCCCACGTGTAGAGCTTGACCTCGCCGGTGTACGCGTCGACGGTCGCCTTCACCGAGTTGCGGATGTAGTTGACCTGGTTCTGCTGGGTCACCACGGCGCGCTGGTTGTCCGCCTCGTTGAGCGAGTCGGCAGTGGTGTCACCCAGCGTCGTACGGGACGCGTACGGGTAGCCGTTCGACGTCGTGTAGGCGTCGACGACCCACTTGACCTTCCCGCCGACGACCGTCGGGTAGGCGTCACCGTCGATGGTCAGCCACGGCGCTACAGCCTCGACGCGCTCCTTCGGCGTGCGGTTGTACAGGATCCTCGAACCCTCGCCGATGGCGCCCGAGTAGAGGATCTGCGGCTCGCTGAAGGCCACCGCGTACGCGGCGCGGTTGATCGGGTTCGAGAGGTTGACGCCGCTCTTGCCCTTGTAGCTGGTGGTCTGCTGGGTGCCGTCGTCCTTCTCGTAGTCCAGCTCCTTCTGCGGCCCGCCGACGATCGAGTACTGCGTCGTCTTCTCGCCGTAGTAGATGCGCTGGTTGTACTCGCCGAGGTCACCGGTGGTCGGCAGTCCCGATTCGGTGAACGTCGGGGCGCCGTCCGAGGACGTCGACGTGCCCTTCGCCGTCACGGCGCCGTAGCCGTGGGTGTACACGAAGTGGTCGTTGATCCAGTTGCGCTTGTCGGCCTTGCTGAGGTTCAGCTCGCGCAGACCGACGACGGTGTCCTGGCCCTTGTAGCGGTCCACGTCCAGGGTCGTCGGGAACTGGTAGTACTTCCGCTGCTGTTCGAGCTGCTGGAACGTGGGCGAGACGACGTTGGGGTCGTTCATGCGGTAGCTGGCGGCCGAATCGGAGTCCGCCCGCTGCTGCTTGGTGTCGTCCGAGCCCTTGCCGCTGTAGTCGACCGGCGTCGCCTTGTCGATGCCGTACGCCTTGCGGGTCGCCTCGATGTTCTTCTCGATGTACGGGGCTTCCTTGGACTGCTCGTTCGGCTGGACCTGGAACTTCTGGACGATGGCCGGGTACAGGCCGCCGATCAGGATCGCCGAGAGCACCATCAGGCCGAAGCCGATGACCGGCAGCTGCCAGGTGCGCCGCCACAAGGTGGCGAAGAACAGGACCGCGCAGATGGCGGCGATGCAGAACAGGATCGTCTTCGCCGGCAGGTACGCGTTCGCATCGACGTACCTGAGGCCCGTCCAGTTGTCCGTCGCCTTGAAGTCGCTCGACTTCACCGCGAGGCCGTACCGGTCGAGCCAGTACGCGACGGCCTTCAGGGTCACGAACACGCCCAGCATGACGGAGAGGTGCCCCGTCGCGGCCGCGGTGGCACGCGCGCCCGGGCTGGTGATGCGCAGCCCGCCGTACAGGTAGTGCGTCAGCGCCGCGGCCACCAGGCCGATGACGGCGGCCGCGAACCCGAAGCCCAGCAGGAAGCGGTACCAGGGCAGGTCGAACGCGTAGAAGGACACGTCCATGTGGAACTGCGGGTCCTTCTGGTGGAAGGGCACGCCGTTCACGAACATCAGCCACGTACGCCACTGGCTGGCGGCCGAGGCGCCGGCGATCAGCCCGACCAGGGCGGTGATCGCGAGCAGCAGCCACTTCTTGAAGGGCGCGATGCCCATCCGGTAGCGGTCGAGGCTCTGTTGTTCCATCGACATCGCGCTCAGCGGCGGACGCAGCCGGTGCGCCAGCCAGATGTTGACGCCGACGGCGAGGGCCATGAGCAGACCGAAGACGAAGAAGAGCCCGATCTTCGTCCACAGGGTCGTCGTGAAGACGGACGAGTACTTGACCGACCGGTACCAGAGCCAGTCCGTCCAGAACCCGGCGAACATGACGAAGGCCATGCCGAGCACGGCCAGAACGCCCAGCGTCAACAGCAGCGTCCGGGCACGTCGGGAAGGTCGGCCCACTCTGATCCGCGGTCCCGTCGGGCCCCCGCCGCGGTCCGGCATCTGGAAAGCCAAGGTGCGCACCTCGAAAGTTCAGTAATCGATCGGTCAGGCCCCCGAGATCGCGGACCCCATCACCTATGCAACTTACTCACGCTTTACTCAGTTCCCGGTTCGGGGGAGGAACGAGGCAGGATTGTGACCATGCCCAACACTCCCATGGCAGCGAGCCCCCTCACCCGGGCCGTACTCGAGATCGACGAGTACGCCTCCGGCCTCGGCTGGGACCAGCCCGCCCGCCTCTTCGCCCTCGTCGACACCGGCGCCCTGCGCGCCCAGGAACCCGCTCTCGCCGCCCAGCTCGGTCTGGAGGGCGAGCAGGAGGCCCCCGGCCTCACCCCGATCGAGCAGGACGAGATTCCCGCCGACAAGGCACTGGACGACTTCCTCGGCACCATCGCGTGGCCCGACGCCGTCGTCGGCTGCGCCCTGACGGTGGAGCGCCTCATGCTGCCGCCGTCAGCCGAGGCTTCCGTGCCCGAGGGCCTCAGCGACAAGAAGCTCACCCGGTGGGTCGCCGAGCACCCGGAACGTCAGGAGGTCCGGATGACGGTGGCGGTGCTGCGCGACGGCACCCGCGACGCGGCCCTGAGGCTGCGGGAGAAGGACGCGCCGACCGAGGTCCTCACGGGCGCGGCCCTGGTGCCCGGGCTCGCGGAGGCCCTGGCGGCGACGTTCGCCGAATGACGTTTTCCACTTCTACGTAGAGGGGCGCGCCGGGAGATCCCGGCGCGCCCCTCTACGTAGAGCCGTGTGTCCGCGTGTTCAGCCCTTGGTGGTGCACTTCGGCAGATCGGCGGTGTTGCCGCTGCGAATGTCCTTCAGTGCGTCCATCGCGTCGTCGATGGTGTCCACCTTGACGAGCGTGAGGCCGTCCGGGGTGTCCTTGGCCGCGGTGGCGCAGTTGTCCTTCGGCGTCAGGAAGTACTGCGCACCCTTGTCGTGGGCGCCGACGGTCTTCATGCCGATGCCGCCGATGGGGCCGACCTTGCCGTTGTCGTCGATCGTGCCGGTGCCGGCCACGAACTTGCCGCCGGTCAGGTCCTCGGACGTCAGCTTGTCGACGATGCCGAGGGAGAACATCAGGCCGGCGCTGGGGCCGCCGACGTCGGCGAGCTTGATGTCGATCTGGAACGGGAAGGTGTGGTCGGTGCCGGCCTGGATACCGACGATGGCGCGGTCGTCCTCGGCCTTGTCCGTCTTGATCGTCACGTTCTCCGTACGGGTCGCCTCCTTGCCCTCCTTCTCGGCCGCGGCGGCTTCCTTGACGGGCACGACGGTGAAGACGACGTTCTCGCCGGCCTTGTGCTTGGTGACGAGCTTGGCGACGTCGGTCGGCTTGGTGACCTTGGTGCCGTCGACGGCCTTGATGACATCACCGGCGTGCAGCCTGCCCTCGGCGGGGCTGTCCTTGACGACGGTGGAGACGATCACCCAGGACTTCACGGGGATGCCCAGCTCGTTCAGGGCGGCGACCTTGGCGCTCTCCTGGGACTGGCTGAACTCCTCGGCGTTCTCCTGCGACGACTGCTCCTCGGTCTGACCGTCCGGATAGAGCGTGTCGTGCGGCACCACGATGCTGTCGTGGGCGAGCCACCCGTAGACGGCCGACACCAGGTTCATGTTGTAGTCGGCGCTGGTGACGCGGACCGTCGTCATGTTGAGGTGCCCGGACGTCTCGTACGTCTTGTGGCCAGAGATCTGGATCACGGGTTCGCCGCCGTGGTCCGCGAGTGTGTTCACCGTCGGTCCCGGCGACATCTCCGAATAGGGCACTTTGATGAGAACCCCCGCGCAGAGCAGCGCGATCAGCATCAGGGTCGAGGCGAGCATCGTCGCAGTGCGGCGTGGCATGGAACGACAGTACGGGACGCCCCTGTCAGCGCACCTGTGGGGCCGGGCCGTACGAGATCGGGGCCCGGGCCGGGTCAGGTGCCCGAGTGGGACTTCTCCATCGCCTCACGGAAGCGCGAATAGCCGCTGAGCTCGCTCGCATCGCCCGTCTTGTGGCGGTTGCGCCCGGCCCAGATGCCCCAGAGCCCGGCACCCACCGCAGCGACCACCGGAATCAGCAGCCACATGAGCGCTGCCATGCCGACCTCCCGACCCCTATGAGCGACCACAACTGACTGATCAGCAGATTAACCATCCGCAGTGTCAACGCTCGCCGCAGGGGTGCGGTTACGCAACCGGAGCCTCAGCAGGCTCCGACCCACTCCTCCGTGCCGTCGGAGAACTTCTGGTGCTTCCAGATGGGCACTTCATGCTTCAGATCGTCGATCAGCTTGCGGCACGCCTCGAAGGCCTCGCCCCGGTGGGGGCACGACACCGCGACGACGACGGCGAGATCCCCCACCGTCAGATCACCGATCCGGTGGACGGCCGCCAGGGCGCGTACGGGGTACTCGGCGACGACCTTCTCCGCGATGCGCCGCATCTCCGCCTCGGCGGTCGGGTGGCACGAATAGCCCAGCTGATCGACGTCGGCCCCGCCGTCGTGGTTGCGCACGGTCCCCACGAAGAGCGCGGTGCCGCCCGCCGCGTCGTCGCCGACGGCCTGGAAGACCTCGTCGAGGGAGAGCGGCGTCTCACGGACGGCGAGCAGCTTGATCGGGTCCTGAGCGGCTTGCTCACCGGGATGGTCGTGCTGGGTGGGTGCCATGTCCTCATCGTGCCGTACACCGCCGACAACCGTGAATAGCGCTTTCGACCGGCACGCACGCGTGGCGGCTTGGAGTCTCCTACGAGCCGACCGGCTTCAGATGCGTCGCCGCGCCTTCCGTACGCGCCGCACCACGGCCGCCGTGCCCAGCAGAGCCACCGTCGCGCCCGCGGCCCCGGCGGCCGTCGCGTCCTTGCGCCCGAGTCGCCGCCCGGCCACTGTGCGCCGGCCCGCGACCTCTTCGAGGAGTTCGGCGAGGACCTCCTCGTTCGTCCACTGGGGGCGCCATCCGGCGTCGTGCAGCCGGCTGCCGCTCACGACCCACGGGTACATCGTGTAGGCGAGGTCCCCGGCGGGCGAGGGCGTCAGGCCGATGCGGTGCAGCCGCGCGGCCGCGCCGAGCGCGACGGTCGAGGGCAGCTCCATGCGCCGGATCCCGCTGAGCTCCTCGACCTCCTCCTGCTCCAGCCATCCGTCGCAGCCGACCGCGAGTTCCCCGTCGACCTTCTCCAGGACCGCGTACTCCAGGGCACTGCACAGATCCTCTACGTGACAGAACTGCCAAGCGGGCCGCGAACCGGCCACTACAAGAAGGCGCGGCGACTCGAAGTAGCGCGTCAGGGCCGTGTCGGTGCCGCCTACGAGTACCCCGGGACGCACCACGGTGACGTTCAGGCCGGGGTGCGCGCGGGGTGCCCGCCGGGCGAGCCGCTCGATCTCCAGCAGGTCGCCGACGCCCGTGGCCTCCGCCGTGGCGCGCAGTTCGGCGTCCTCGGAGAGGGGCAGTTCGTTGTCCTCGTGCGCCCCGTAGACCATGGCGGAGGTGCACAGCACGACGCGGTGCACCCCGGCGGCGGCCGCGGCGGTCAGCACGGTCTGGGTGCCGCGCACGTTGTAGGCGGTCCGGGCCGCGGGGTCCGACTCCAGGTCCAGGTCGAGTGCCAGGTGCACGACGACGTCCGCGCCGCGCAGCTTCTCGGCGATGGCCGGGTCCCGTACGTCCAGGATGTGCCAGGTCGCGGACGCGCACTCGCCCCGGCGCTCGTCGATGGCGAGCACCTGCTTGATCTCCTCCGACGCGGCGAGCCGCTCGGTGAGCAGGGCGCCGATGCCGGATGCGGCACCGGTGACCGCGACGACGGGGCCGCGTACGGCCGGACTGGTTGAGGGGTTTCGCGCTGCGCGAACCTGCGGATCTGGGGAACTCACCGGGCGTCTCCAGCGGTTGTCTTCAGTACGTATGTGTATGACGCGTACGTACCAGGAGGCATCCATCCTGCCGCAGGCCATGAGTCGGCGAAGCACCGAGGCCCGATCCCGCCATGGTGTCTACGCTGGGTGTGTAGTCGGGCAGTCGCCGCCGGGACAGAAACCGGTGGCCTTACCAGCCGAGGAATCCCGTGAGTGACACCCCATTTGGTTTCGGCCTTCCGCCGGAGGAGCCGGACGACGGCGACGAGGGCAAGAAGAAGGACCAGCAGGGCGGTGGCGGTCAGGGACCGGCCAACCCCCTCGGATTCGGGTTCCCGGGCCTGCCCGGCGCGGGCGGCCCGGGTGACGCGGGCGGGGACAACCCGTTCGCGGCCATGTTCGGCTCGATGAATCCGAACGATCTGGGGGCTGCCTTCCAGCAGCTGGGTCAGATGCTCTCCTACGAGGGCGGCCCGGTGAACTGGGACATGGCCAAGGACATCGCCCGCCAGACCGTCTCCCAGGGCACGCAGGACGGTGTGAAGGACGCGAGCGTCGGCCCCGCCGACCGCACCGCGGTCCAGGAGGCCGTGCGCCTGGCCGACCTGTGGCTCGACGACGCGACGTCGCTGCCTTCGGGCGCCGGTTCCGCCGTGGCGTGGAGCCGCGCCGAGTGGGTCGAGGCGACCCTTCCCGCGTGGAAGGAGCTCGTCGACCCGGTCGCCGAGCGCGTCGGCCTGGCCATGGGCGACGTGCTGCCCGAGGAGATGCAGGCCATGGCGGGCCCGCTCATCGGCATGATGCGCTCCATGGGTGGCGCCATGTTCGGCTCGCAGATCGGGCAGGCCCTGGGCGTGCTCGCGGGCGAGGTCGTCGGGTCCACCGATGTCGGCCTGCCGCTCGTCCCGGCCGGCAAGGCGGCGCTGCTGCCGCTGAACATCGAGGCGTTCGGCAAGGACCTCGGCATCCCCAAGGAGGAGGTCCGCCTCTACCTGGCGCTGCGCGAGGCGGCCCACCAGCGGCTGTTCTCGCACGTGCCGTGGCTGCGCTCGCACCTGTTCGGCGCGGTCGACGGGTACGCGCGCGGCATCAAGGTCGACACCTCGAAGCTGGAGGACGTGGTCGGCCAGTTCGACCCGCAGAACCCGGAGCAGATCCAGGAAGCACTCCAGCAGGGCATGTTCCAGCCGGAGGACACCCCGGAGCAGAAGGCCGCCCTGGCGCGTCTGGAGACCGCTCTGGCGCTCGTGGAGGGCTGGGTCGACGCGGTGGTCCACGCGGCCGCCAAGCCCCGCCTGTCGTCCGCCGACGCGCTGCGTGAGACGCTGCGCCGCCGTCGTGCGACCGGCGGCCCGGCGGAGCAGACGTTCGCGACGCTGATCGGTCTGGAGCTGCGTCCGCGCCGTCTGCGCGACGCCTCGCGCCTGTGGGCCTCGCTCACGGACGCGCGCGGCGTGGACGGCCGTGACGGCCTGTGGGCGCACCCGGACATGCTGCCCACGGCGTCCGACCTGGACGACCCGGACGGCTTCGTGCACCGCGAGCAGCTGGACTTCTCCGAGCTGGACAAGATGCTCGGCGAGGCGGCCGGCGGCTCCGCGCAGAAGCCGGACCTCTCCAAGGGCAAGGACGACGACGAGAACGACGACAGCAGTGAGGGCGACAGCGACAAGTGAGCCTGTACGACGACGCGGTTCTCGTACTCAAGAGGTACGAGGACCAGCCGGAGCTGCGCCAGGCCTACCTGGACCATCTCGCCGCCCACGGTGACGCCGCGATGTGGAAGTCCTGCACCGCGGGTCACCTGACGGCGAGCGCCCTGGTGATCGATCCCACGCGTGGGCGGGTCCTGCTCACGCTGCACAAGAAACTGCAGATGTGGCTCCAGATGGGCGGCCACTGCGAGCCCGGCGACCCGACGCTCGCGACCGCGGCGCTGCGCGAGGCGACCGAGGAGTCCGGCATCACGGGGCTCACGCTCCTGCCCGGCGGCCCGGTACGCCTGGACCGGCACCCGATCCCGGGTCCGTGCACTCAGCACCTGGACACGCAGTACGCGGCGCTCGCCCCCGCGGACGCCACGGAGGCCATCAGCGACGAGTCCCTGGACCTGCGCTGGTTCCCGTACGCCGAGGTCGCGGATGTGGCGGACACGTCGGTGGTCCGTCTCGTGGAGGCGACGCGGGCACGGCTCTGAAGGCTGTTGGTACGTAGGGTACGGGTAAGGGGCGGTCACCATGGGCGACCGCCCCTTACACGCGTCTGTACGTCTTACACGGAGCTGTACGGCTTACACGTAGCTGTACGTCTTACACGTAGCTGTACGTACGCCATCAGCTCCAGACGTTGCCCTGGTTCTGGCCCCGGGCGCCCTGCTGTCCCATGCCGTACTGGGCTGCGAGCCCCTGCCCCACCGCCGCGTGCTGCGGGGGCAGCAGCTCGCTGGGCTGCACGAGCGCGTAACCGGTTCCCATGAAGCTGAGCTCCCAGCCCTCGCCGGTGTTGCCCCGGCGGCGCCAGACGCCCGAGGAGTGCGTCTGTGCCTGCATCTGGACCCGCAGCCCGTTCGACCAGGCGACGATGGCGTCCGCGTCGGCGTTGACGTAACGGTCGGGCGTGACCTGGAGCATCAGCGGCTGGCCGGACGTCATCAGGGCGACCTTGCCGCGCCCGGTGATGTTCAGCTGGTACTTGCCGGAGCCGGAGATGCCGAACTGGCTGTCCACGGCGATGACTTCATGGTGCAGCGACGAGTCCATCGCCAGCACGTAGCTGCTGTCGACGGTCAGCCCGTCCTGCTCGACCTCCACCACGTGGATGTACTGGGCGAGGTTCGCGAGGTAGACGGTGCCCTGCCCGTGGCAGCGCATCAGGTCGAGGCCCTCGCCGGTCTGCGCGCGAGCACGCCGCTGTCCGGACGACTGGTACTCGCCGTCGAACTCCATCAGCCCCTGGTAGGCGACCATCGAGCCCTTACGGGCGAGGATGTCGTCGTGGCCCTCCAAGGTGACCCGCAGCATCTGCGGGTTCTGCACCGTGTAGCGCTCCTGGTTCTGCTGCTCGGTGTACGCGAAAAGCGGGCTCTGCATGGTGTGTGCTCCCCCTCAGCCCCGGGCTCGGAGACGGTCGGTGCTGTCTTCACTGGGCTGTACGACGACGATGCCCTCCCCGGAGAAGCCCATCTGGTAGGCCTCGCCGCTGCCGCGCCCGATGAGCGAGCCGGCCCGGAAGCTGCGCTTGCCCTTCACCTTCAGGTTCGGCGACCAGGCGAGGAGAGCGTCCGGGTCCACGTACGTCTCGTCCTCGCCGCGACCGCAGTCGACGACGATGGGCGTGCCGCGCGAGGTCAGGGCGACGTGTCCCTGACCGCCGACCTTGATGTTCCACAGGCCCTGCCCCGCGAACTTGGCGAGTCCCTTCACGCGCTCGACGCCCCACTGGAGGTGCGCGTCGAAGGCAAGCAGGTTGGTGCCGTTGACGGAGAGGGACTCGCCACCGAGGTTGATGACGACGACGTCCGCTCCGTAGTCGGCGAGATACAGCAGACCGTCACCGGAGCACTTCATAAGAGGCGCGCCCTCGCCGGTGATCCAGTCACGGGCGATCTGACGGACAGCGGGCGGGTTGGGCTCGTACTGGACGAAGCCTTCGTAGGCGACCATCGAGCCCACGCGCGCGAAGAGGTCGTTACCGGTCTGCATGGCGACCTTCAGCATGTTGCTGCCGTGGTTCTCCATGCGGGCGGCTACCGGGGTCGGGGCGAAGCCCGCGAGCGGCTGGTTCATGACGGGCTCCCTCAGACCTCGTACGGCTGGACGACGATGAAGTTTCCGGGGGCGCCCCGGAACTGGAGGTTCACGCTCTCCCCGCTGTGCCCCGGATAGGCGTTGCGGCGCATCCGGACCTGGCTGGAGATGATCGCCTGAGCGGCCGCGGACCAGGCCACGACCGCGTTGCAGTCGGCGAACGTCGTCGGCGTCACCGGCAGCACCACGGGCGTCCCGTGCGTCTTCACGACGACGGTCCCTGTTCCCTGGAACTGCATGACGAACAGGGCGCCTCCAGGGATGCCGTGGCCCTCGATCCTGCGCACTTCGTACTGAAGGCTCTCGTCGAAGGCGAGCACGTTCTCCGCGGAGACACAGATCGCGTCGCCCTGGAGCTCGATGGGGTGCAGGTGGGTGGCCTCTTCCGCGAGGAAGACCTGGCCGCGGCCGGTGCAGCGCATCAGCTGCATCTCCTGGCCGGTGGCATTGCCCACGATGCGTCCGGCGAACCCGGCACCCTTGTAGCTGAATTCGACCTTGCCCTGGTAGAGCACCATGCTGCCCTGCCGTGCGAGCACGGGCTGGTCGCCGCCGGCGCCGAGGTCGACGCGGATCAGCTTCTTGTTCTGGAGCGTCCAGCGCTGCCCTGTGGGCGCCTCGCGGTACTTCTCCAGCGCGGCTGCCACGCCTGGTGCCGGGGCCTGCTGCGGGACGCCTTGCGGGGCGCCGTACGGGGAAGGCGCGGCGGGCGGCTGACCGTAGCCGGGAGGTGCGGTCGGCGGCTGTGCCTGTTGGCCGTAGCCAGGAGGCAGGGGCGCGCTGCCCTGCCCCGGGACCTGCCCGAACTGCGGCTGCTGGGGCGGTTGCTGCCCGTAGGGAGCCGGAGGCGGGGGCGGCGGCACGGTGCCCGGCCCCGGGGCGAGCGGGGCGACGATGGTCGGCGCC
>NZ_JAAGMG010000428.1 GCF_010548525.1 Streptomyces sp. SID14478
CACCCAGGCCCGCAGGTCCAGGTCGCTGCCGAGCAGGTCCAGGACCACGTCCGGGCCGCCGCCCGCGGGGCCAGACGTCATCAGGCGCCGGTGCCGGTCCACGACCGCGGCCAGATCGCCGGCGCGCTCGCCCGAGACCTGGCGCACGACGTGCTCGGTGATCGTCGCGAACGCCACCGACTCGTTCACCGCGAACAACGGGAGCCGGTGCCGGGCGCAGGCCTGCACCAGGTCCTCGGGGATGGCGCCCAGCTCGGCCTCACCGGCCGCCAGGGCCGCGACGCCCGCCGTGGACAGCAGCCGTACGAAGGGCTCGGCGTCCGCCGCGTCCCGGCGCCAGGCGAGGCCCGTGAGGACCAGCTCGCCCCCGGACAGATAGCGGCTGGGATCCCGCAGGTCCGTCGTCATGACGCCACGGACCGTGCGGTCCAGCTCCTCGTCACCGCCGAGGAGCCTGAGGCCCAGCGCGTCCGTGTCCAGCAATGCGCGCAGCCGCATGTCGTCGTCGCCGCCGATCTGTCTCGAACTGTTTCCTGGGTTTCTGCAGGAAAACGAAGAGGTTACTGATGTTCTCCGTTCATACGAATCTACAAGACACCTGTGTTGGTCAGCCAACTCCTTCATGGTTTCCGTGACTGACCCTGGTGGAGCACCGGGCGGTGTACTGAGCCCACTCCGCGTTAACAGCACATGAACGAGCCCCCGTGATCCGCACATCCATGGCTCGAACTGATCGCACGAACCACGAACACGAATGAAGAGAGCCACTCATGGACTTCCTTCGCCCCGCCAGCTGGGAGGAGGCGCTCGCCGCGAAGGCCGAGCACCCCACAGCTGTGCCGATTGCGGGTGGCACCGATGTCATGGTCGAGATCAACTTCGACCACCGCCGGCCCGAGTACCTCCTCGACCTCAACCGCATCGGCGAGCTGAGCGAGTGGGAGATGGGCGAGGGTCCACAGGGCACTGTCCGGCTCGGCGCCTCCGTCCCGTACACCACGATCATGGAGGAGCTGCGCACCGAGCTGCCGGGCCTGGCGCTCGCCTCGCACACGGTCGCCTCGCCGCAGATCCGCAACCGCGGCGGCGTCGGCGGCAACCTCGGCACCGCCTCCCCGGCCGGTGACGCCCACCCGGCGCTGCTCGCCCACGGCTGCGAGGTCGAGGTCGAGTCCGTACGCGGCTCGCGCATGATCCCGATCGACGAGTTCTACACCGGCGTGAAGCGCAACGCGCTCGCCCCGGACGAGCTGATCCGCGCCGTCCACCTGCCCAAGGCCGACGGACCGCAGCAGTACTCGAAGGTGGGCACGCGCAACGCCATGGTGATCGCCGTGTGCGCCTTCGGCCTCGCTGTGCACCCCGGGACGCGCACCGTGCGCACCGGCATCGGCTCCGCCGCGCCGACCCCGGTCCGCGCCAAGGCGGCCGAGGAGTTCCTCAACTCCGCCCTGGAAGAGGGCGGGTTCTGGGAGAACGGCAAGATCATCACGCCGTCGGTCGCCAAGCAGTTCGCGGACCTGTGTTCCGCCGCCTGCAACCCGATCGACGACGTGCGCGGCACCGCCTCGTACCGCCGCCACGCGGTCGGCATCATGGCCCGCCGCACGCTCACCTGGGCCTGGGAGTCCTACCGCGGCACCGCCGCCCGCACGGAGGGAGTCGCGTAATGCGCGTCAATTTCACGGTCAACGGCCGCAAGCAGGAAGCCGACGACGTCTGGGAGGGTGAGTCCCTCCTGTACGTCCTGCGCGAGCGCATGGGCCTGCCGGGCTCGAAGAACGCCTGCGAGCAGGGCGAGTGCGGCTCGTGCACCGTCCGCCTGGACGGCGTACCGGTGTGTTCGTGTCTGGTGGCCGCCGGACAGGTCGAGGGCCGCGAGGTCGTCACCGTCGAGGGCCTCGCCGACTTCGCCAAGAACCGCACCTGCGGGCACGACGAGAGCGGCACGACCCTCCAGGAGGCGCAGGGCTGGTCCGCCAAGGGCACCGACTCGCAGACCGGTGAGGGCACCGAACTCGCCCCGATCCAGCAGGCGTTCATCGACGCCGGCGCCGTCCAGTGCGGTTTCTGCACGCCGGGTCTGCTGGTCGCCGCCGACGAGATGCTGGAGCGCACCCCGAACCCGTCCGACGCGGACATCCGCGAGGCGCTCTCGGGCAACCTGTGCCGCTGCACGGGCTACGAGAAGATCATGGACGCGGTCCGGCTCGCTGCGGCCCGCCAGTCCGCACCCGAGGGGGTCTGAGGCGATGGCTGACACACGTACGACGGGTATCCCGTTCAACGTCACGCAGGGAGCACCGACCAAGGGCGGCATCGGCGAGTCCACGCTCCGCCCCGACGGCACCCTCAAGGTCACCGGCGAGTTCGCGTACTCGTCCGACATGTGGCACGAGGACATGCTGTGGGGGCAGATCCTGCGCTCCACGGTCGCGCACGCCGAGATCGTCTCCATCGACACGGGCGAGGCGCTGGCCACCCCCGGCGTCTACGCGGTCCTCACCTACGACGACCTGCCGACCGAAGTGAAGACGTACGGCCTGGAGTTCAAGGACACCCCGGTCCTCGCGCACGGCAAGGTCCGCCACCACGGCGAGCCGGTCGCCCTCGTGGCCGCCGACCACCCGGAGACCGCGCGCCGCGCCGCCGCGAAGATCAAGGTCGAGTACCGCGAGCTGCCCGTCATCACCGACGAGGCGAGCGCCACCGCGCCGGACGCGATCCTCGTCCACGAGAACCGCGACGACCACCACAGCGGCCACGTCCCGCACCCGAACATCGTGCACCGCCAGCCGATCGTGCGCGGCAACGCCGAAGAGGCCGCCAAGAAGGCCGACTTCATCGTCAAGGGCGAGTACTACTTCGGCATGCAGGACCAGGCCTTCCTCGGCCCCGAGTCCGGGCTCGCCGTGCCGTCCGAGGACGGCGGCGTCGACCTGTACGTCGCCACCCAGTGGCTGCACTCGGACCTCCAGCAGATCGCCCCGGTCCTCGGCCTGCCCGAGGACAAGGTGCGCATGACGCTCTCCGGCGTCGGCGGCGCCTTCGGCGGCCGCGAGGACCTGTCGATGCAGATCCACGCCTGCCTGCTGGCCCTGCGCACCGACAAGCCGGTCAAGATCGTCTACAACCGCTTCGAGTCGTTCTTCGGGCACGTCCACCGCCACCCCGCGAAGCTCTACTACGAGCACGGGGCGACCAAGGACGGCAAGATCACGCACATGAAGTGCAAGATCGTCCTCGACGGCGGCGCCTACGCCTCCGCGTCGCCGGCCGTCGTCGGCAACGCCTCGTCGCTGTCGGTCGGCCCGTACGTGATCGACGACGTCGACATCGAGGCCATCGCGCTGTACTCGAACAACCCGCCCTGCGGCGCGATGCGCGGCTTCGGCGCGGTCCAGGCGTGCTTCGCCTACGAGGCCCAGATGGACAAGCTCGCCGACGAGGTGGGCATGGACCGGGTCGCGTTCCGCCAGCTCAACGCCATGGAGCAGGGCACGATCATGCCGACCGGACAGCCGGTCGACTCGCCCGCACCGGTGGCCGAACTGCTGCGCCGCGTCAAGGCGATGCCGCTGCCGATGGAGCGCCAGTGGGAGTCCAGCGAGGGCTCCGACGTGCGCCAGCTGCCCGGCGGTCTGTCCAACACCACGCACGGCGAGGGCGTCGTCCGCGGTGTCGGCTACGCGGTCGGCATCAAGAACGTCGGCTTCTCCGAGGGCTTCGACGACTACTCCACCGCCAAGGTGCGCATGGAGGTCATCAACGGCGAGGCCGTCGCCACCGTGCACACCGCCATGGCGGAGGTCGGCCAGGGCGGCATCACCGTCCACGCGCAGATCGCCCGCACCGAACTGGGCGTCGCGCAGGTCACCATCCACCCCGCCGACACCCAGGTCGGCTCGGCCGGCTCGACGTCCGCGTCGCGTCAGACGTACGTCACCGGCGGCGCCGTCAAGAACGCCTGCGAGCTGGTGCGCGAGAAGGTCCTGGAGATCGGGCGCCGCAAGATGGGCACCTACCACCCGGCGTGGGCCACGGCCGAACTCCTCCTGGAGGGCGGCAAGGTCGTCACCGACGGCGGCGAGGTCCTCGCCGACCTCGTCGACGTCCTGGAGGGCGAGGCGGTCGAGCTGGAGGAGGAGTGGCGCCACCGGCCCACCGTCCCCTTCGACCTGGTCACCGGCCAGGGCAACGGCCACGTGCAGTACTCGTTCGCCGCGCACCGCGCCGTCGTCGAGGTCGACACCGAGCTCGGCCTGGTCAAGGTCATCGAGCTGGCCTGCGCCCAGGACGTCGGCAAGGCGCTCAACCCGCTGTCCGTCGTCGGCCAGATCCAGGGCGGCACCCTGCAGGGCATGGGCATCGCGGTGATGGAGGAGATCGTCGTCGATCCCGTCACCGCGAAGGTCAGGAACCCGTCCTTCACGGACTACCTCCTCCCCACGATCCTCGACACGCCGACCATCCCGGTCGACGTGCTCGAACTCGCCGACGAGCACGCCCCGTACGGGCTCCGCGGTATCGGCGAGGCACCGACCCTGTCGTCCACCCCGGCCGTCCTCGCGGCGATCCGGAACGCGACGGGGCTCCAGCTCGACCGGACTCCGGTCCGGCCCGAGCACCTGACCGGTACCGCTCCGGCGTAACCACGTCGGGAACGCGGGGGCCGCTCGCCCCCGCCCTTCGACTCCGGACGGTGTGTGCCTCCCAGGAACGTCACACTTCCCCAGCCCACACCGTCCGGAGCACTTCAGAGCAGTCCGTCTCGGGCCGTCCCCCGGGTCGTGCAGCCATCCCAAATCCCGCACGGTTTCCAGCAGTGCGCGGGTGCCCCTTTGAACCTTGGGAAACGAGGCACCATGACCCAGCAGTCAGTGGAGCCGAAGACCGCCGCATCCGAGGCGGGCGCGGGTTCGCGCCAGCCCGCCGGCAGGTCTTGGCTCGACAGGTACTTCCACATATCCGACCGGGGATCCACCGTCGCGCGCGAAGTGCGCGGTGGCGTCACGACCTTCATGGCCATGGCGTACATCCTGCTGCTCAACCCCCTGATCCTGTCCGGCAAGGACTCCGCCGGTGACACCCTGGGTCAGAAGGCCCTGATCACCGCGACCGCCTTCGCCGCCGCGTTCACCACGCTCCTGATGGGCTTCGTCGGCAAGGTCCCGCTCGCCCTTGCTGCCGGACTCTCCGTCTCCGGTGTGATCTCCTCGCAGGTCGCCCCCGAGATGACCTGGCCGCAGGCCATGGGCATGTGCGTGATGTACGGCGTCGTGATCATGCTCCTGGTCGTCACCGGCCTACGCGAGATGATCATGAACGCGATCCCGCTGGCGCTCAAGCACGGCATCACCATGGGCATCGGCCTGTTCATCGCCCTGATCGGCCTGTACAAGTCCGGCTTCGTCCAGGTCGGCAAGGCCACCCCGCTCACGCTCGGCGCGACCGGCGAACTGGCCGGCTGGCCCGTCCTGCTCTTCGCGGGCACGCTCCTCCTGATCTTCATGCTGCAGGCGCGCAACACCCCCGGCGCGATCCTGATCGGCATCATCACCGGCACGGTCGTCGCGATGATCCTCAACGCGCTCGACGTGATCAACCCCAAGCAGTGGGCCAACGGAGCACCGGAGCTGCACGGCAGCGCCGTCTCCACACCGGACTTCTCGCTCTTCGGCAAGGTCGAGTTCGGCGGCTGGGGCGAGGTCGGCGCGATGACGGTCGGCATGATCGTCTTCACCCTGGTCCTGGCCGGCTTCTTCGACGCGATGGCCACCATCATCGGCGTCGGCACCGAGGCCAACCTGGCCGACGACAAGGGCCGCATGCCGGGCCTGTCCAAGGCGCTGTTCATCGACGGCGCGGGCGGTGCGATCGGCGGCGTCGCCGGCGGCTCCGGCCAGACCGTCTTCGTCGAGTCGGCGACCGGCGTCGGCGAGGGAGCCCGCACGGGTCTCGCCTCCGCCGTCACCGGCCTGTTCTTCGCCGCCTGCCTGTTCTTCACGCCGGTCACCGCGATCGTCCCGCAGGAGGTCGCGTCCGCCGCCCTGGTCGTCATCGGCGCCATGATGATGATGAACGCCCGGCACGTCGACTGGGCCGACCGCGCCACCGCGATCCCGGTGTTCCTCACCGTGGTCCTGATGCCCTTCACGTACACCATCACCACCGGTGTGGCCGCGGGCGTCATCTCCTGGGTCGCCATCAAGATCGCCCAGGGCAAGGCCCGGGAGATCGGGGCCTTCATGTGGGGCCTGACGGTGATCTTCCTCGTGTACTTCGCCCTCAATCCGATCGAGAGCTGGATGGGCGTCCACTGACGCCGACCGCTTCGATCCTCGTAACCGCTAAGGAGACCGAGACATGCTGGACATCGCCGAGGAACTCAACCGGTGGGTCGAGCAGGGACGCGACTTCGCCGTGGCCACCGTGGTGGCCGTCGGCGGCAGCGCGCCCCGGCAGCCCGGCGCGGCACTCGCCGTCGACGGCGAAGGCACGGCGATCGGTTCGGTCTCCGGCGGTTGCGTGGAGGGCGCGGTCTACGAACTGTGCCAACAGGCGCTCGAGGACGGGGAACCGGTCCTCGAACGCTTCGGATACAGCGACGACGACGCCTTCGCCGTGGGACTCACCTGCGGCGGCGTCATCGACATCCTCGTCACGCCCGTACGCGCCGCGAACCCGGCCGTACGGGACGTGCTGGCGGCCGCGCTGGCCGCCGCCGCCACGGGGGAGGCGGCGGCGGTCGCGCGGATCGTGTCCGGACCGGCCGAACTCATGGGCCGCGCCCTGCTGGTGCGCCCCGACGGCTCGTCCGAGGGCGGCTTCGGCGCCCACCCCGAACTCGACCGCACGGTCGCCGGCGAGGCACTCGCCTACCTCGACGCGGGGCGCACCGCCACCCTGGAGATCGGCGAGCAGGGCTCGCGCTGCGGAGCACCGCTCACGCTGCTCGTCGAGTCCTCCGTCCCCGCCCCCCGGATGATCGTCTTCGGCGCGATCGACTTCGCGTCCGCGCTCGTGCGGATGGGAAAGTTCCTCGGCTACCACGTCACCGTCTGCGACGCCCGCCCCGTCTTCGCGACGGCCGCCCGCTTCCCCGACGCCGACGAGATCGTCGTCGAGTGGCCGCACAAGTACCTCGACCGCACGGACGTCGACGGCCGGACCGTGCTGTGCGTCCTGACGCACGACGCCAAGTTCGACGTACCCCTGCTCCAGCTCGCCCTGCGCCTCCCGGTCGCCTACGTCGGCGCCATGGGCTCCCGCCGCACGCACCTGGACCGCAACGACCGCCTGCGCGAAGTCGGCGTCACCGAACTGGAGTTGGCCCGCCTGCGCTCCCCGATCGGCCTCGACCTCGGCGCCCGTACGCCGGAGGAGGTGGCCCTGTCCATCGCCGGCGAGATCGTGGCGAACCGGCGGGGCGGCAGCGGCGTGTCCCTGACCGGGGCGCACACGCCGATCCATCACGAGGCCGGGGCGACGCGGAGGATCGGGTCGGTGGCCTGACCGCCGCCCGTCGTTCCGTTCCCCTTGCCGCCGTGGTGCCGCCGCACCACGGCGGCGGCCTGGCGCGGTCACCCGGCACGGGCCACCGGCGCCGCGGGCAGAGCGCGCATGCCTGTGCACGGGCCGGGCCCTGACTCGGGCCCCTCGCGGCCGATTTCGCGCGGACGTTCCTGAAGGGACCCTTGACGCTGGTGCGACGGGCCACGATCCTGCCGTGGGAGCGCTCCCGCAAGTCCGTCCGTGACCGTGCGACCCAGGAGTGAACCCGTGCGAGGTCCCCTCAGACGTGCCTCAACTGGCATAGCAGCACTGTCCGTCGCCCTGGCCATGGTGTTCTTCGGCGGCCCCGTCGCCGACGGCGCCGAAGACGTCGGCCATGCGCCCCGCCTCTACACCCCGGACCCCAACCCGGACGCCGTGCGCCAGATCGTCGGGCTGGTCCGGGACCGTCAGTACCAGGACGCCGCCCGCATCACGGCCATGATCGCCACCCCGCAGACCGTCTGGTTCGGTGACCAGAGCCCCGCCGAGGTGGAGCGGCTCACCCGGGACGTGGTCAGGGACGCGGCCCGGAGCGAGTCCGTGCCCGCCCTCGCGCTCTACAACATCCCCGGGCGCGACTGCGCCAACTACTCCGCGGGCGGCGCCGCGAACACCGCCGAGTACCAGGCCTGGATCGACGCCGTCGCCCGCGGCATCGGCGGCCGCGACGCCCTGGTCGTCCTGGAGCCCGACGCGCTGGCCCTGCTGCCCGCCGACTGCGGACAGGACGACGCCGAGGGCACGAAGACCGCCGCCCGGTACGCCGAGGTGAACTACGCGGTCGACCGGCTCGAACCGCTGCGCGGCACCAAGGTCTATCTCGACACCGGGCACCCCGGCTGGCACGCCGTCGGCTCGATCGTGCCGCGCCTGGTCAAGGGCGGCGTGCTGCGCGCCTCCGGCTTCTACACGAACGCCTCGAACTACAACACGGACGACGCCAACTCCTGGTACGGCAAGCTCATTTCGTCGTGCATCGCCTACGTCGGCGGGGGCGGGGACGCCGCTGACTGCCCGTCCCAGTCGGCGCCCCGGGCCGAGGCGCAGGCCTGGCTCGACGCCCACGTCCACGTGCCCCCGTCGCGGATGGCGCACTTCGTGACCGACTCCAGCCGCAACGGGCGGGGCCCGTGGACCCCGCCCGCCGGGAAGTACACCGACCCGCAGGACTGGTGCAACCCGCCGGACCGGGGCCTCGGCGCCCGCCCGACGCTGCGCACCGGGGACCCCCTGCAGGACGCGCGGCTGTGGATCAAGACGCCGGGGGAGTCGGACGGGCTGTGCCTGCGCGGGACGCAGGGTCCCGAGGACCCGGAACGGGGCACCCTCGACCCGAAGGCCGGGGAGTGGTTCCCGCAGCAGGCACGGGAGTTGGTGCGGTACGCCAACCCGCCGCTTCTGTAAGGGAGTTGCGCAGGGGGGGCAGCGCGAAGGGGGGCGGCTCAGTCGGGCAGGACGGCCTCGAAGGCGCCCTGCTCCGCGAGGGAGCGGAGGAAGGGCCCCGCCGGGAACGACTCCGCCGGGCTGAACACCCCGGCCTTGCGCGGACCCTCGCCGCCGGTGAGCCGGAGCACCGCCTCCACCGAGGCCAGCGCTCCGGCCCGCCAGATGTCCCGGCCCCGCACGTGCGCGTTCACGCCGCCGCCCCCGGTGCGCAGCACCTGGACCGCGACCGTGAACTCGGTGCGGGCCCGCTCCTCGGGGCTCGCGTCGACGCTGGTGAAGATCTGCTCCTCCTCGAACGTCGAGGAGGTGAGCTGCACTTCGACCGTCCGGGCCGGCACGTGCCGCGGCACGGTGACGACCTCCCCGGAGGGGAACGGCACGAGCGTGGTGCGCGGACCGACCGGCGGCGGGAACGGGAAGACCGAGTTGCGGATCTCCACCGGGCCGACGCGCTGCGCCCCGTCCACGAAACTGACGCGGTCGATCTCGCCGATGAGGAGGTTGGCGGTGTTCACCGCCCCCTGCGTCATCCGCCAGCCGCTGACCGCGTACCCGACGGTGACCTTGTCCACCTCGGACAGCCCCTCGGCGGCCGCCGAGGCGAGCAGGTCGCCCAGGCCCCCGTAGAAGCTCATCTGCGGGATCAGCACGGCCCCGCTGCGCTCGGCCGTGCTCTGGAACGCGTCGAAGAGGTGCTTGACCGGGTGCGGCTCGATGGCGTGGTCGACGTACGGGATGCCGGCCGCGGCCGCCGCGGCGGCGACCGGGGCGCCGGTGGTCGTGAAGGGGCCCGCGCAGTGGTTCAACGCGTCGGCGCGCTCGGCCAGTCGGCGCAGGGCGGCGCTGTCGTCGATCGGCGCCACGTGCACGGCGACGCGGTCCGGTGCGGCGAGTTCGGCGGCCAGGGAGCGCAGGCCCGGCTCGCTGCGGCCGGCGAGGATCACGTCCTGGCCGCGGGCGAGGAGTTCGGCGGTGACGAGGCGCCCGGTGTGTCCGGTGGCGCCGTAGACGGCTATGGCCATCAGGGCTCTCACTTCCGTACGGAGGAGTGGGACCGAAGGGGACAAGGTACAACTCATCCGTGTTGCCGAGGAGTTGTCCGGCCCGTCAACTCCCGTCCCGCAGCAGCCCGTTCACCGCACGGCCGAACATCCATCGCCCTGCCACCGCGAGCACCGGGTCCAGCGCGCCGGGTACCGCGCGCACCCGCAGTTCCTCGCGCCACTCCACCCGCGCCCCGCCCGCGCCGAGCGCCCGCACCTCGAACTCGGCCCAGCCGGTGACGAACCGGCCGCGCTTGACGAGCCGGCAGCGGTGCGGCGGCTGCCAGGCGACCACTTCCATCGGGTCGTCGAAGCCCAAGCGACCGCCGAACCCGGTACGGGCCACGAACACCGTGCCCGCGGCCGAGGGCGCCGGCGTCGTCACGGTGACCCGGGTGAGGGGCACGACCGTGCCGTGCCGTTCCCAGTCGGTCAGGCGCCGCCACGCCTCGGCGACGGACAGCGGGGTCTCGCGGACGATCCGGACATGGGCCACGCCGCGAGCGTAGGCCGCCACCCGGCGAGCCGTGCCGCAATCGGCCAGGTGTGTCGGGGGCGGGCCCTCAGGGCTTGTAGACCTTCCCCGGCTCCGCCTTGCCCGGGGCGAGCAGCTGCGGCACCGTCACGAAGACGAAGCCCTTCTGCTTGAGCGCGTCGATGATGCCGGGGACGGCCGGGACCGTGCCCTTGTAGATGTCGTGCAGAAGGATGATGCTGTCGCGCCTGGTCTGCGCGACCGCACGCTTCTGTATCAGGGCGGAGTCGTCGGTCGTGTAGTCCTTGCAGGTCACGTCCCACAGGATCTGCGCCAGCCCCTCCTTCTTGGCGAGCGCGCCGACGTGGTCGTTCGTGCGGCCCTGCGGGGGACGCATCAGCGTGGGGCGCTTGCCCGTCAGCTTCTCCACGGCGTCGTCGGTGCGCCGGAACTCGTCGCGTATCTGGGCGTCGCCGATGTCGGTGAGGATCTTGTGGTCCCAGGTGTGGCTGGCGAGTTCGTGCCCCTCGCGTGCCATGCGCTTGACCAGGTCCGGGTGCTTGGCGATGTGGTTCCTGCCGAGCAGGAAGAACGTCGCCGGGACCTTCTTGTCCTTGAGGATGTCGAGCAGCCGCGGGCTGTTCGCGCTCGGACCCGCGTCAAAGGTGAGCGCGACGCACTTGGCGTGCCGGCAGTCGACCGTGCCGAACGCCCCGACGGAGCGCGCGCCGCCGGACGTCGCGTCGGCGGCGGCCGGGCTCTTGCGCGCGGCGCTCGGCTTCGTCGTGTCGTAGTGCGTACAGCCACTCAGGGCGACGGAGAGGGTTCCGGCGATCGCGAGGGCCGCGACCGCACGGAACCCGTTCCGCATTTTCATCATCTTCTCATGTGCGGCAAGCATGCAGGCACTATACACAGTGGCTATACACCATGTGTGTAGCTAGTTGGCCTGCGGCTTTACTGTCAGGAGGCCTCCTTGTAGGCAGTCTGGAGCTTGTTGAGCGCACCCGCGTAGTCGCCGCGCAGGGACAGCTGGTCGGCCTCGGCGAAGGGTTTCGCCCACGCCGCCGTGACCGTGGCGCCCGCCTGCTGCTGGACGATCAGCCGGCCCTTGCCGACGAGCGCGCGCCCGGCGGTCGCGTCGTGCACGTACCGCGCCGCGAGCGCGAGCGCCTTGAGGGTGAGCGCGCCGCCGCCCGGCACCTTCGTCAGGGTGGTGAGCCCGTAGCCGTAGGGGAACTGCGGATCGTACGAGGAGTCGCCCACGTTGATCGGGAGCTGCGCCTGCGACTTCGGCCAGGTGACCGGGAGCTGCCCCGTGAAGGGCCGCCTGCCGTAGAGCACGTCGGCGACGCCGTCGCCCTCGGTGCCCGGCAGCCAGGAGGCCACGAGCCCGTCGACCTCGCCGAGCCTGTCGCCGATCAGCTGCGGCCGGCCCGACACCGTCAGCACCACGCACTTCATGGCGCCGCAGACCTTGTCCACCGCCGCCTTGTCCGCCGCGGTCAGCTCCAGGTCGTTGCCGTTGCCGACGTCGCCGACGCCCTCCGCGTAGGGGGTCTCGCCGACGACGACCACGCCCACGTCGTATCCGGCGGTCGGCGCCGAGGCGTCCTCGGAGTAGGAGACCGCGGTGCCCGGGGAGGCCTTCCTCATCGCCTGGAGGATCGTCGTGCCGTCCGTGTGCTTCCCGGACTCGCCCTGCCAGGTGATGGTCCAGCCACCGGTCTGGTTGCCGAGGTCGTCGGCGTTGGACCCGGCGACGTACACCTTCTGCGACTTCTTCAGCGGCAGCACGTTCCCGGAGTTCTTCAGCAGCACCTGGGACTCGGCCGCGGCCTGCCGGGCCACGGCACGGTGCGCGGACGAACCGATGTCGCCGATCCGTGACGTGTCCGCATACGGCTTCTCGAAGAGCCCGAGCCTGAACTTCTGGGTGAGGATGCGCGACACGGCGTCGTCGATCCGCCGCTCGGTGACCCGGCCCGCCTTCGCCTCGGCGACCAGGCCGTCACGGAAGTCCTTGTACGCGTACGGGGCCATGACCATGTCGACGCCCGCGTTGACCGACGTGCGGATGTCGCTCGCGTAGTCGCCGGGGATCTGGTCGATGCCGTTGTAGTCGCTGATGACGAAGCCGTCGAAGCCGAGCTTGCCCTTCAGCTCCCCGTTGATCATCGCGGCGTCGGCGTGCATCTTCACCGGGCCCTGGTCGTCGCCGATGACGTCGAGCGAGGAGTACGACGGCATGACCGTGCCGATGCCCCGGTCGACGGCCTCGCCGAACGGCGCGAGGTGCACCGCCTCCAGCTCCTGCCGCGTCACCGTCGTGACGCCCTGGTCGATGGTGTACGTGCCGTTCGTCGACGAGCCGTACGCCGTGCCCCCGTCGCCGACGAAGTGCTTCGCCGTGGCGAGCACCTTGTCGCCGCGGTCGAGGTCGCCGCCGTCCGCGCGGCCCTGGAAGCCCTGGATCATCGTCTCCATGGACTTCACCAGCGCCGGGTCCTCGCCGAACGACTCGTAGGAGCGGCCCCAGCGCTCGTCGCGCGAGACGCACAGACAGGGCGCGAAGTCCCAGGGGACGCCGGTGGCACGCACCTCGGAGGCGGTCACCGCCCCTGTCCTTTCGGCCAGTCCAGGATCGCGGCTCGCGCCGATGCCGATGTTGTGCGGCATGATCGTCGCGCCGGGCAGGTTGTTGTGGCCGTGCACCGCGTCCACGCCGTAGATCAGCGGGATCTGGAACCGCGTGGCCTGCGCCCGCAGTTGGAAGCCGTCGATCATCGCGGCCCACGCCTCGGCCGTGTTGGGCGTCGGCGTCGAGCCGCCGCCGGAGAGCAGCGAACCGAGGTCGTAGCCGGTGACGTCGGCGCCCGCGCCCACGCCGCCGCGCTCGGCCTGGGTCATCTGACCGGCCTTCTCCTCCAGGGACATGCGCGAGACGAGGTCGGCGACCCGCTTCTTCACGGGCAGCTTCGCGTCGAGGTAGGGCAGGCCGTGGGCGTCGATGACGACCTGCGGGGTCTCGGCGGGCGGCTTGGCGCCGGTGACGGTGAGCGCGAGGGGGATCGTCTCGGCGGTCTCGGCCCGCTCGCGGTCCTTCGACGTGACGACCGAGACCGTGCGCGACGCGCCGGACGCGGTGCCCGCGGGGAAGGTGACCTTGCCGGTGACGGGTCGGTAGTCGGAGCCGGGCGTCGCCGTGCCGCCGTCGGTGGCGTACGCGACGCTCACGTCGTCGGCGAGCGGCACGTTCCCGGTCGTCGTCACCGACACCTTCACGCGGGCCGAGCCGCCCTCCTTCACCGGGTAGACGGCGGCGTCCGTCGACACCTGTGCGCGCAGCGCCGGATCGGCTGTCCCGTACAACTCGACGTCGTCCAGGGCGAATTGGCCCTTCACCCCGACCGGGAGAGTGAGCGAGTAGCCCCACATCCTGTCGAGGCCGAGCACGTGGTCGATGCCGCCGACGGGCTGGTAGTCCGTGCGGTACGCGAACTGCGTGAACGGCAGCTCGATCTGCTTCCAGCCGGTGAAGTCGTCCGTGAACGAGGTGTTCCACAGCTCGGACGCCTCGCCGTGCGCGCCGCCGTCCTTGATCTCGAAGGGGATCCTGCGTCCGGAGCCGTCGCCGTACCACCACAGGCGGATGCCTTTGTGGGCCGACCAGTCGTGGGCCGGCTGATCGGCGGCGTAGTCGTGGCTGAAGCCGCCGTAGCCGTTGATGTCGTACGAGCCTTCGAGGACCTTGGCGCCCTCGGGTGCGTCGGCGCGGTCCTTCAGCTCCAGCGTCGGATTGTCGTCGGCGTCGCCGCCCCAGGGGAACAGGCCCTCGGCGGGCTGCGCCGCGAAGGGCACCTCGCCCTCGAACCGGTCGACGGGCACGGGGGCCGGGTCGTCGGCCGAGGCCGGTCCCGCGGTGGTGAGCGGCAGCAGTCCGGCGGCGAGCGCCGAGACGGCGAGCAGGGCTGCCCGTCTCCTGCGACCTGGTGCACGGGTGTGAATGGTGTGACGCAAGGTGCCCTCCCGATGGTCCTGTCACGGGTGATGGTGGTGCGTCCGGCCGTGCTTAATTCAAGGGTTGAGTTAAAGACGGTGCCGTGGGGCCGTCAAGTCTTCGGAACGTAAAGGCAGTTGACGCCACGCGCCTGATTGACAGGCCCGCCGCCGCCCCGGATCGTGTCCACCGGGGTGTGACGCCTGACGGTTGGGGGACCGCGATGAGGTGGCCGGGGGACGTGTCCGACAGTGGTGCGGAGCAGAGCGGGGGCGGCGGGCCCGCGGGGCCCGCGGGAGGCGGCGCGTTCGGCCCGCCTCCGGCGATGCCGCCGGACCCCGGGCG